>CALGAK010000001.1 GCA_937954085.1 uncultured Bacteroidota bacterium
GCGCCTTTTAAAACCTAGTGGCGCTCTAGATTGGAGAAGAAGCGGTCTCCGAAGCGATAGAAAATTCCGAGTTGACCGGTGAATTGCTCGAATCCGAGCGTGTATACCCCCACTCGCACTCGCAAGCTCGGCAAATACCGATTCACCCACTGGTTCGATAACAAAACCGAATAGCCCGCATTCCATTTTTCCGTGTCGTATTCCAAAAGGAGGCTCTGACTCTGGTATTGAAGCTCGAATCCTCCGAAAAGACCGGTGAGCCGCGAATTATTCCGTGCCGGGTTCTCTTGCCACAGAAATCCGACCAAGGCATTGCTCTGTTGCAAATCGTAACCGTAGCCACCATGCACATCTAATTGTAGATCAGCCGGTAAGGGAAAGCTTTTGTTCGCAACCAAGTAAAAGGCTCCGTTGTAGGTGTTGATCGCAATGATGTCGTGCATTCCCAATGCGATTTGTGGATGATACCTGCCTTCCTTCAGCAGTTTAAGCCGCACTTTGATTGAACGGTCGCCGATTCCCCATTGCACTTCTTGATTCAATGGTTGCACCAGATGAGCCGATACATTCAGGAAGCTCAAGAACATCAGGTTGATGTGAATGAGTCGTTCCGGACGTCCTTCTTCCCAGTTATTGTGGATGATTCGGTTTTCGTAGGGCAGGTATCCGAACCCGACGAAAGCCATTCGATCCTGTCCGAAGCGAGCCGTTGGATTCTGGATAGCGCCATAGGTTCCAAAAATGGACGTATGCGGAGGGTCCTGCGCTACCATTACGAAAGGCAGAAGGAGGAGTAGTACGAGTATCGACCGGTTCATGGACTTCTAGTATTTAGCAGATTATGCAAAGGTGGGGAAAAAATTATTCATTGAAACCGTATAGCATTCATTCTAGTTCACGGGAAAAACTCTGCGCTCTTTGCGGGTCCTCTGTGCACTTTGCGCGAACCTTTGCGTCCTCAAAAACCTCTGCGGCCCTATAACTACTCAGCTCCTTTACTTTGCAATTATCTCGACCAATGCTGAACGGGGGGCTCACGCAAAGGGCGCAAAGGACCCGCAGAGAGCGCAAAGAGATCAGTGATTAGGCTAGTCTTCAGCTTTGAGCTAGGATCCAATTATATCGACTTGAATCAAATCTGCGTGAATCCGTCAAATCCGTGTCATCTGTGTTCTGAATAAACGCTGGAAGTGAAGAGTGAAGCAATTCGGTGAATGGTGAACGTCGGAGCGCAGCGGAGATCCCGGTGGCGTAGCCTATCGGGAGTGAACGACGGGTGAACGGTGAATAGTTAACAGTGAACGGTGAAAGTGAAAGGTGAAAAATTAAAAGTTAAAAGGCTAGTCTTCAGCTTTGAGCTAGGATCCAATTATATCGACTTGAATCAAATCTGCGTGAATCCGTCAAATCCGTGTCATCCGTGTTCTGAATGAACGCCGGGTGAAAAGTTTGCAAAAACGAACCAGCCAAAAGCCAAAAGCCAACCGCCAACCGCCAACCGCCTAAAGCATCCGGGAAGTCAGCACACGAGTCTGTTTACTGACGGAAGAGCCAGTCTTCGAGTTGCTGCATGTTTTGATAGAAATCGAATTGTTGCAAGACTCGCTGGTGGGCGTTGGAGCCAAGCTCCTGAACCAACTGCGGATTGGAAATGAGTGTTTCTGCGTTTTCTGCCAAAGCATCAATTTGATGAATGGGTGATAGCAAGCCTGTTTCTTCGTGGATTACTAGTTCCGGATTGGAAGAAACGCGATAAGCTAAAACAGGCTTTTCAAAATAACCGGCTTCGGCCAACACATAACCAAACCCTTCCCAACGTGAGGTGAGAACAAAAGCATCGATGCTGCGATAAAAAGCATCCATCTCTTTGACAAATCCTAACCACTCAAAACGGTGCTCGAGCTTCCTTTTATGCACCAAAGCTTTCAAATCTTTTTCCAAGTGACCACTCCCGGCAACCAGGACTTTGAAATTCACCCCTTTTTTCTCCAACTGACTAGCCATGAGAATTAAATCGACCTGATTCTTTTGATACACCAAACGACCAGCGTTCCCGAAAATGAATTCGTTTCCTTTACGCTGATACAAAGGACTCGCCTCCTGCCGATAGTCTTCGAACTTCAACCCGTTATAAATCACTTTGATCTGCTCCGGATTCATTAAAGGTGCTTTCTGATTGATGGTCGATTTGGTCTCCTCGGAATTGGCTAAAATTTCGGTCACCACTTTTTTAAACAGGTATCGATTCAGCACATGCTTTTTCAGCGGAATGGCACTTCCTCGGCGGTAGATTATTCTTGGCACGCCCGCTTGCTTCGACGCTAATCCGGCTGCTTTAACATCGCTCGAAAGATTCATGATAATGGCTGCCGGATTCACTGTGCGAATCTGACGAGCTAATGCGCTTACCTTGAATGGATTGAGGTAAGTGAACTTCCGAACATCGATGGCTTCGGTTGGTAAATTACAGTCGCGCGCGCGCTTTTCTAATTCACTATCGGGTCGACAAAAAATGACCACTTTTCTACCTTGAGCCTGCATGTGTCGGGCTGCTTCGAGGTGCCATTTCTCCCCTCCGCCCCACGACATAACCGAATTAAAAAAGATGATAGGTTGATTCATGGGCTTACAGGTTTGGGTCGAGCTTGATTGCTCAATGCTTTTAATTTGATGAGTCGTAAAAATACAGCAAAACTGCTCATTCGTGCAATGACAAATCCTTCGTGTCCGTCGCGAAAACCACCTTTCAGGAAATAATTCTTAACAAAACGAGCAAAGGGCTTGAGAATCATTGCCATTAAGGTAGTCGATTTGCCGTTTTTGAAGGCTTCTTCAGCCCATAAAGTGGAAAACTTATCAATTTGAAGCAGTTGTTGGGAATGATTATTCAGGGTGTAATGCAATAAATCGCCCTGCAGTTGACCCATGCTCACTTTTTGTCGGAAAACTAGTTTCTCATGAACATTCCCTTCCCACTTGGCCAGGCCGGAACGCCACAAGCGCACTTTGCGATCGGGGTACCAGCTTCCGTGTCGAATCCATTTACCCAAGTAGGAATTAAGTCGATTAACACGATAGGCATCGTGGGCGCCGTCCTCTTTTACACGAAGAATCGATATTCTTAGCTTCTCGGAGAGTGCTTCGTCGGCATCGAGGCTGAGGATCCAGGGATATTGACTCAGGCTGTTTGCATAATTCTTACTCTCGGAATAGCCGGCCCATTCGCGCTGATACAAGCGGACTCCATAGCTGCGACAAATTGCAACCGTTTGATCGGTCGAGAATGAGTTGAGCACAATTATCTCATCGGCAACACCTTGTAAGGATTCCAGACAACGTGCAATATTGTGTTCTTCGTTTCCTGCAATGATGACAGCCGATAATTTTTTCATTTTTTCATTTTAATTGAAACCGATAGGAAGTCGGATTTTACACCTACTCTGCGGAATCGCTCCTGGTGACAAGGATTTGATTCCTTGATCAGCCTCCAAAAGTAGTGCATCTATTCATAAATATACACCCGTTTTACACGTGTTGAGATACTCGTCATGATTTCATAGGGAATGGTTCCGAGGGTTTCGGCCATCCTGGGTAAGGGAAATTCTTTCCCAAACAGGATTACTTCATCGCCAAGCTTAACATCCGAATCGTTTACATCGATCATGCACATATCCATACAAATACTCCCGATGATAGGGTAGAACTTTTGATTGATCCAGACCTTTCCAACTCCATTGCTTAACCTCCGGTTTAATCCATCGGAATAACCCACCGGGATGATAGCAATTTTAGTTCGTTCATTTATTTCGCCTCGCCGACCATAGCCAATGGTTTCGCCCCGATCGACCCATTTAATCTGAGAAATATGGGTTTTGAACGTGCTCACGTTTTCCAGCTGATCCTGTCGGTGTGAGCTAATGCCGTATAAACCAATCCCTAATCGAACCATTTCGTATTGATGATGAGGGAAACGCTCAATTCCGGACGTATTTAATAGGTGTCGGCAAAAAGGATGATTCAAGCTTGCAGCGATTTGCTTCGTCATGGTTTCGAAGCGTTCGAGTTGAAGCCGGGTGAATGCGTCGTAATTGGAACTATCGGAGGCGGCTAAATGCGAGAAAACCGTGCTAACACGAATCGATTTCATCATACTAAGGTTTACCAGTAAGCCATCGAGATCGTCGGGAGTAAATCCGAGCCGGTTCATCCCCGTTTCGAGCTTCAAGTGGATCGGATAAACATCCAAGCTATAGCGCTTGAGGGTAGCATGAAACTGTTCGAGCATTTCGTTGCTGTATATTTCCGGTTCCAGCTGATACTCCAACATCGACCCGAAACTTTCCGGATCGGGGTTCATGACCATGATCGGGATTTTTATTCCGGCTTTACGGAGCATCACTCCTTCGTCGGCAAAAGCAACTCCGAGGTAATCGACATGATGAAAGGCCAGCAGGTTGGCTATTTCGTAGGAACCGCTTCCGTAGGAGAAAGCTTTAACCATGGCCATCACTTTCGTAGTTGGCTTTAATAGGCTGCGATAAAACTGCAGGTTATGGGTGAGTGCGTTCAGATTAATTTCCAGAATAGTTCGATGAGCTTTGAATTGAAGGGCACGCGAGATTCGTTCAAACTCGAATTTTCGGGATCCTTTTAAAAGAATCGCTTCGTTTTTGAACTGCGATTTCTCCAGTTCACTCAAGAAAGCTTCGGTATTGGGGAAAAATGTGGCCGGTAGCTTAAAAAAGCGTTTCGAACGACTGATCACTTCGCCTATCCCAATGAGACGATCGATGTGTTTGCTTCGTATTAAGTCCGAAACCTCTTTATAAAGTCCGGTTTCGTCTTTTCCGCTTTGTGGAATATCCGATAAGATGAGCGTTTTATGCGGATGTTGCTGCTGTTGATTCAAAAAATCGAGCGCAATAGCCAATGAACTTAAGTCGGAGTTATAACTGTCGTTGATGAGGGTACACTGATTGATTCCTTCTTTGAGCTCGAGGCGCATGGCAACCGGCGACAGTTGAGCAAAGCGCCCATTTATTTGCTCGGGCGGATAGGAGATGAGCAAAAGAGCCCAACAATGGATGGCATTTTCGATGCTGGCATCGTCGGTAAAGGGAATGCTAATGCTCCAATCTTTCTTTTCAAAACGAGCTTTGATGTGAGTGCGGGTTTGCTCTTTCTCAATTCCATGAATAAAGAGGCTAGCCGGATATTTGGTGGACCAACTGAACAGATGCGTTTTGCGGAACGCATATCCCGACTCTATTTCGCTGGCCAATAGACTATTATCCTTCGAATAAATGAGCACATCGGCCTGATGGAAGAGTTTTAATTTTTCGGAGATTTTATGCTTATAATCGATGAAATTCGACTGATGCGCTTCGCCTATATTGGTAAAAATACCAATGTTGGGTTGAATAATCCGGCTTAATTTTTCCATCTCGCCTACTTGCGAAATGCCCGCTTCGAAGATGGCTAAATCGTGCGTTTCGTTCATATTCCAAACCGAGAGAGGCACCCCGATTTGCGAATTGTAGCTTTTAGGAGAGCGGACGATGTTTTTATCGTTCTCCATGAGTTGAAAAAGCCATTCCTTGACGATGGTTTTTCCATTGGAACCCGTAATGGCAATAACCGGATAATGAAATTGCTTTCGATGATGAGCGGCCAAAAGTTGCAGGGCTTTTAAGCTGGAGGATACCACGATGCATTCGAGGTCGGGCAAATGTTCCGGAATTCGTTCCACAACAAAATAGCGAACTCCCCGCTGAACCAGTTCGGGGATAAAATCGTGTCCGTCGTGCTTTACCCCTTTGAAAGCGAAGAACAAGGTTTCCGCCGCATCGAAAAAGCTTCGGCTATCGATGGCCAAGTTCCTGATAACCGGATCGGAAGGACCGTGTCGCTTACCTTGAGTTATGGTGGCTATATCCGATAGGGTGTAGCTAATCATGCAGGATTGATTTTTTTCTAATCGAAGAATTTTTCCACTTTCTGAACCACTGCCGGTAGCGCGAAAACAACTACCAGGTCGTTATCGTAAATCAAGGAATCGCCCTTTACGATAAAGGCTTTGTTATTGCGAATGACTCCACCAATAGTTGCTCCGTCGGGGAAGCCAATATCTTTTACAGCAGCGCGGGTAATTTTAGCGCCCGGACGCACGCGGAACTCGAGCACATCGGCATCGGTGCCGGTTAAGCACTTGACCGATTCCACTTGCGGACCGAAGGTAAAGGAGAAAATGTGCGAGGCGGTAATCAGTTTCTTGTTAATAATCGTATCGACATTGATATTTTCGGCGAGTCCAATGTAGTCGATATTTTCGATTTCGGCGATGGTTTTTCGCACCCCGTATTCTTTCGCAGCCAGGCAAGAGAGAATATTGGTTTCGGAGCTTTCGGTTACGGCCACAACGGCATCCATCCGATTCACTCCTTCTTCGAGCAGAAGGTCGAGATTCCGTCCATCGCCATGAATAACGAGGGAATGCTGAAGCTCCTCCGACACTTTTAAGCTGCGTTCTCTATCGAATTCGATGAGTCGGATATTATGCGTTTTTTGCATTTTTCTAGCCACGCGTCGGCCAATTCGACTTCCTCCAATGATCATGATATTATTGAGTTCGAAGGATTCTTTTCCGGAGAACTGCATGAGCGTGGGGATTCCTTCCTGGTTGGTGATAACATGAACCAAATCGCCTACCTGGAAAATATCGTTCCGTTTGGGGATGATGGTTTTACCGCGTCGGTGAATGGCAACTGCACGATAATTAAACCCGGCCGAAGCCATGAGCGCTTCCTCCATGGTGTAATTAATGATGGGAGCTCCCTCTTCGAGCTTAATCACGTAGAGCGAAAGCAGCCCACCGCTGAATTCAACAATTTCGGTGGTTCCGGTTTGAGCCAAGAGGCTAATCACTTCGTTCCCGGCGAGTTTTTCGGGATAGATGAGCGAGTCAATTCCCATATCGACAAAGAACTGTTTGTTTCCGGTAACCATGTATTCCGGATTATCGATCCGAGCAATGGTTTTGCGTGCTCCCAGCTTTTTAGCCAGAATAGCCGAAATCACATTCATTTCGTGATGTGGGCTCACTCCGACAAATAAATCGGATCGATTCACCTCCGCTTCTTTTAACAAACGAATGGAATCGGTTTGACCTTCGAGAATGCGCACATCGAAATGACTGTCGATGTATTGCAAACGATCGTGGTCGGCATCGATTACGGTAATTTGATGGTTTTCGTCGGTTAGCATTTTAACCAGCAATAGTCCCACCTCGCCTGTTCCGGCTAGAATTATATTCACAGAAATAGATTTTAATCCAACATCATACAGAAAGGAGCCATTCGACCGACCTAAGCAGCCATCGGAGTCCTATTCCTACAACAAATAAACTACTTCTGCTTTAAATTTCTAAGCCTTTCTGCTTTAATTCTATAAACTTGGCATTCAGCAGGAAAAGAAGGATTTGCGCTCATTTTTACACGAAAAGATTATTAGATTTGTTTACATCTTTCAGCAAGTAGAATCATCCGAAAAATGGAAAGTGGTGAGTTTGTTTCGCAAAACGACAACGTTTCCTGCTCCGATGAGTCTAATGTGCCGGAAGAAAACAAAACCTTCTTTCATGAAAACACGTATCCTAAGCTTTTTAGCAACGATGCTTGCAGGAGGAATCCTACTGGCTCAATCGCCTGTAGAAATAGCCAACGCGAGCAATTTGAGTTTGCAGAATCCTAGTCAGATTCGGGCCGACTTTGGAATGCTTTTTATCGACGGGCAGGCTCACATTGGCATGCGTTTCCAACCGGAATTATCCATCGCTAAATTCGGAATTGGATTGAATGTCCCGGTTTTTTATTCGCTTACGGAACAGAAAATCCGAACGGAGGAATATCAAGGCGGAGTCGGTTTGTTGCGCTTAATCGATTACCTCCGCTATGGCCGGAAGAAGAAAGATCCGCTCTTCATTAGAGCTGGCAGGCTCGATGGTGCTTATCTGGGTTTCGGTATCCTTCTGAACAATTACTCCAACTCCATCAGCTTTGAAAAACGAGTAATTGGACTGGAGTTCGATGTCCTTTTCGATGAGCGTTTTGGCCTCGAAGGAATGTACAGCAACCTCGACTTCACCTCCTTTAACCTCTTGGCGCTGCGTCCTTACTACAAACCATTTGGAAAAACCTTCATCCCCATTCTTAAAACCCTGGAGATCGGACTCGGTTTTGTAGCCGATTTCGACCAAACCTCCAGCACCCAAACAAACGACAGCCTCACTTCGAGCAATTCTTACCTCCAAAACGGCATGATGGGGATATCGGCCGATATGGGATTATTTCTGCTCAACACCCGTTTTGTCGATGTTACAACTTTTGCACAATACGGACGATTATTTAAAAATAAAGGACTGGAAGATGCGCTGATTCCCATTAACATGATGGTAGGGAATACACCCAGTTTTTACGACGACGGGCAAGGCGCCTCGGTTGGGCTTGCCGCGAGAATTCGTTTCCTCTTGAATATTTTCGAGTTGACCGCCCGAATTGAACGCCAGTGGTATTCGGCACATTTCATCCCCCACTTCTTCGACTACACCTACGAAATCGACAAAAATGCCAAGATCGAACGGCTTGCATCGGCCCCGGAAACACGCGGTATTTATGGCTCTTTAACCTTCGATGTGGTGAACAAGATTTTTGTAAGCGGCGGGGTGCTTATGCCCGATGCAGTTAGCGAAGAACAGCCGGCAACAGCTTTCCTCAATTTGAATGTTCCCGACCTAATTCCGAAAACTTATCTTAACGGCCGCATCATTAAATCGAATGTAACAAGCCTTTCCTCCGTAATTGAGCTCGATGAATACACTCAGGCGAACCTGATTGCAGCCTATAAAATTCTCCCCTTCTTCCATGTGGGAGTCGATTACCGCTGGACCTTTATTCCAGCTGCCAATAACACCCTGAGCATCGACTATCAAGTGATGCCTTATGTTGGACTAAACATACCCTTAAACGAATGGTAAAATCTTTACTCAAAAATGCCTCAATCGCGGGCATCTTTCTCCTTTTAAATTTGCACTTGCATGCTCAAACACTGGAATTTTTCGATGATTTCGAAACAGGAACAACGCAATGGATTCTTCAAGGGAACTGGGGCTTAACCACCAATGCTTTTGCTGGGAATTGGGGCATGTCGGAAAGCCCAGCGGGCAATTATCTCGATATGGAAGAAGCATCTGCCACCATGGCTCAATCGGTCGATTTAAGCTTAGCCGTAGATGCCTATGTTGAATTTGCAGCAACCTACAATATTGAATACGCTTTCGACTATTTGCATGTGGAAGTAAGTGGCGACAATGGTCAAACCTGGCATAATGTGTACTCATTTACAGGCGATTCCATTTGGTGGCGCTACAGTTTTTCCATTGGCGGGTTTGTAGGCAACTCGCAAGTAAAAGCCCGAATGCGGTTTAAAAGCGATCAGGCTCTCAATTACGATGGCTTCAGTGTGGATAATTTTCAAATCGTTAGTTACGATGCCGATATTACGCCGCCACTGATTATTCATCAAGGACCGGAACACTACGAAGGAAGCTTGCAACATTATCATGCTCAGGCCGAAATCATCGACATTAGCGAAGTGGCGTTTGCCGAACTGCACTATTGGGTCGATACGGTTTTTCAGGGAGTGATTAGCGGAAATAACTTCAGCGGGAACCAGTGGCTATTCACCATTCCACCTCAAACTCCCGGTGCTTGGGTCGATTATTACCTCATTGCCGGCGACACGGTTACTCCGTCGAATATCGACACTACCCAGCTCTTTCAATATGTAGCCGGCAACACCATTAAATATGATAATGCACAAGTCGATTTTGTTCAAAACATCGGTTCGCTGGCTGCATTCAATTCGGCTGCAGTGCGCATCAGCCTCAATGGCGAAACCGATATCGTAACCGGGCTCATTCGAACTTATACCGATCCCTTTATCGTTAACAACGATCTGGAATTTCATATTTGGAGAAACGATAGCGGAGTTCCGGGAACCGACCTCATTGTTCCTTTCATTGTTCAACCCGAAGCGAATAGCGATTATCCGCATCGGATGACCCGCATCGATTTGCGTCCCTACGCCGATTCGCTGGCTGGTGTGTCGGGCGACGTCTTTATCGGTTACACCTCGCCCAACGGCTGGGTTTATACTCCGCAAACATCGCCTGGAGTGGGAGGTAGGACCTACCTTAAATCCAGTACAGTATGGAATCAAGTTTCGGCCGATTTTCACTTTCGGGTGGTCACGACCGAAATTGATGGAGCCCCCGATGCTTCTTTCAGTTTTTCGAACCAGAACGATCCCCTCATCCTCTTTTCCGATGCCTCGCAAGGAAACCCGACTAGTTGGCTGTGGGATTTCAACGATATGGGAAATGGATCCACCCTGCAAAATCCTTCCTACGCATTCAGTAATAATGGAACCTATTTCGTGTGCTTAACCGTCGATAATGGCATTTCGAACGACACGCATTGTCACTTACTTACCATATCGAACTGCCAACCGCCTATCGCTGGATTTGAAATCGATTACACCTACTCTCCCGAAATCCTTTTTGCCGATACCTCCCTCCACTTTCCCACCGAATGGCATTGGACCTTGGGCGAAAATGGAGCTACCTGGAACTTCTTGAACCCAAGCTACACCTACACCACCAACGATACATTTACTGTTTGTCTTCATGTGAGCAATGCACTCGGCGCCGATAGCATTTGTCAAGAAGTTGTTATCGATACCTACACAGCGCCCGAAGTATCGTTTTCCTTTAATCCGGGTAATTCACCCACCATTCAGTTTACCGACGAATCGTCGAATCTGTTCAACAATGCCCCCAGCTATTGGTCATGGAATTTTGACGATGGATCGGTTCCGAATACGCAGCAAAATCCGGCACATATTTTCTCTTCCAACGGAGTGTATCAGGTCTGTTTAACCGCCGGAAACCCTTACGGAGAAAATACCTGGTGCAACAACGTTCCGATTACTTCCTACATTCGACCTTTGGCTGATTTTACCTACAACGATAGTCAATCGCCACTTATCCTTTTCACCGATAATTCCAGTTCGGCCATTAACAACACGCCCACTTCGTGGAGTTGGGATTTTGGCGATGGTACCACCAGTCAGTTGCAAGATCCCGAGCATCAGTTCTTGGCAAATGGGATTTACATTGTTTGTTTGATTGCCTCGAATGCTCAGGGAAGCGACACCGTTTGTTACGAGATTGAAATCGACAGCTATGCTGCGCCCACTGCCGACTTCTCTTTTCAAATGACGTCGGAACCCAGCATTGCTTTTCTCGACGAAAGTACCGGCAGTCCAACAGAGTGGTTTTGGGCGTTTAACGACAATGGTCAAACCAGCACGAACGAACATCCGGTTTACACCTTTTCAACCAATGGAGGCTTTGAAGTCTGTCTCACCGTTACGAACTACCTGGGAAGCGATACCCATTGCGACAGTGTTTTCATCGATAGTTATTTACCGGCCGAAGCCCAATTCAGTTACACGGTTTTAGGTGATTCTCTGGTACAATTCACCGACTTATCGACCCAAAATCCCCTAGCCTGGAGCTGGGATTTTGGTTACGATTCCCAAACCTCCAACGCACAGCATCC
>CALGAK010000002.1 GCA_937954085.1 uncultured Bacteroidota bacterium
TTTGTGATCTCGGCGGGAATCGAACCCACATCGTCGGAACCGGAATCCGATATTCTATCCATTGAACTACGAGACCTTTATTGGTGGCGCAAAAGTAATATTCTTTGGGGAAATTTGTATTGCTCTATTCCTTTAATAGCCAAATATCGGGCTTAATCTGAGTTCGCAAAGTCGATAAACGACGCAAAGCCTCGGTTTTATCCCTATGTGACTCAACACACACTCGAAAACGACCGTTAGGAGCCGAACGCAACTCGGCTTGATAACCCTTGTCCTGCAATCGATTCACGAATCTCAATGCGGGCTCCTCCTGAGCATAAGAGGCTGCTACCAGAAAATAACGTGGCGTTACCTCCAAATCCTTTTCCTGAGTAACTTGAAACGCTTGTTGTGTTGCGGCGAAGTCGGCACTCAATGAATCAAGCATATCATGTGCTTCTAATTGAATGTCGGCCAAGGAAAAAGCTTCCTCCGAGGCAGAAAAAGGACTATAGTGAGTGTAAGTAGCTGCAGTTATGGAAGTTAACGATTTCGCTGACTCTTCAGGGACGTCTGATTCCTTCAGGCTAATGGTCTTACTTTGTTTCCAAAGCGAAGAGATTCCAATGCGGGCTAAACCTTGTTCCGCACTTTGGGGTAACTGAAGAGAAAAGAGGGCTAATCCCAACACGATGGGTGTGAGCATTAGGGTACGCGTGGCAATTTTTCGATAATCGTATTTTCGAACCACTACCCCCGTTGAATGTTTCAAGGGTTTTACCGGTCGCAGATAGAAGGAGGTGAGTCCATAGGAATGAAGGTCGAAATTGGCCTCGGAATCGGCTTCAAACTGCCAATTACCTTGAGTATCTTCCTTAAAAACGCCGAGCTGATCCAATGCAACACTGCCTTCGTCGCGTAAGCGAAAAACTAACTCTTGCCTAAATTTCTCTATTTCACGTGCGGCATCGGCATAGCTCATATTCAAAAGCGTAGCAAGGCTATGTTGGAGCAAGCCATCATTTTTTTGCAGCTGCACATTGAATTGAATCTGCTTACGGGGAGGAGCATAGGAATGTTGCGTGCGCTGGACAGAAGCCGGTTGGGAAAACGCCACAAAAGCTCCCATTTGGGGCACAATCACCAAGTCGTGATAATACAATAACTGCCGAATCGTTGCTACTACCTGTAAATTCAAAATTGCTCGTTGTTTAATGATTCAAACAAAAATAAAGCTTTCATCTGCCTTTCATACCTTCCTGTCGGACGAAGTTATTAACCAGAAACCAAATCTCTGTTGAAAACCTGTTGATAAATCGCCACGCTTCTTGCTAAGAGGCTGTAAAAGAATACCCCGAAGCAGATTCTGAAAACCTAGCCACGGGGTATTCGAATGCTATGAAAGCAACCCGTTATTCTTTTACGAGCACGCGTTGGAAGACACCTTCCGACTGCTCTAGTCGTAAGAAATAAACACCGGCCGATTCCGCTTGAATATCCATCGAATGCAATTCCTGGCCATTAGCCACACGGCTGTAAACAAGCTGCCCCTGAGCATTATACAACTGTATTTGCACGACTCCTGAAACCGATGACAAATCGATTTGAAAGAGACCGTTTCCGGGATTTGGATAAATTCGGGCGGGTAATTCATCTACTTGCGATGCATGTAAATAACTGAAGCTAAAGCTTCCTTCGGTGAGCATATTACCACTCAAATCCGATAAATTTTGAACCGTAAGGGTATAATCGCCACCATTCAGGTTTTCGACTCCCAAAATGACTCGTTTTTTATCGAAAGAATGCTGTGCTGCCGAGGTAATCACCACCCCGTTATCGATAGTATAATTGGACAGCGTCGACGACGAAGCAGCTTCCAGATCTTCGTTGAAATAAACGTAAATCAGATTAGCCGATAAGGGTTCTACATTGAGAATGAAAGGTGGTTCTTCGTCGGTTCCGGCTTCGACATCGTCCGGACCGCGCAACTCAATTTTGAATTGATCGAAATCGTAATTCAACACGCCCATGATGTCGTAATACTCACCAATTACGTATGGATAGGAGTAAATGGCCGAGTTATGAATGAGGGCATCGCCGGTACCATCGTTAACGATCCACATTCCAAAGGCTGTGTCGCGCACGCACTGAGCATTGATTACTTTTACAAATACACTTTCCCACTGCTCATCTTCGGTAGCACCGGTTTGCAAAATAACCGGATCGGGCAAGGGATTATTCGACGAAATAAAAAACACATCGCTTACGGAGGTAATTTCCGTTTTCCCGTAATATTCGATCACCTCGCCGGTTACGATTAAACTATCGCCCAAAGCTGGGAAATAGCCCGAATTGTAAATATACACTCCCGACCAAGGGCCATCGCCTTCCTGAAGGAAGAAATCGGCTCCAAATGCGCCGGTTACGATTCCTGACACCGATACATTTTGTCCAACCATTGGCGAAGAGGCTGCCTGTCCTTGTACTTGCTGAATAGGCGTTATCGTACCGGTGAATGGATAGTTTGCCACATCGTACCAGGCTCGGTAATAATTCGTATCGGTACCGTTCGAAGCCACAATCATCATATACACCCGTTCGTTGGCATCTTGCCCGGGGATTTCAGCTTGCCATGAGGCTCCAATAGCAGTCATGGGTATTACCTGCGACATATCGTCGTAACTCGTTCCCCAATAAAGGTCGGCCGACAGAATAAGACCAGCGGAAGGATTGATATCTGCAGTCACCACAACGGGATCGAGAGGTTGTGGTTCAGATGGATTGATTTGAGTCTGGACGAATTGAATGGGACTTATGGGTGCATTATTCCAAATGAGATCGACCAATTCGGGATAATCGATAAAGGGATTACGGTTTTTCTGCCAGCGATGAATCACGTCGTTGCGTCGGCGCTCGAAAGCATCGGGTGGATCTTGTTGGTGCCATTGAAGGAGGGTCGATAATTTCCCATGTTGAGGCAATGGGAAAGTGTTTATTTGATCAACCGCGGTGAGGTCGAGTTCACCATTGGTTCCTTCGTAACGCACATCCATGTATAAGATGGTGCGGGCCACATCGCCTTTCACTTCGTCGCGTGGTTCCCAGGTAGAGGTCGTTGAGTAGCAACCGGTGGGGATACCATTGTCGTAATACTCGTTCCCCCCTTCGTCGAAATCTTTGTAGGACCGTGCATTGTTCACGGAATTATCGACCGGACGCAAAGCGTGTGCATCGGTTCCTGCTCCCGGATCGGTACCAAAATCGCCATGCGATTTAGCCCACACGTGTTCCCGATTCCAATAATCGAGCGAATCGATGTTGGAGGCGAAATTAGCCTTCGGAATGGACCATCCGGTATAAAACAGGATGATATTGTCCTCGTTGGTAGGATCCTCGTCGGAATCGCGAAGGATTTGTTTCACAGTTGAATACTGAAATTCCTGATGTTCGTTGATCACTTCGTGAAGAGCCGATTTCAAAGCAGATCCATTCAGGTTTTGAATCGATTCATAATAACTAAGAGGCTGAGCTTGAATAGCCAGACCTAAGAAGCCGAATAAACCGGCTAAAAACCATTTACGCATTTCTTCTTCCTTAAAAATTAATTGAAAATGAAGTATTTACTCGTGTTCCTAAACCCAAGAAGACCGAAGCTGAGCTCGCATCAAAGTTATTAGGAGATTGCTGATAGATGTATTGGTCGTTGTTGAGGGCATCGGAGATGTACACGGTATTCAGAGCATTGAGCACCGAAACCCGGAAGCTCATCCGATAATCCTTTACGAAGAAGGTATATCCTGCATGCACATCGAGCAATCCATAGGCAGGTATTCGCCAGGAATCGCGTGGCGTACCATCTTCGTTAATAGCGGCACCTTGACCATTCAGGGTGTTAGGGGAAAAATCGGAATAGTATCGGTCGAAATAGATATAACTGGCATTGAGATAAAGTCGTTTAATCGGTTCGTATCGAACACTAGCCATTAGCTGTGTTTGAGCTGCATCGCCAACGTGAACGCCACGAGCATCGAAGTTGATGTATCCGTCTTGTTGCTCGGTGTTTCGTTCGTAAACCGGAACGCTATCTACCTGCGACTGATAAATCCAGTTCCCTATGGAGGCTAATCCCTGAAAAGAAAGCTGTTTCGAAACAAGGTAGATGAAATCGACCTCCACTCCCTGGTGCAATTGGTCAATTCCATTAACGCGGGCAATTAAATCCTGACCAATTTGAATATCGTTCATTGGTTTATCTTCCCACGAAGTATTGTAAATATTTACATTATAGCTAAAACGAGGCGAGGCGTAGGAATATCCCAGTTCAACTGCCCGAACAATTTCGTTCGGAGTAGAAGCTCTGAATCGAGCTGCATAGCCATCGTAAATATAATTGGACGCACGCACACGCGACAAAAAGCCGACGTTCATGAAGAGATTAGAGCGAGCGGTAAGGTTATAATTGGCTCCTGCTTTCAAGGTATAGCTGGGTTTGTATAACCAATCGGTCGAGCGTTGCGGATCGTCGGGAGTACGGAAATAGTCTTCTTTCTTGAAGGCTGAAACCGCTAGGCTGGCATTTCCAAAGAAACTCCAAACACCGTCGGAATATTCCACCTGACCAAAACCACCACCCCAGTTTACCCAGGCATCGTCGAAGAAATACACTTTATCGCCTTCGAATTTTACAGCAGTATCCTGATTAGCGTTGAAAAAATCGACGGCGTAATCGCCACCCAATAAATCGTAAATTTTGCGATAGTGACGTCCTTTATAAGAACGAGCATCAATACCTCCACTAATGGTAATCTCTTTCGACATTTGGTAATTGAAGGTCGATAAGAGTCCATACCAAACATGCTCATTAACGTTCATAACCCGGTAGTTACTCGATTTGAAAAGAGTAGGACTATAGGCTAAATCGATGGCTGAAAACCCGGTGGTACGTCGGTTGGCATCGTAAAAAGCCTGCCAGTTAATTTGGCCTTCATCGTCGAGGTCTTCATCCTTCAACGAATTTTTGGTGCTGGTTCCACCTCCGTTACCGATGGAGAGATAAAGCACATTGGAAACATAGAATTTATCGTTTACGGTCCAGAAATCGCGCAAACTGAACATGGGTTTGTGGTACTCGTTCAGCGTAGAACTCACCTTTTGACGATTATGCAGGGTATCGTACACGTAGTCGTATCCGCCGGTAAAGATATTATAGCTGGAATCGACCATTTCGCCCAGCTCCCAACGATCGAGGTAGCCCCAGTGTTGATTGTATCGTATTCCCTGATCGGTAATACGAGGCAGGGTATCGATTCCTAGAGAGGCAGCATAAGCGGTATCGTAAGTTGCAACGGCACGTTTATAGGAACGTTGTCCGTGCGACTGAGGCGAGCCCATTGCCGAGAAGCTGATGATGTGGTTTTTAATTCGCTTATCTACTTTGAGGTAGTAGAAAAAGGCTTTGGACCAGGTTTCATCGGCCCAGCCATCGCCCTCTTTGTAGGAAGTAGCGGCGGTTACTCCCCAACCATTTGCCAGCGGTCCGGAGGTGTAGCCGAGCGATGTACGCCAGCGTCCTTCGCTGTCGATTTCTTGTCGGATGGAGGTTTCCTTTTTATTCTCAATTCCTTTGGTGATGATATTCATGGAACCACCAACGGCTGGGATGGTTAGTTTGGAGGCCGATAAACCACGTTGAACCTGCATGGTACGAGTTACCATATCGAGTCCAAACCAGTTCGACCAATACACCCAACCATTTTCCATATCGTTTACCGGAATTCCATCGAGCATAACGGCCACATTGCGTTGATTAAAGCCTCGAATATTCACGCGTGCATCGCCATCGCCTCCACCCTGTTGGGTTGCATACACTCCCGGGGTGGAATTAAGCACCATGGGTAAATCGCGATTACCCAGCTCCTCCTCAATTTTGGCCGGTTTGATATTCGTAAAAGCTACAGGAGTTTCTCGCTCGCGAGCCACGTCGGACACCACACTCACCTCGCCCAACATTTGTGGTTCGAGGATGTACACCTGGTAAACATCTTTCGTGAGGCTAAGTTTTTTCACGATTGGTTCAAATCCAACGTACGACACCTGCACTTGATAATCGCCGGCAGGCAGTTCAATGGAGAATTTCCCTTCGTAATCGGTAATGGTTCCACGTCCACCTCCCAGGAGTACATTTGCTCCGATGAGGGTTTCGCCGGTTTCCCGGTCTTTGACTAATCCCGACAAGGTGAAATTTTGACCCCAAACTCCCATAGTTAGGACGAAAGACAGTATGAATACAAGTATTGATTTCATATCGATTTTAAGCTAATAGAGTGGTGAAATTTAGGAGGATTCCTTATTGATTCAAAAGAATTTAACGAATGAGATTGCACAAAAAAAAGGTATCAGTTTCCTATGTGAGACTGATACCTTTTTTAATTGTTTAGTGCTTGTATGTCAAGGCTAGCGGACGATTAATTTACGAGTGGCAATGGTTCCATCTTCGAACTGAACGCGAACAAAGTTCAAGCCGCTTGCGGTTTGAGGAAGTTCGAGGGTATAATCGCCTCGGTATTGAGGGTTTTGTTCTTGAACGAGTACTTGTCCGAGCGCATTGATTAATTGAACTTGTTGAATGATGGCGGTACCTTTAATCAGTACTTTTGAATCGGTAGCCGGGTTGGGGAACATGAAAATTTGGTGTTGTTGTGAAGTAGATGGCAATTCGTCGATACCAACCTGATTACAATCGCAAGTATGCGAACCTAGATTATCCCAGATATCGGCGCGAACGTATTCACCTTCCACCATGATTCCGGGAACCGTATCCCATTCAACCTGAACCATGAAATAAATCGGAGCTCCTGGAGAACCAGGATTAAGGGTAACTCCTTTTTTTACTTCGGGTTTACGAATTAGCGTGCGGTTGCTAGTCCAGCTCAACCACCAGTATTGCGTACCCGTAACATAATTTAGCGTATCCACATCGGTCCAACCGGTTCCTGGGTCTTCGCCAACTTTACCAAAAATATCGAGGATGATTCCGGTTTGCGTTTCTAAAGTTAATGCGTCGTTTCCATTAAAATAGGTAGGCGCTGGATAAGGCTGATCCAGTTGATCGGCTAAAGCCTGTAAAGCTGGATCGGCAGGAGTAGAAGTTCCTACCGTATCGGTTTGACCGTTTACAATTACCCAAGTGCCGTAAGGAGGAATTACACCGGTTAAGGGAGTTACACCACCAGCGGCTGAGGTAGTGGAACCATTGGAATAGCGAGCTAACACGATTCCGGCAGCCGTAAGGTCGAAAGGTTGATCGGTCGGGTTATAAATTTCGACTGCTTTACTATTGTTTGTTCCCTCTACATATTCTGAAATGAAAGGAACCGTGCAATCCTGAATTTGAGAAAAACCTGCCAACGTAATGAGCAAGGATAAACTTAGAGTAAAAATGTGTTTCATCGAAAAATCGTTTTATGCTTGTTTAGTATTATTTCTGTTGTTTCTGATTCGTTCGGTGGTGATTTCGTATGGTGGCAAAAGTAAGGAATTGAAGAGGACAGATGATTTAGAACGACAAAAATTTAACAATTAAATCATGTCTTAATGAGCCAAAAAAGGCCACCTGTTAAAGCGGCCTTTTCTTGTAAATGCAGATTAAGCTTATTCATCGACCGATTTACCATCGCTGGTAAATTGGAGGAAATAGTTTTGCGACATGAGTGAGTTGTAGGTAAAGGTTCCCTGGCAATCCATGAATCCTTGTCCGGGAATGTTTACTTCGTATTCTTCGTCGAGTTCCTGATAGAATCCATTTTCATAATTGGAAGCCATAAGGGTCATCTCTTTCGATTCCAGTTTATCGAGTTCCATGATAATTGCCTGGTTGCTAAACGTGATGCCATTGATCCAGTTTATTTGGAAGGAACCATTGATATCGTACTGACGGCCAATGTTTTCTTCGGTAAGATTCAGGAATGGAAAGCCATCGAATTGAATACCTTGCTTGGTACCGAGGCTGTTGTCGGTCCAGTGCCATTCATCGACATATTCGAAAGTCCCCGAGAACGTTTCGCCATATTGTGGTTTGCCATTCGAGCTGGGGAATGGATGCAAGTAATCGTCTTCGAACAGGTTGTAGGTAATGTAACAACGATAAGTTCCATTTTTCTTGATGGTCAATTCGTACTTGAAATTGATATCGCGAATAATGCTGATAGCATCTTCGTATTGTTTCCCGGGAACAATCATCGAACCATCCATAAACTCAGGACGAGTTGTTTCAAATCCATGCTCGTAACGAGCTAATTCATTGCTGAAATTGTAGGAGATGGTTTTGGTATCGGTTTCCCGGTATTCGGGGATCATGCCAATACCGTCTTCGCAGTCGTCGTCGGTCCAACGAAACTCTTCGTTCTCTTGGAGAAGATAATCGTAGTGGCCATTGGAGAGCGTCCAAACAGCGGAAATACGGCTATCGCGAGAAAGAAGCGATAAAAAAGGGTCGTTTTCTCCTCTCTTGCAGGAAGAGAAGAATGGAACTGCCAAAAGAACAGCAAGGGAAACCAAAGTGAATTTTCTGAGTTTCATACGTATAGCTTTAATTTTGAATATCGATACCAAATTGAAATTGCGCACACTAAGAAACGCAATTCTATCAAAAAATTTTACCTGTCTGGATAAAAATTTAAGACATCGTGCAAAATTAAAAAGAAATCCATGCTGACCAAGATTTTTTCCTGTTGTTTAAGCTTTTAACGCGATTCGTTTCAGTCAGTTGAACATTGCTACTGCAGCTCCTGTTTAGGGGAGGAATAATCAATTCGATGAAACTACTTTTTTCAATTTTCGTAGGAGTTCTTACAGGGTGGACTAGCTTTGCCCAAACCCCTGTAATCGTGAACTATACAGAACTCAAACCCTTACTACATAAGCAAAACGACACCACGTATTTGGTGAACTTTTGGGCAACCTGGTGCAGTCCCTGTGTGGAAGAACTTCCCTACTTAGAAGCTATTAACGAAAAATATGAGGGTGACGAAGCGTTCAAAATGCTTTTGGTAAGCCTCGATTTTAAGCGGCATTTAGATTCCAGACTCCTTCCTTTCATCGAAGAAAATAAGCTGAATCCGGAGGTTATCCTCCTCTCCGATACCGATGCCAACTACTGGATTAACGATATCGATTCCTCCTGGACAGGAGCCATCCCGGCTACACTTATCTACCGCAACAAGCAACGTTGGTTCAAGGAAGGAAGCATCACCTTCCAGGAAATCGACTCTGTCCTCATAAATCACTTCTTTAAAACTGAATAATCATGAAAAAAATCCTATTCTTCTTCCTCTTATTCGGTAGCTTAAGCTCCGTTTTTGCTCAAGGATACCAAATTGGCGACAAAGCCAAGGACTTCAGCCTCAAAAACATCGATGGTTCGATGGTATCGATGGCCGATTTTGACGAAGCTAAAGGCTTCGTCGTCATTTTTACCTGCAACCATTGTCCCTACGCTATCGCTTGGGAAGATCGCATCATAGAACTGCATCAACGTTATGCTGCCAAAGGCTACCCGGTCATTGCCATTAACCCAAACGATCCGGAGGTTCAACCGGCCGATTCCTTCGAAAAGATGATTGAACGAGCCAAGGAAAAGAACTTTCCATTCCCCTATCTATTCGACGAAGAACAAAGCGTTTATCCGGTTTATGGTGCTACCAAAACGCCTCATGTTTATCTTCTCGAAAAAGAAGGGAAAGACCTGATTGTAAAATACATTGGAGCTATCGACGATAATTACGAAGACGCCAACGCGGTTTCGAAAACCTACCTGGCCGATGCCATCGAAGCTCTCTTGGCAGGCAAAGCTCCCAATCCGGCAGAAACGAAAGCCATCGGTTGTAGTATCAAATTCAAAAAATAACTTTTCGTAACCCAACTTTGAATAAGGACCATCATTCGCTGCTTGAACTTCTCAATCAGGAAGTGGAGCGCTTCAATCATCCGAATTTTATTCCCGACGATCCTATTTCGATTCCTCATCGCTTCCGGCGCAAGGAAGACATTGAAATATCGGCCTTTCTGGTGGCGACCATTGCCTGGGGCAACCGCAAATCGATTCTTGCAAATGCCAATCAATTGATGGAATTGATGCTCAATGCTCCTTATGAGTTCATTATGGATCATTGCCGAAACGACCTCTTGTTGTTGGAACAATTTACTCACCGTACTTTTCAGGGAATCGACCTTCAGACTTTTATCGCCGGCCTTAGGAATATCTATCTAAGGTATGGCGGTCCGGAGGCTATATTTACGCGTTACCAAACAGCCGATTCCCTGCAACCGGCCATAAGCGAATTCAAAAAGCTTTTCTTCTCTATTCCGCATAGCTCTCGTACGCAGAAGCACATTTCGGATCCCGCCAAAGGCTCTGCGGCTAAACGGATTAACCTTTTTCTGCGATGGATGATTCGAAACGATGATAAGGGGGTCGATTTCGGATTGTGGAAGCAAATTTCACCTTCCAAACTTTCCTGCCCTCTCGATATTCATTCCGGAAGGGTGGCCCGCGAACTTGGACTGCTTACCCGCAAACAGAACGATGCCAAAGCGGTTCAGGAGCTCGATCGGGTACTACGACAATTCGACCCGACCGATCCGGCAAAATACGACTTTGCCCTTTTTGGTTTAGGCACTACCAAAGCAGTTTAGCCAGCTTAGTTAATTCGTACAATTTTCCCCGGCAGCACACTTAAAAATCCCGAGAACTCAAGCGGCAGTAGCATGCTCGCAACAACCGAAGCCGGCATTTTAAGTTTATAGCTCAAGGTATCGATATTCATTTCCTTATGAGTGCGCAGCTCGCTGAGCAGTTCTTGCTCCTGCTGGCTAAGCGAATAAAACAAATTTTGCTGAACAGCTTTTTGCTCCCGGGTCGGTTCATCCCAGTTCAAATAAAACTCCAGGTCTTTAGCCGATTGAATCAAAGCTGCTTTGTTGGAGTGAATCAGGTAATTACATCCAGCAGATTGTTCGTCGGTAATGCGACCGGGAATCGCTAAGACTTCGCGGTCGTATGAAATAGCCAATTCGGCCGTGATGAGAGATCCTCCTTTTATGGCCGATTCTACCACCAAGGTAGCATCGCTCAAACCGGCAATGATTCGATTCCGGCGAACAAAGTTTTGTGGATCGGGACGCGTTCCGGAAAAGAACTCGGAAACCAAGGCTCCTTGCCGAGTAATTTTCTGAGCAATTTCGCGGTGCTCGGGAGGATATAGGGTGTCGAGACCATGAGCCAGAACGGCTAAGTTTTCCATTCCTAATTCCAATGAAATGCGGTGTGCCAGTCCATCGATGCCAAAGGCAAGTCCACTCACTAAAACCAATCGATGCCCACGTTCGGCCAACTCGGTTAAGAGCTTTTCAACCACTTGCTTTCCATAAGGAGTAGGTTTACGGGTTCCAACTACGCTAAGCACACGAGCTTGGTTAAACTCCACATCTCCTTTGTAAAACAGCACGATGGGGCCGTCGTCGCATTCACGCAAACGGCGAGGATAATCCGGATTTCGATAATACACGTGCTTGATTCCGTTTCGCTCCATGAAGCTAATTTCAGCTTCGGCACGCGAGAGCACTTGGCTTTTGCTAATGGAATCGGCGATCTTTTTTCCGATACCATCGATCTTTTGAAGATTGGCCGACTTTTCACGGAAAATAGCCTCGGCGCTTCCTAAATGCGCTATCAATTTCTTGGCGTTGGAAGGACCGATTTTCGGAATTAATCCTGCGGCCAACTGATATAAAACCTCTTGTCCCATAAAAACACGTACAAATAACTCAACGCTTACCATTGAGTAAGTGAATAATACGGGGCACTGATGTTTCAGGGGCAAAAGAAAATAAGCCAATCCTTTGGCTTATTAAACTAGATCAATTTGACGAGCGGGGATTAATTCATCCGATAGCTCAGACCAATGGTACTGAGGGTATATAGACCGAAACCCACTTCGCCATGAACGGCAAGTTTAGGAGTGAAATAATAACGAGCACCGGCTGTTAGTCCCAAACCCAGATTGAAAAAGGAGTCTCGCACAACGACGTTTCCTTCCTGGACATCAACGATATTGGGGTCGTTTTCGAAATTTGAACGATACAACTGGATGATTGCTCCGGCTCTAACTCCACCATAAATATCGAATCCGCTAAAGTCGAAATTGATATCGGCATCTTCCAGAAAAGGAGTCACATGAAAATTAGCCATCAAGGCTGGAACAATGAAATGATAATTCTTGTGCACTTCGTACTTAAACGACTGATTTTGTGCAACAATATCTTTATAAACGTACTGATTATGATACTGGAGGAAAGCCCCAATGGTGATGTAAGAGGCATATTCCGGCGCCAAGGAAAAGTTCTTAATGCCTTGTTCTACGGATACATACATGGGTAAGGCAAACTTCATATCGTAATCGGCAATGCGCTTGTTATAAGGACCCGACACACCAAAACCCAAACCGGCGTTAAGAAGCTTGGTGGAAGCGTCGAACTGAGCTTTTACCGGAGGAATAAAAAACAAGAATAGAAGACTGATTACCAGTAGAATTCGTTTCATCTCTTCGATTTTTTAAATTTAAACCATTCGCGTCAAACAGACCTCGAAAGGAGCCGTTCTGAGCAATTTTCATTGTTCACTGAAATAGGATTCAACGGACAGATTTACAGCAAGATTGTTTCTGCTCGATTAATCCCGGAAATTAAAACAGACTGGGGCAGCAGTGGTTCAAGGAACCTAATGACAATATTTTTTCTCGTACGAATAAAGCAAACTTTCGAAAAGAACTCGTCCATCGGTGTTACCTAATTCATCGTCGGCCGCTCTTTCCGGATGAGGCATCATTCCAAATACATTTCTGCGTGCATTACAAATTCCGGCGATATTTTCGACCGAACCATTTGGATTCGCTTCCTGAGTAGCTTTACCATCTTTATCGACATATCGGAAAAGAATCTGCTTGTTTTCGTGCATTTCTTTTAAGGTTGCTTTATCGGCGTAGTAGCGTCCTTCGCCATGAGCGATTGGAATTTTGTAAGGGCGGTCGGATTCGGCCAAACGGGTTATGCAGGTATCGTGGTTTACTACATTAACATACACGTTTTTACACACGAATTGTTGATGATCGTTGTGGAGCAGTGCTCCGGGCAATAGGCCGGCTTCGCAAAGAATCTGGAAACCATTGCAAACGCCAAATACAAAACCACCGTGGTTAGCAAACTGAATTACCTTTTCCATAATTGGTGAGAATCGAGCGAGTGCACCCGAACGCAAATAGTCGCCAAAGGAAAAACCGCCGGGTAGAAAAATTCCTTCCACTCCTTTTAAGTCGGTGTCCTTGTGCCACAATGGAACCACTTCTTGCTCCATAATTTCGGATAAGACATACATCATGTCGTGATCGCAATTGGATCCCGGGAAAATTACTACACCTAATCTCATTATTTTCAGTTGGTTAGTTTGAAAACCTCGCTACTTGGCACCAAGGATTAAACGCTTAATCGGATAAGAATCGACCCGCTTGTAAAGCCCCCGTTCGCCATGGCTCAAAGATAGTGAAACAATATCTGTTTAGGGAAGAGGTATGGGAAGTTTTTCACAAGCTAGCTTTACTTATCCCAAGGTATTTTTTCAATCTTGATACTGTCGTTTACCGCACTGTAGCCAGCAAAAATCCCTAAACCATTTTCGATATTGGTGTACACCTGCACGGGTTGAGAGAAGAAGAAGAAATCGCCGGTTTCCTGATAATTTTCGAGCGAGGAGGCGTAATAGTAGTAAGCTTCGGAAATTCGATGCAAATAAACCCTCAAGTGCTGATCCCCATCGTAGCCCTGGAAATAATACTCATCCATAAGGGCAGAAAAAACATATTCTCCTCCGTCAAAAAGGACATCACTAATTAGAAAGCTGCTACGGAAATCGTAAGCATCGAGTCCTCCTTCGCTATTCATGGTACGAAGCTCAACCGGATATTCTTCCCACACTGTATCGCCATCGGTATTATTCTGGTAATCCCAATCGATTCGTGGGGTAAGCATGGCAAATTTCAATAGGTAGAAGTCGCTGCCTTGTGGGTCGTTGAACCGCACTTCTACTTCGCGATAGCGGTAATCCCATCCATCTTCCATAACTGTAATCCAATTGCCAAAGCCAATCGCATTGAACTGAGGTGCCACTGGAACTTGATTCCATGCTGAAACCGGAACATAGCTTGGGTGCTCTACTGTTAGCTCGTAGGTTTCGCCGGGCATAATCTGCCACAGCGGATTACGGTACCAACCATCTTCGTCGTGCACTAAAATCCACACATCGCCTTGACTATTTCTCACTTCCACTTGTGCATCGTCAATGCTTACAATGGGCTTTTGATCGAGGATGTATTTACTCGCTGTAACCCACACTTTGGCTGTATCGTCGTTTCCGAAAACCGAGTTTACCACCAGTTTCGGTTCGGTGTAATCGATGGGAATTTCTACGTCGGTTTCGCAACCATAGCCGCCCCATGCGAGTATTGCTAAAAGGAAATAGATTGGCAGGTGGGCCCTATTTTTTTTACGCTGAATCATTTCTGGATTAATCGGGTAGTTTTTCATTCGATTAGAATTTAAAATGATACGAAATGGAAGGAATGAGAGGGAACAAGCTGATTTGTTTCAGCGAACGCATCGACACCCACTGATTATTGATTTGAACATACTCGTCTTGAAAATAGAGGTAGAAAGGATTCATGCGATTATAGACGTTATATACCGAGAAGTTCCATCCATCTTCCCAACCATTCAACTGACGATTAAAATTGATGGAGAAATCCATTCGATGATAGGCAGGTTCGCGGAAATCGTTTCGATTCTCGTAGTTATCAATTTCAACTACATTGGGGTTATAACCGTAAGGGTCGGGGTAATACGGATCGTAGCCTCCGTAAAAAGAAGAAGTTAAGCTCAAGGCATTGTAGGATGAAGTGGGTAAAGAAATTGCATTTCCGGTTCCATACACCCAGGTTAGGCCAAAATCCAGCTTCCAATCACTTTTACCAAAAGTTTTTGGGTATTCGTAAACCAAGGCAAGGCTTACATCGTGCCTACGGTCGTACTTATACGGGAACCATCGACCAAAATTGAGCTCATCGAATTGTCGATTCGACCAGGCCAAGGTATAGCCGAGCCATCCGCTGAGTTGCCCTGCCTTTTTCTGTAGGAAGAATTCGACGCCAAAAGCTTCGCCATTGCCAACCTCAATTTTACGATCCCAATTCTCGGCACTTCCCATGAAACTAGCTCCATCCTTGTACTCGATGAGGTTATGCATCCGTTTATAATATCCTTCGACGCTAAACTCGTATTCGTCGAGCAGGGTATAGGCAAACCCACTCGCCAATTGATTCGCAAAAATGGGCGGAACCGAGGAGGTTACAGGAACCCATAAGTCGGTTGGTAGGCCAATCGTTCCATTGGTTAAAAGGTGGAGAAACTGCGCCATTCCGGAATAGGACAGTTTATAGGAGAAATTAGGAGCCAGCAAAAAATTAATCGACAAGCGTGGTTGCAAGCTACGGTAGGTGGTGTCGTCGACCCAAAATTCGGTGTAATACAAACCGGCGTTCACCTTAAGGCGCCGGGTGAGTTTCATATCGTCTTCGAAATAAGCATGAATTTCGTGCGCATATTTATTTCCGGCACCATAGGTTGTATCGGCCGAAAGCTCATTATTGGCCATGGTCATACTATTCACGCCGGGGCGAAAAGTGTGATAGGTATTTCCAAATCCAAAGCGGATATAATGGTTCGGTGACGGCAGGTAATCGAAATCGATTTTCCCTCCCCAATCGTCGATTCCCGACAAGTACAGAAAGCTATATCGGCTCTCGTCGATACTATCGAGGTAAGAATACCTATCGATATACTCCATTCCTACATCGAATTGGTACCGGCTGTAGGTAGCGGTAGCGTTTGCAAACAGTTTGGGATTAAACTGGTAGTTATAGCGCATCATGGTGGTAAGGTTTCCCCATTGCAAGTGGTTGTTGAAGCGCGATTCGTATTTTTCCTGATACCAGGAGTTTTCACTAATCAGGTTTGCATAGGCTTTATCGCGTCCGGTATAGGCGCTGGCATAAAACCGACTTTTATCGGAAAATTTGTGATTGATTTTGGCATTCAGGTCGTAAAAATAATAGCCGGCTCGAACGCTTTCTCCTGATATGCTTTGAGACATTAGAGTCAAAAATGGCTGGGTAATAAGATCGAGGTAAGTCCTTCGGGCAGAAAT
>CALGAK010000003.1 GCA_937954085.1 uncultured Bacteroidota bacterium
GGTGAACGTCGGAACGCAGCAGAGATCCCGGTGGCGTAGCGTATCGGGAGTGGTAAGTCTTTCAGCAATATTGAAGCGATTGATTGACAGAGTTCTAGCCAAAAGCTAATAGCTAATAGCCAAACGCCGACAGAGCTTGCTCGACGAAGCCCCAGCTGAAGTGTTTGAGGTTAGCTTCGGTAATGAGGATGACTACGAGGTCGGTTTGGGTGAGACGGGATTGGAAATCAATATCGGAGACGGTTTCGTGGGGAGAGTGGTCGCCGTGATAGACTTTCTGATTGTAGTACCAAAATTCGCCGTGCCCGAAGATATGGGTGCTCACTCCGGCATTGTGCATGCTCCAGTAATAACTGTCGGCCACCACGATGGTTTTCGGACGAACAAGCTCTTCCCCTTGGGTGAAACGGAAGTCAGGATAACACATGGGAGCTGCTTTCATATTGAACATCAGGTTCATCCCTTGCCCAATGTCGTAATCGGCATAGCGCAAGGTGCTGGTCCGTTCCATCGCGGTGATTTCGATGCGGGGTAGTTTCCACGGACGCAAGGTCTCAATGTAAGCTGCCAATTGATTCACTGCCTGAGTCATACCGTAATAGCTCCAATGAATGCCGTATTGTGGATAGAGCAGGCAATCGGATTGATCTTTTTGTTCCATGAACCAGGAATTCAGGTCGAGGTGATTCACTCCTTCGGCTTGCATGAGCTGGACGAATTGCCGATAATTCGTGCTATCGGTTGGTTCGCCGCGGAGGTCGTCGGGGATAAATTCCGGGTAGAAACTAGCCTTGCCCGGAGCCAGACAAACGAGGATGGTTTTCCCTTGAGCTTCCAGGTAATCCTGAAGGCTTTTGATGCCTGCCACTTTGGTTCGGAGGATGTCCATCCCGCGGTAATCGCGTCCGTAATAGGCATCGATGTAGGCAATTTCGTAGAGATAATTATCTTTTCCGCGGATTACTCCCCGCGCACTGGCTTTGTTGAAGAGACTGTAAAGCAGCTGATTCCTGAGTCGAATAAGCCAGGGTTTGAGAGTTAGTTCATCGTTGAACCAGTTTTCGAACTGAGTTTGGTAGCTGCCTTCGTAGCCTTTCTCGAACGACCAATCGGGTTTTTCGGTGGCTTGCACAGCTCCTTTGAGGGGAGCAATCTTTCCGAATGGCACGAGGGTATGGAAAAGCGGCAGTATAAGCATCAGCATAAATACCACGAACAAGAGGAGGGTGAGTTTAGGCCTTTTCATACGCTTAGAATCGGAAGTAAATGAAAGGATTAAAATCGGAGCCAACCACGTAGGCGAGGCTGAGTATGAAGAGTGCGGCAAAAAGGATGCTGGCGCTCAGGTTCCCCCAGGCGTTTCGTTTTTCGCGGTAGAACCATGCTTCGAGCTTTAGGCCGGAGGAACTTAGGGTGATGAAAGCGAAGAAAAATGCCAGTAAAAGGCTTACAGTCAGCTCGCTGTCGCTAAGGCTAGGTGTCTCGAAGGCTGAAAATCGGAACATTCCGCGCAGGTAATCGATGGCTTGTGCAAGCGATTCGGCGCGAAAGAAGACCCATCCGATGAGCACAATGAAGTAATTGAGGACGATGCGAGGGAATTTGCCGATGGGTTTGAGCCATTTCATCCAAAAGGCCCGATCGAGCATGAGAAAGAGACCGTGCCATGCTCCCCAGATAACGAAGGTCCAATTGGCGCCGTGCCATAGGCCCGAAATGAGGAAGACCACGAAAAGGTTGAAGTAGAGACGGCTCACTGTTTTGACCCGGTTTCCGCCGAGTGGGATGTAGAGGTAATCTTTCATCCATTCGCCCAGGGTGATGTGCCAGCGCCGCCAGAATTCCGTAATATTTTGAGAAACATAGGGGTTATTGAAGTTTTCGGGGAATCGGAATCCGATGATTCGTCCGAGGCCAATGGCCATATCGGAGTATCCGCTAAAATCGAAATAGATTTGGAAGGAGTAGGCTACAATGCCGAGCCAGAGCTGATTGGGGCTGAGTTCGTTTACGTTGGAAGCGAAGATGCTGTCGGCCTGTTCGCCCAGCACATTGGCCAGTAGTACTTTTTTCGATAATCCGATGATGAAACGGAAGATGCCATGGAGTTTCTCCTCGGAGGTATCGTTGTGTCGGCGGTCGAGGATATCGTCGGCCACGGTATGGAAGCGCACGATGGGTCCGGCGATGAGTTGCGGAAACATGAGGATGTAGAGCAGGTAATCCTGCACCCTGTTGAGCGGCTCGTGCACTTTTCGGTACACATCGAGCGTGTAGGTAAGCGATTGGAAGGTGAAGAAGGAGATTCCGATGGGGAGCGCTATTTCGAGCCAATGGAGGACATTGAATCCGAGTTGTTGGAGGATAAAATTCACATTATCGACCAGGAAGTTGGCGTATTTGAAGTAGGCCAGAAGACCAACATTGATCAGTAGCGAACTGATTAGCAGCGGTTTGCGTCGGCGAGGCTTGTTCGTCCTGCTCATGGCCTGTACGATAAAGAAGTTGGTCAGGAGCGAGGCGAGGAGGATGAGGATGAAATCGGGTGCTCCCCAAGTGTAGAAGATGAGGGAGGCCAGGAGGAGGATGGTGTTTCTGAGTCGGTGCGGACTCAGGTGGTAGATTACCAGAAAAATGGGAAGAAAACCTGCGAGGAAAAGAGTTGAGCTAAAGATCATTCAATAGTTGGGTTGAATGTGATTTTCGATGCGGGTTAGTTCGCAGTTGGATGGTTTATTCTTCTTCTTCTTCCGGTGTGGTGGGAGCAGCGAGTTGGAGCGGTATTTCCTGCGTTTCGCCCCGAGCGAGCGTCACTTCTGTTTCGCCGACCAGTCGTTGTCCTTGATAGTTATCGACTTGCACATAGACTCGTAGGTTGGCTAGGAAAGCGAATTCAGCGTAGAAACGGCCGGCTTCGTTGGTGAATCCTTGTGCTTCGATTAGCAGGTTTCCCGGCAGGTTGTAAAAGCTCACTTTCGCATTGGGGATGGCTCGGTCGTAGGGATCCGTAATAATCATTTCGACTCCTGCATTTTCCGGTTCTTCGCAGGCCGTAAAGCTTCCGGCGATGAGAAGGAAGAGCACACTCAGTATGAGGCCAAATTGTTTCATCGGCATTATTCGTAACAAGCGCTGAGGCGGATTTTTTCTTCGTACACTTCGTTATCGGCAAAAATAACGACCCCTTGTCCGCAGCTCTCTTCGCCTGTTCCGTGAGTGGCTTGAATTTTCACAATCCCTTCGTGCTGAACGGTGTAGGTTACTTGTCCGCTGATATCGGTCAGTTTAGGTTTTTCGGCAAACTCGATGAGTTGGAGCAGGGAAGTTCCCTCGGCGAGCACAAAGCGCACTTCGGCGTTACTAACCGGCCATTCTTGCCCATTGGCATCCATTTTAACCACGGTAATGATGGCCATTGGATCTTCGTCTTCGACACAGGAGGCAAATCCTCCGAGCAGGAGCATGGCTGCGAGCATTATTGGAAGGAAGCTTCGTATTTTTTTCATGGTGATAATTTTTTGAGGTACTAGGAAAGAGATGCGATTTTAAGGATTTACGTTGCTTTAATTGGGAGTGGTTGGCCAGGCTTTAAGCGCAATTTTTTCATGATAGACCGAATCGAAGTAAAACAAGATAGTTCCGGTTGCGGAGCGTTTTTTACCATCGAGTTCTTGTTCAACCAGCACTTCGATCATTGCTTCGACCGGTAGTTCGTAGTTTACTTCGCCTCGCACATCGGTAAGTTTAGGGAAGAGCGAATGTTTCACTACATCTTCCTGCGATGCGCCGGCCGGAGGATTGAAACGCACGAGAGCATTGGGAACCGGCACTTCGATGACAGCAGTATCTGTTTCGACCAACTCATAAACCCTTACGTTGGCACGGGGTAGAGCCGGGTCGGGGTAGCAGGCAGCCAATCCGCCCAGCATGATGAGCACCGCGAAGATTCCGGCCAGGCGGCGCGAAAATCCTGCAGTAAGGTTCCCAGACAAATGCTTCATGTTCTCTTCAATTTTGACCTTTTAAGAGCTTCCGATTACTTTTTGGAAGAAGATGAAAGCTTAAAAGTGAGTATTAAATTCGTTTCCAAAAGGATAAGCATACAAAAATAAGTTCCTTCCGCTTCATTCGCAAGAAAAATACGAGTGGCACAATAACCTGCGATTAAGTATGCTTTCGCTTTCTAAATGAAGCAAAAATAGGCTTATTTCGCAGCCTCAAGACATATTTTTTCTAATTTCACGCGAATTCAAAAAATACGAATCATGAAATTATTTAAATCGCTAGCAATCACATTATTACTCGCATTGGGAGCATCATCGCTCATGGCCAAAACGGCAGGACCCAAACTGAAAGGGCCCATTCTGTTGATGGAAACGAGCATGGGAAATATCACTATTCAGCTTTATGATGAAACGCCTTTGCATCGGGATAATTTTATCAAACTCGTCAAGGAAGGCTATTACGATGGGACCTTATTTCATCGTGTAATTAAAGAATTCATGGTTCAGGGCGGCGATCCCGATTCGCGGAATGCGGAAGCTGGAACAACGCTGGGCAATGGTGGACCCGATTATACCATTCCGGCTGAATTTGTCCCCAACTTGTATCATAAGCGCGGAGCTTTGGCGGCTGCACGACAAGGCGATCAGATGAATCCGGAGAAGCGTTCGTCGGGTTCCCAGTTCTACATTGTTCAGGGGAAAGTGTTTACCGAAGCCGAGTTGCAAGCATTTTCTTCGCGTCAGGAGCAGCAGGTGAAATTCACCTATATTCGCGAGTTTTTACAAAAGCCGGAGAATATTGCGTACAAGAACCGGATTGATTCTTTGCAAAAGCAGAAAGCGACCGCCGCGATTAATGCCTGTGTGGACGAGATAGCCGAGAAAGAGAAAGAAGCGCTTGCTGAGTTGATTACGCCTATGTTTACAGAAGAGCAGGTTGCTTTATACACCACGGTGGGTGGATCGCCACATCTCGACGGAGCTTATACTGTTTTTGGCGAAGTGTTGGAAGGGATGGACGTAGTAGATAAGATTGCAGCGCTTGAGGTAGATCGCAATAATCGTCCTACGCAGGATGTAAACATTATCAAAGTAAGCATTATCAAAAAATAGATTGGCCGAAGGGCTGTTGATAGTCAGTTATGTTAGAAAAGATTAAGCAATTACGATCGGAGATAGAAGCTTTTACATCGACACAAAGCGATGAGATTGAGCAGTTTCGCATTCAGTATTTATCGAAAAAGGGTGCTATTCAGTCACTTTTTGCCGATTTTCGGCATGTAGCCCCTGAGTCGAAGAAGGAAGTAGGTTTGTTGTTGAACGAGTTGAAGGATTTCGCTCTCGATAAGCTGAATCAGTTGAAGCAAGCGGTTGACGGCGGCTTGGATGTGAATCATTCCCTCGATTTGAGCCTGCCCGGTTTGCCGCGCGAGGCCGGGAGTCGTCATCCGATTTCCCAAATGAAGAATCAGATTATTGATATTTTCAGTCGTTTAGGTTTTACCATCAGCGAAGGGCCTGAGATAGAAGATGATTGGCATGTTTTTTCGGCATTAAATTTCCCGCCGGAGCATCCTGCCCGCGATATGCAGGACACCTTTTTCATTGAACAGAATCCGGATATCATTTTGCGTACTCATACCTCGTCGGTACAGATTCGTGAGATGGAAAATCAGGAACCCCCGATTCGGACCATTAGTCCCGGACGAGTTTTTCGGAACGAAGCGATTTCGGCCCGTGCGCATTGCATTTTTCATCAGGTAGAAGGATTGTATATTGATGAGAATGTGTCGTTTGCCGATTTGAAGCAGACCTTATTATATTTTGCACACGAGATGTTTGGCGAGAAGACCGAGATTCGTTTACGACCCAGTTATTTTCCCTTTACCGAGCCATCGGCCGAGATGGATGTATCGTGCATGTTGTGTGGCGGCAAAGGCTGTAATGTGTGTAAGTACACAGGTTGGTTAGAGGTGTTGGGCTGTGGGATGGTTGATCCGAATGTGCTCGAAGCCAGCGGCATCGATTCGAAGAAATATACCGGTTTTGCCTTTGGGATGGGAGTCGAGCGCTTAGCCATGTTGAAATATGGCGTAAAGGATTTGCGTTTGTATTTCGAGAACGACGTCCGATTCTTACGGCAGTTTTGATGGCGGTTGGCTTTTAGCTTTTGGCTCTTAGCTGTTGGCTGGTTCGTTGTTGCACATTTCCCCTTGAACTAGAATGACAGGCCACGCGCCGGGAGCCGCGCGGCAGTTCATGGCTGCGGAGTCGCGCGGCATTTCGTTGTTGCTGG
>CALGAK010000004.1 GCA_937954085.1 uncultured Bacteroidota bacterium
TTAATGGGGTTATAGTGCAAGTAATTCATGGGGGCCAAAATAGGTCTGCGTTTGGTCTGTTCAATTAGCACTTCTCCTGTCAGGGTGTCGATCAAGACATTCCCATCTTTGATAAATACTTTTAGTGTGCGGGAATTGGAATAATAATGCGACCGATACACAAAATCTGAATCGAGGGTTTCCAGTAGCTCCTTTATTTGTGTTTTGGATAATTTCCCCGATTCAGTTTCGGGAAATACTACCTGATCAGTACTTATGTCGATACGGTAATTCGGATTCCAATCGTCGCGGTGATTAATAGCTATTCCGGAGAGAGCATAAATGATGGTGGTGAAAAAGAAAATATATCCTAAATCGCGATGAGTGGCGCGATTCCATTTTCTCCATTTAAAGTCCATAATGTTGTTGAAAAAAAGGTTGAACGAAAGTTGTCCTCAAAAGTACGTTTCTTATGAAAAAAAACAGCCACCCAGCAATTGCTGAGTGGCTGTTTTAACGAAAAATAAACGCTTTTTATGCGTGTCAGAATCGATTAATGATTATGATCGTGGTCATGATCATGATCATGTCCTTCTTCCATTGTTTCTTCTTTTACAGGAGCTTCGGTTAAAACTTCGTGCGATACATAGGCTAAGTTGAAGTAAGATTTGTATCCTTTCCCGTTTTCAGCAATCTCTTTACGCAGGTCGGCAACTCGCTCTAATTCTTCGTGTTGTCCACGATGCTCGTGACCTTCTTCACCTTCATGTACACCAGTGCCATGATCGTCGTGTCCTTCGACTCCCTCAGCAATTTTAGCTTCAATTTCGGCTTGCCATTCGTCTAGGTAAGCTTCGTCAACGCGCATTTCTTCTACTAATCCGACCACGCGAACGTAGGCTCCTTCTTCCTCCGGACTAAAAGCAGCTTCGCTGTCGCCTAATTCAATCTTGACGCGAGTTTCACCTTCTTCGTTCGAAATAAAAAAACGTTTTCCACCATGCTTGCAAACATGAACTATAGTTCCTTCCATGCTAACCGATTGGTCCACAAAGTTTTCAGCGGCATCGGGCCATTCTTCTATGGTTAAAACTGCCGAAGTAACTTCTTCTGAGGCAGCAGCAACTTCTTTTTTCTCATCAGTTTTAGGGTTGTTCCCGCACGAAGCGAGGAAAGCAATGGCTAATAATGCCATGAAATAATTCTTAATCATCGTTTTAAGTTGTTTAGGTGACACTTATTGTACTCCAATTATTATTTGGAACGCTCGCAAATTTATAATTTTCTTCTTGATTTATAATAGCTTAATGCAGTCAATCTAGTAGAAATAAAAAAAGCTTCCTCGTAAGAAGAAGCTTTTTCCTATTCACCATTTTGGAAGAATTATCCCTTAATCCATTCGATAATTTCTTTGCTATCGGGTTTTGTGCGAGGCGATACCACTTTTACCAATTTACCTTCTTCATCGATCAGGTACTTTTGAAAGTTCCAAGAAACATCGGAGTCTTCCAAATGATTCTTCTCTTTAAGAGTAAGCCATTGATAAACAGGGTGAATATCGTCGCCCTTAACCGATATTTTCGACATCATAGGAAAAGTAACACCGTAGTTCTTTTCACAGAAGTCTTTGATCTCCTCGTCGGTTCCAGGCTCTTGCGATAAGAAGTTATTAGCCGGGAAACCAACAATCACAAAATTTTCTCCTCCGTATTGTTTATAGAGGGCTTCCAGATTTTCATATTGTCCGGTAAGACCACACTTGGAGGCGGTATTGACAACCATGACCTTTTTCCCTTTGAGCGAAGAAAACGCGAAATCATCGCCGTTAATGTCTTTCACCGTGAAGTCGTAGAAGCTTTGAGCAGAGAGAGAAGCCGAAGTGGCAATCAAAATTGAGAGTAATAATAAACGCATTTTCATTGGTATCAGTTTGAGAGTTTAGCGAGAAACAGCAAGATGCGTTGAATTGTTTTCGCATCTATTGTCGAAAGAGCTTTTCAGTTAGTTTTTCAGGATTTTTAAGAGATAAAGGGTAAAGGAAAGAATGGGATGCACGAACTGGGGTTATATCAATCCCTCCTCGTCGGGTATAAACAGCACAAACTAAAAGCGAGCTGGGGCTGAATCCTTTCCAAAGGCGACTGTAGATAGCTTCCACAATTTCCTCGTGAAAATGTTTTTCGTCACGAAAGCTGACAAGGTAAGCAGCCATAGCCTTTAGCCCGGGAAGTTGCTTGCCTTCCATCCGAATGTAGATTGTTCCCCAATCGGGTTGGGCGGTAATTTTACAATTGCTTCGAAGTAAGGAGCTTTGAAAGTGAAGTACCGATTCTTGGTGTTTATCGATTTTCAATAGATCCGGGTTTTCGGCAAAATGGACGAATTCCATGTCCTCCAGAAAGGGTTCAAAATCGATGCGTGGATAATGAGCCAAATCGAAAGCTAGGGTTGATGCATTGTTTTCGGTAAAAAGGTGAAGTTCTGGTTTAACTCCGAGACATTTAGTTAAATCGCTCACAATCAGCTCCTGTGCTGCTTCCAGTGCCTCTTTCACCGTTTTACCAAGGCGATGCATATTGAAGGAGTTGAGGTATAGTTTAAGCGATTTGCTCTCGACTAGATTGGGCGAATTGGCCGGATAAACCAACTTCAATAAAGCATTTACCGGCAATCCTTTTTCTGTTATGCAGCCAAATTCATAAGCATGCCAAACGTCGAAGCCTACAAAGGGTAATTCGGCCTCTTGAATCCCCAAGTGCTCCCGGTTTAGGGTGCGTGGTATTGCCACTAAAAAATTGGGATTGTAGGATGTGGGATAGTTGGTTTCTTGGCCCAACCATTTTCCCTCAAGTGATTGTTTTTCCATATTAAACTCCATGCTTGTCGCCAAATAGGCTGATATGATACCGTGGGCTAAATCGCCAACCTTGTTGAATACACGCTACGAGGCATTCCTGTTCGGTGAGTGCCACCTCGCCGGCGTTGGCTCCCAGTGGCATGAGCAGATTGTCGGAAGGTGCAACATGCTCAAGTTCTTGATTAATTGCTTTAATCTCGTCGATATCGGAAAGCTTAGAATAAACCCATTTTAATTGAAAATCCTTGTGAGAATAACGACGAGCATGATCGATAAAAGCTTGCAAAACATCGATTCGCTTTCGACGTGCTTCGTGCAAGAGTCGAGCATTGGCCGAAAGCTTAAACGGACCTGCTTTGGTTCGGGGTGTTGAGCTTGAAAGCTTCGGCGAGATACTGAAAAAGTCGATGTATTCGGCCAGTTCTTCTTTGAAAATAGTCCCGTTGGTTTCAATCTGAATATGAAAAGGATAGGCCTCTTTCAACGATTTCAAAAGCATGCCTAAGGCGGCTGGCTGCACCATCGGTTCCCCTCCAGAGATTACCAGGTGTTCGATGTTACCACGATTGAGCAAGATGGTTTCTACCAAAGCCTTAACCTCTACTTCGACCGAATCGCGTGTATCGAACGAAGATAGGGGAGTATCGCAAATCGAACTAGTCCCATCGGGCAGGGTCCAACTGCAACGGAGATTACATCCGGCCGTTCGTATGAACAAAACCGGAATACCGGCTAACTTTCCTTCTCCCTGGATGGTTCCGGGAATGGCTAGTCCGGTTTGCGGAACAACCGGGAAGTGAGTGCCCGATCCATTCCGAAGTATCGGAAAGACCCCGTCGGAAACTAGTTTAATGGTTGGCATTTTAAGACTAAAGGCTTACATCGGGATTGACAAAGGGTGTTTGGGTTTTCAGTTTTTTGAACCAATCCGGATCCTGCCACTCTTCCTGAATTCCCGGGCTAAAGTGGATATCGTTTAGCCCAAAGTCGATTAACGCTTCATCTTCGCGAAATACTTCGGCATAGCCAGTTACTGTTTCATGAACTCTCACAGAGTGGAGTTTAATGGTTCCTTCGCCATTTTTGAAGATTGTATTTTTTAAAATAGCATCACTCACATAGAAGAAAAGAAGTGCGTAGCCTTCGGCACTGGGCGAAACAGGTATTTCAGCTACTCGTTTGTTATACAGGTAAATAAAATCCTTAAACTCCCGACTCTCGCCATCCCACAAGGAATAACTATGGTCGAAGCTTTGAACTAACTCTTTGATTTTATCCAACAAAATGAAATCGACTACCATGTAGCCTCGATCTAGTTTGTTCGAATGAATGAAGATTTCTACCTGGTAGGAGTGTCCATGAATATTGTTCCGACAATGGTCGGAAGAACAGTTTCGCACAATGTGCGAACCTTCGAATTTGTATAATTTTCTAATTAGCATAGTTTTATAGATATGATGGGTCGATTACTCCGGCTTCTTTAAAAGCTTTCATACGCAATAAACAAGAGTCGCACTGTTTGCAGGGTTTATCACCACCGAGGTAGCACGACCAGCTTAAGCTGAAATCGACCGATAATTGTTGACCTAACAAGATTTCCTCCTTTTTAGTTTGATG
>CALGAK010000005.1 GCA_937954085.1 uncultured Bacteroidota bacterium
GCTCGTGCTGGTTAGTGAGCCAAATAGCACCTTTATTTCAATTCCAGTATGGTACGATTGATAGGACTATTTAAAAAAATTATACGAAGCAAACGACATATTTCAATTCCAGTATGGTACGATTGATAGTTGACTGCTAAAATCGATTCCAAGAGCATCGCAAAATTTCAATTCCAGTATGGTACGATTGATAGAGGCGTTCCGACCAGCTTCTCAATCGTTCGGCAGTATTTCAATTCCAGTATGGTACGATTGATAGTGTGGCTGCAACTGCAATCACTCGCGATAACATTCATTTCAATTCCAGTATGGTACGATTGATAGCGTGAAATATCTTTTATCAAATTACAAATCGTTCGCAATTTCAATTCCAGTATGGTACGATTGATAGTTATAAGTCAGGTTTGGACGTTTGCGGCAGATTTTATTTCAATTCCAGTATGGTACGATTGATAGCCGTTTGCAAAAATGAAAAAAAATACGATAAAATAAGGGTTTCAGCTTGCTGAAAAATCCTTTTTATGGGATATAAGTTGTCGACCTTCAAAAACATGTTTAGCCTAGATGGTCGACAGATTTATTAAGTGCTTCATTTTCAATATGTCAAAGAACTTTTGGTGGTAGTGGTAATGTTCATGACCAAAAAACTCGGCAACTTTTCAGTCACCGACGACTAAATAATCTGATCTAAACTGCTTCTTTCCTGGCCAATAATCTGTTTCTCAAGCCACTTTTGTTGCCTCGACTTGAAGATAATCAGACTATCAGTTTCTTTCTTCATAATAGACGATGCATTTGAAAGTAATTCTTTAAGCTTGAGCTCACTTATTTCCCCTTCGAACACCGAATTTTGGATCCAATTCAAATATTTGCGGCAAAGTTTAAGCATTTTACCAACTCTTTTTTCTCCAATGTCATAAACTAAAATTACATACATCTTTCTTAAATTTTGTAGCTGGACCGATCGCCAGCAGTCTGTATTCCATGTTCGCACATTGTTACCACCACATTTTAAAGGGTTTGTAGGATTCTATCCCCATAAGATGCTTCACTAGTTTATAGCACTCCAATCGAATCAAATACCGATAACTTACGCTTTTACCTAAACTCCGGTGCTTGATCGTTTCGTTAAGGCGTGCTTCAAAACCACTTACAAAAATTTTTTTACCCTTATCCTTCAAAACAGCCGAATTTACCTTAATGTCAAAGTCGTCTGCTTTCAATTCTCGTCTATTTAGTAAGCTGAATATTAATCGATCTACTAGTAAGGGCTTAAAAATTTCAGCTAAGTCGAGAGCTAAACTAAAACGGCGTTCGCCTGGTGAATGGAGATAACTAATGGTCGGATTTAGTTGAGTTTGATGAATGGCTCGAAGGCATTGTGCATAACACATCATATTTCCAAAAGAAATCAAAGCGTTTATTTCATTCAGAGGTGGTTGTTTACTGCGTCCTTCCATAGCAAAATGCTGGATTATGGTGTCGAATTCCTGATAGTATCGTAAGCGTATATTCCCTTCAATTCCCATCAGGGTTTCAATGTCCTTTGCCTGTTCAATATACTCACTGTATCGCTTAATATCTTCGATAGCCCCATCAAGATTTTTCCCCCTGTTCCGGTAGTACATCAAGTTTCGGAGGATATTATGGGATGCACTGTGGATGAATTTACGTGCCAAATCGAGTCTTTGAGACTTGTTAAGGTAGTGCTTTACCTGATTAACCAAGAGTTTCCCTGAGAGGAGGTTTTCTCTTGGCATAAACGAGCCGGTGTAATTCTCGTAATAGTCGAAATAATGAACACTTATTTGATTCTGCCCAAGGAAATTGTATAAGCTGCTGTTGGCGTCGAGCGAACCAAAGCAATAAAACTCTTCTACATTCTCCACTGGTAAGTAACGGGGCTGACCTTCCACTCCCTGTTCATCAACCGGTGTAAATTTCAGTGTATTATCCTTACGGGATAACCGGCCAGGATTTAGGAAGTAATAGGACTTTTTCATTCCCTTGTTTCTATTTCGTTCGACCAGCAGAAATCATGGTAGGCGCAATTCCGACAAATTTTTAATCGTTCTTTTTCGGGGCTTGCATCATTTTCAAGAATTCTCTTCATCATTCGGATCATCTCATCAATAGCCTCTTCATCCAAGCTGCTTAGATGTACTTCAGACTTTTTCCGCAACTTTGGATATTCCAGGATTCCATAAACATCGGTTATTCCATTTTTCTTTAAAACATGGAGGTAATATTTGAGTTGCCATTCATGTGCCGGTTCGAGAATGGATGATTTTTTGACCTCATGAATACACTTTTTACCCGGATCGTAATAGTCGATTTTAATCCCTTCCATTTCCAATTCAACATACCTATTCGGTCGCTGCTGATAACTAGTTTCGTGGATTAACCGTCCTTCGCCCACTAGGTCGGAATGTTGTTCCATTTGAATCCCATGATGAAATAGCCACATTTTACGATGACAAATCTGGAAGTAAGCAAAATGAGTTCCTGTGATGCGCATGAGAAGTTGGAATTCCAAAATTACCTATTAAATAATTCTACACCCAAACAGGCTATAAAACCTGCCTGGTGTAGAAAATCAATCTTCATTGCTCAATTATTTAGTGCTGTATTTGATTCTCGTAATCAAATTCACTCATTAATGCAATTAGTTTATCCTCTGCATTATCGAGTGCATCGGCACTTTCGTTAACGGTAATCATGTAATTTGAACAGGGCAAGGTAACAAAAAGCTCAGCCCCGGCAGTTTCGTCAATAATCGGTTTTGCTTTTGGTCGTTCACCATCATCTATAAGTTTTGCCCGAATTGCACCTGCCAAATGATTTGCATTATCGCTTATTGCAACTGCTAAGGTTTCCATTAAGCTAAAAGTGCGTGCCTGATTTGATGTAATACGCCAGTTCAATATAGCATTTGCCAACGCAGGAATAATTTTTTCCCTTTCAGCTTTAGGCAATACTAGGCATTTCCCAAATACATTTTCGGTTTCGATCCACCCCCTCGCTTTTAGTTCT
>CALGAK010000006.1 GCA_937954085.1 uncultured Bacteroidota bacterium
AGCCAAAGCCAAAGCCAAAGCCAAAGCCAAAGCCAACCGCCAACCGCCAACCGCCAACCGCTCCCGGGAAACCACGCTGACTATTGAAAAGAAAGATTTATCGAAGCAGCCTTAACCTCAACTTTCTTCTTAAATTTGGATTTTCTGTTTAACCCAAATAAAACAAAGAGCGATGAGTCAAGCTTCCCCAAACGAACCATCCAATTACCCGAATTGGCTTCGGGAACTAAATCGGCATACTGCTGGTAAATCGTATGTCGAAATAAGTAGTTTCTTCCTGTCGCACGAGGCCATCCATTTGCATCTTTCTCATTCCCACCTTCAAACCTTGCTGGATTTTACCGGTTTAAAAAACGATGCCTGGCTCTTAACCCTCGATGAAGCATTTCAAGTTACCGGAATAAAGTTCTACAAGGCCAGGCATTCGGGAAGTTTTCAATTAATGGTACAAGAAAAACAGCTCATCCTAATCCCCGGATTTAAACAGGAGGACCTGCTCAATCAATTTCCCTTTTTACGCAATTTGTTCCCTAATTTTATAACCATGGATGCTGAAGACCGCTAAATACGCTTTCACCTTTCATCGATTCTTATTTTTCTTCCCCTGAATAACATGCCTATGAACGCTATCGATTCTTTTCATCAGTTTTATCAGAAACATGCCTGGCTTAGCAAATGGTTGGAGGATCCAGCTTATGTGCGAATCCGATTTAAAATGCTTGAAAAAGGCTATCCGCCAGTCGATTTTCCCCCGGAGCTAGTTACGAAGGTTCCTTTAAACATGTTTAATCGGATTGAAGCCGAACGCATTCCACTCTTTATCGGATCGCAGTTCGGAGTGCATCCTCGCCCCGGTAATCTCGAGGGATTTTTCAACGGTGAGAAATTGATAGCAGTACTGGTTAAATCGCTCTTATCGGGTCATATTTCCGGGATGAACCTCTATCGTATCCAAGCCGATGATACCGATTTTACCGGGAATAATAATCGGCTTATTCGACGGTTTTGAATCCTAGTTGAATGATTCCTTCGTATCAAGAGCGATTATTCCTCGAGAATGAATCGTTTTTTGAATTTTTATTTGCAAAAGCTTAAAAAGCATCCTATTTTTGCCACGTATTTCGAACTCTTAAATGGGTACCAACCGAGTGAAGTCACCACGGTGGTCAAATAATACGGACGAAGCGTCAAAATAAACGACCAGAATCCTGTTTTTTGCGGAATACAAATAAGATTTATTAACTAATACTTATTTGTATGAACTTTTTAATGTCACGTTTCGGCTGCAACAATTTTCTGTTCGGCCAGGGCTTTGCCAGCAAGGTTGGTTTGCCCGAAGATCAGTCTCTCGTTAACATGTTGAACCATCATGCACGCGATTTGAGTCCCCATTTGCGCTTCCTTTCGGCTCAAACCACCTGGACCGAATGGATGCAGCCTTATGAAAAACTACCCCTGCGTAACGCACTCAAAGTGGGGACTTTGAAGCATGTTTTGATCGATTGGCAGTTGACCAACGATATCGTAGGAGAGTCCGATATCTATATCGGTTCCATGGAGTTCGTAAACACTTTTGCGGTATTTATCCGCACCCGATCCGAGTCTATCGCTGGCATGATCGAAGGTTATCGGCCTACCTACGATCTGGTCCTGACGGTCGAGGTGCTAGGTGTAACCGAATTTTACCGATTAAGTAAAGATCCTGAAACCCTAGAGAAGATTTTGTATCTAACTGCCTATTTACAAGAAGGTTCTATCGAAGAAGTCATCATGGGGTTCGAGCCTTCCCGAACAGCTTTGGGCCGAATCGTTCCCGCTCGCCTCATGGATACCATCGCCACCGTCCTGGTCGGTATCGATACCGATGAAAAATTACTACAACAAGTTTTTTCAACCCTTTAATCCTTAGAGCCATGAAAAATCAATCTAAAAGCTTCAATTTCCCGATTCAAACTCCCGGCTTCGGCCGATTTCCATACGTGATTGTCCGCATGTTTAGCGCTATGTACATGCAAATTCCCATTCATCTTTTTGGTAAAGTAGAAAAACAAGATGTAAAGGAATACCCCGGTTTTCATGCTTATGGCTATTCGCCCGATGTGTTAAACCTGCCACTTCGCAAACGAATGCAAACCCTGCAGCAGGATTTATTGAATATGGCCACCGATATGCGTGACAAAATCAAATCCGACCGTGGTGTTAATCCACGCATGTGCCTGGTGCTCGATACCGACTGGTGCTTTTATTTCACTGACGACGAGATTCAGGAGAGCCAATCGATTCCGAGCGGAGGAACCTTATTCTCACAAACGCATGCTTTCCTGGCCATGAACACGCCTCATTTTTTACCAAATCAGGAATAGAATGGAAACCTTAAATCATCACTACACCATTGTGGATCCGCCGGGTTTGCTTCCTTTTGCCTTATTAACCCTTAGTCATGATGCGCGCGGCAAACGAAACATCGATTTCGATATTCAACACATGTGGTATCGTGTTGAGAATACCGATATCATCGAGCTAAGTTCGGCTGCGTATCAAGCATTTGCTCCCGGTTTGGACCACCAGCAACGATTAATTCGCAATACGAATCCCAATCGAGCGGTCTTGGTCGATTTTACCTCCTCCGTTCGGTCTGTTTTCATTCCTTTCGATGAAAATCAGGTGGCAACTGCCTATCATGTCAACACCAACGATGCTCCGAAACCATTTGCTTTTTGGGCGAATTTTCACTGGGCACTGGTGTGGGATTTAGATGATTTGCTGGCTAATTCGGTGCAGACCTCTCACCAGCGAACCCATCAATTTTGGACCTTGAACCAAGATCGGTGGGTCAACTGGTTTTGGTCCAATACCCTTTTCTCGAAAAAGCGACTTATTTGCCTCAACGAAGCGTATCATGGAGTGAGGCAAAGCACCTGGCTCTTTAAGGTGGTCGATGAATCGGGTTTTAGTCGTTACGAACAGCGGGAAATTCCCCTGTTTATCCGAACCCAGGTTTCCCTTTATCCCGAAGTGGAGCATCTATCCGGGTTTTTCGAAACCGAGCGTTTAGTAGCCGTTTTATATCGTTCCGCATACAGTCAGCAGAACATAAGCTTGGTTATTTATCGGACCCGAAAAGGCGATAAACAATTAGTCCTAACCAAGCAACGCGAAGTGGCAAATTTCCCAAATTTAGATTTCTATGGTTAAAATTCCCTAAGCCGTTAGCAACATCCTCGCTCAAGCTAAAGAGATTGCCTCTAACCATTGTATCCAAAAGGTTAGAGGTAATTCTCCCTTGAAATTCAGAATAATCAATCGAAAGGTTAACCCAACCGGTCAACCCTATTTAGGGATTGACAACTTTTCACT
>CALGAK010000007.1 GCA_937954085.1 uncultured Bacteroidota bacterium
GTGCCGTTTCAGAATCAAGCCAAATCATGGTCCGAACCAGATGGTCCCATCCAAATTCGAATAGTAGATAATCGTATTGAACTAACAACTAATGTACCCATCCGTAATGGTAAACTGGATAATCTGCAGTTTAGCCTTCGTTTGCTATCCGACAGGGCAGTTCCATTAAGTGAGCTAGAAACTTACACGAGTCAATTTGGATTAAGCAGGCAGGATACTGTTTATCAGTCGAATATGCAATCTTACATTACGTTTGTGTCGGTGCAGTTAACTGATTTGCCTGAAAATTGGTTGCCAAATGAAGCCTTAGTGGTGGTAGCTTTCGAAGCTAATATTCAATCGCTTGGCCTGCAGCTGGCCAATGCAGAAGAGGTAAGGCATTTTAACGGCGATTACTATGTTTCGTTGTATGGAAAGAATGTAACAGGAGGAATCATCCAATCCGAACAGGAAATGCACACCGGCCCTTTCGAGGACATGTTAGTCTTCCCTAATCCTTCGGCTTCAGGTGTCATCAATATTGTCCTCCCTATTTTATCTCACCCTGGCTCAGTTAAGTTAGAGCTATTTGATATGGCTGGGGTTAGGGTTTGGAGTAAATCTCAAAACGACGGGTCAAAATACTTACGAATTAATCTTGCAACCCTGCGGCCTGGTGTTTACAATCTTCAAATAATCACACCAGAACGAACCCTTAAAAAGCAACTAGTCCTGACAAATCACTAGAAATTTCCTGACATGAAAACGAAAAGTAAATGGCTAATTTCGTACTTATCAATATCCTCCATACCCAAGTTAACCCTAATGCAACAAATTAGTATGCAGCGCTTTTTAACTTCTTTTCGTCTAATTCACATTAACTTCCTGTTAATGATCTTCCTTTCAGGAAATCCTTCTTTCATTTCTGCCCAAAGCATCGACATGGGCTTGTTTGAAGGTTCTACCAATACGGTTGAAGTTCGAATGAAAACGGATTATACGATACCAGGAAATCTCACTTTATCGGCAGCAATCGTAACCCTACGGTGGACTGACCCAACCGTTTCTTTTACAACTAATTATATTTTTCCGTTCTTTTTAGCTCCACAGGGAGGTGTTCAATCTTCCGGCGACTATTATTATCAGGTTTTTGCCGCTGTTCCTTTTCAACCGCTCGGTTCCGATTTCGTTTCAGGGACCGAAAGGCTCCTCATGTCGGTTACCCTTACCAACGGGTTATGTGCTACAATAGAAATAGCAGAGGATGCTTTTGCTATAGCGAATAATGCAATTCCTTATATCGAGGTGCAAGGTGCCAATCGAACGGGTGGATTATATAAGCCTAGCCTTAATCTAAACTCTCAACCTGGCACCTTATCAAGAGATCCGTTGGAAGGAATCGTATACAGTGGTCAAAGCATTGGTAACCTAAGTTTAAATGATCCATATGGGAATGTGCTGCAATGGCAAAAGCAGTTGAATGATGGGAATTGGACTGACATTGCCCATACTGGGAGCAGTTATAGCGAGGCTGCAACCGATTATGGAGTGATGAGCTATCGGGTAGAGGTACAGAAACCAGGCTGCGATGTTGTCTATTCAAACGAAGTCGATGTGACGTTAATTGGAGGAAATGTTTGGGAGGGCTCAATCAGTGCCGATTGGTTCGATCCATTCAATTGGTCGAAAGGTGTTGTGCCAGCAGAATACCTCCAAGCTATCATTCCCTCAGTAGCTACTCAATATCCCATAATCAATCCTGGAGCAGTTGCAAACTGTTACGATTTAGTCTTTTATTTGGACGCAATGCTAACCATCAGCGCTAATGCCAAGTTAGATGTTTTGAATCTGCTTAGTGGAAATACGCTTACCGAAGATTATCAGGTATTTATTCAGTCCAATGCTGCCGGAACTGGATCCTTAATCCATCAAGGTAACTATGGTGGTGTTAAGGCCGAAGTACAGCGGTACCTAACTGGAGGTTGGGGCACCTGGGATGCGGGCTGGCATCACATTAGTTCTCCAGTCTTCAATCAGCCGATCGCAGATTTTGAAACAACTGGTGTTGGGAATGGCTACGATTTTTATGGATGGGATCAGGAATCCGATACCTGGATTAATTATAAAGGAGGCAGTTTTGAAGCATGGAATGGTGGGTTTGAGTTTAATTTGGGTCAGTCGTATCTTATTTCATACGAACAAGCATCTGTTAGCCAGTCTTTTAAGGGAGTATTAAATGTCGATGATGTAATAGTAACGGATTTGACTTTCTCGCCCAGTCAAACGCATACCGGATGGCATTTGTTAGGAAATCCATTTACAAGCGCTTTGCAGTGGAATGGGGCAGATTGGAATATTCCCACTTCTATGGCTGAGAATGCCAAGATTTGGAATTCCCAAAATAAGTCATACACCGATGTGCTCCCTGGTGAAGTAATTCCTATGGCTCAAGGTTTTACAGTTGCTGTTGATGGATTTACTGAATCATTTACCATTCCTGAAAAGGCACGACTTCACGATGCAACTCCTTATTTTAAAAGTTCCGTAGAGAAACTTCTCTCCATCACTGTTTACGATGAAAACAAACATGCGTTGCAAACTGTCCAGGTTGTTAAAAACCCAATGTCAACTATGGGGTATGATTTTAAAACAGATGCTCATTTTTTGCCTGGTTATGCCCCTCAACTCTACTTCAATGTAGAACAGGTACTTGTATCTACTAATTCAATTCCACATTTGTCGGAAGAGCTTACATTCAATCTAGGGTTTATTAAAAATCAATTTGACGAGTTTGTAATGGAGTTTGAATACTCCGAAGATATCCGCGAAATCTGGTTGCGCGATTTGAAAACTCAAACGGAACATCCAGTCAAGTTGAACCGGTACTTTACGTTTTCAGCCGATGAATTTGATACCCCCGACCGATTTGAACTTTACTTTAAATCCCTCGGAGAACCAATAGCCGAAAGTACTGATCTCCCCTCGCTTTATGCTTCGAAATCTTCGGTTTATCTCAATGGATTTTATGGGCTGACCTCAATCGAAGTATTCGATACGGGTGGTAAATTGGTTTATACAAATCAACTTCAGGCATCTGGGCAGAATCAACTTAATCTGCCATTAGCCCCAGGCCTATATTTAGTAAATACGCGCGATAAAAATCACACGGTCAATGAGAAAATCTTTATTCAACCCTAAATTGAGTAACACGAAAGTAAGTTGATCGAGTAAAGCGGTATCGTTTGAAGATCAAAAACTTTGTAAAATAAAATCCTATGAAATGCAATAAAACCATCTGCCTGCTGATTCTCCTCTATTTTATCCAGCCCACTTGTTGGGCTCAATCTGGAGGAATTGGTACTCCTCCTCCTCCTCCCTTTGAGCACGGCTCTTCGTCCGATCTTACACCTGTAGCACAGGGTGGGGGCGCCCCAATTTCAGGAAGTGTTTACTGGCTAACTGCACTAGGAATCCTATATGCCGGTGGTTCCTTAATCAGGTTGCGGTTTCGTAAACATTAATTGCCTCCAATCCCGAACATTTTTATCATCATTAACTGCATAGTGTAGTTTAACTTATTGCATTAAACACCTCTTCGAGGTGTTTTTTGTTAAATCGAGGTGATTCTTTGTTTAGTGTCGTTTGAAAAAGTATTTTTAAAGCAGGTTTAGCCCCCAATGAACCGAATTTTGAAGGATACACCGAAACCCTTATTTTTCATTATTGTGTTATTTAGCTGTTAGTCAGATGCCTATCCTGATAAAGCGTGACCTTGTACGTAAAGTTACTGAGGCGCTTGTAGGCTTACTATTACAAACAAAAGCATGAAAATATTTCGCTTTGTGTTGTAGTATGTTCCTAAATTGTAAGGGAATTTGAATGGCATGTTTATGAAAATTTACAGGTGTTTACTTTAAAATCTTAACTGGTTTTAGAGTAATACGGTCGAGAAATAAGCTAATTACTTACCCCAAATGTACTAATCTATGACGACCCCAACTCTTTTACTTGTATCCGGTTCTCCTTTGTGGAATTACGCGGTTAAATCTATTCTACACAATCATTTAGCAGATGTTTCTTTTTTAGAGGTTAAAACCGCCATTGAGGCTGCTAAATTGATGAAAGAAAAGCAAATTGATGCAGTTGTAATGCTGCCTGATTCTTTAGAAGAAAATTGGATGGAAGTATTTAACCGAATCATTACTATTAAAGGTATACCCATTCTAATCATGGGTAAATCGAACGACTTAACCTTCATTGTTCGCATGCTTCAGTCGGGAGTTAACGGCTATCTATCTTATCCAACCGAGGTGAAAGAACTCGTAAATGCTGTTCAACGAGTATTGAAAAGGGAACGTTTTATCTCTTCCGATTTAGCAGAGCAGATTGTAATAAATCAAATTGATGAGAAAAATGAGCATCCCCATCTCTTTTTGTCTAATAGAGAATACCAAGTGATGATAGAATTAGCTAAAGGAAAGAAACTTAAGGAAATTGCTGATAGTAATTTCCTTTCCGATAAATCGATTAGCACCTACCGCTCGCGAATCCTTAAAAAGCTAGGTTTGGAGAATAATTACCAGCTAATTCGATATGCGCTGCAGCATGGCTTGATCGATTAAGAGGCTTTTGGCTATTGGCTTTTAGCTTTTAGCTCTTGGCTGGTTCGTAGTTGCAAACTTTCCCTTGAACTAGAATGAATGCCACGCGCCGGAAGTCGCGCGGCAGTTCGTTGTTGCTGGCTTTCGCCTCTTCGCCGTTGCACCGAGT
>CALGAK010000008.1 GCA_937954085.1 uncultured Bacteroidota bacterium
GACACAACAAGAAAAGTGGGTTTTGTATGGATGACCAATGGGGTTGGGGCTGGTTTCATGCTTAATGCATCGTCGGCTTTTTATACCATTGAACAAGAGGTGTTTGCAGCTATTGAGGAAGAGGGGGAAGTTGAGAGCTGCCAGGAATTAATCATCGAGTCGTTTCTATCACCTAAGGTGAAAATGCAACTATTTCCTAATCCGTGTTCCGATTGGGTTCGAATTAGTAATCTTAAGCCTGGAGAAAATAGCTTGCTCCGCATTTATTCGCTTGAAGGTATGCTGCTCCTTTCGGAGCCTATTCGCGAAGAAAGCATGGTACTTGAACTTGCACATTTGCCTCCGGGTGTTTATGGAGTAAGATGGAACGATGCCTTTGAATATTTTGTAAAGGTGAATTGAAAGAAATGCTATTCTTCCTAAGCTAATTCTATCATCGATGAATACCAGTTCATCATCGCCTTTAAATGATTTAGCTTGCACTTGAGCAGCTGTATTCAAGGTGATGAAGTGTTGAGCTAATCCAGATACTCAATTTATTAACTCTTAGCCGGATTTGACTTTAAGTTAGCTGCATTTCACATTTTTTCTCGAAAAAAGTTAGTTTCCTTCCTCGACGCTTGTTCCCGACAAACTGCTTTTTGCTGCTAAGGAGCAGTTGATTCGATGCAATTACTTAAGGTATTTTGATTATCCTACACACGAAACTTATTGTATTTTCGACCTTATGAAAACGACCTACGACACAAAAGCTAAGGTGCTGGTAACCATTGGGCCTGCATCGTCATCGAAACCGATTTTGCGGGAATTTTTCACCATGGGAGTGGATGTATGCCGCTTGAATTTTTCTCATGGTAGTCATGAGGATCATCGTAAAGTGATTCAAACAATCCGGGAATTAGAAGTAGAATTAGACACCAGTGTTGCCATCTTGGCCGATTTACAAGGCCCCAAGATTCGCATTGGTAAGGTAGCAGGAAATCGTGTCGATTTAGACGAAGGACAAGAGCTGACCATTACCACCCAAGCTTGTTTGGGAACGGCCGAGAAGCTGTATCTGAGCTATGAGCAATTTCCGGCCGATGTGGCGCAGGGCGATCACGTGCTCATCGACGATGGGAAAATTCGTTTGGAGGTGTTAGAAACCAACCGAATCGATCAGGTTCGGTTAAAAGTGCTCAACGGTGGCCCTTTATCCTCGAATAAGGGAGTGAATTTACCTCAAACAAAAGTCTCTTTGCCAAGTTTGACCGAAAAGGACCGGGAAGATGCCTTTTTTGCCTTAGAACATGGGGTCGATTGGATTGCTTTATCTTTTGTGCGAAAACCGGAGGATATTGAGGTTTTAAGGAACTTAATCCATTCTCAAGAAAAATCGACCGGTATCGTGGCAAAAATCGAGAAACCGGAAGCACTGGAACACATTCAGGAAATTATCGATGCCTCGGATGCGGTGATGGTTGCTCGTGGCGATTTGGGAGTTGAACTGCCCTTTAGTCAGGTTCCCACGGTGCAAAAGCAAATTGTACAACGATGCATCGAAAGTGCAAAGCCGGTGGTAATTGCTACACAGATGCTCGAATCGATGATCCAGAATTTTCGGCCTACCCGTGCCGAAGCCAACGATGTGGCCAATGCGGTAACCGATGGTGCCGATGCACTGATGTTGAGCGGTGAAACATCGGTAGGTCAGTATCCGCTGGAGGCCATTCGAGCCATGCACGAAGTGATTCAGTTCACCGAGTCGGAAGCTAAGTCGTATCATTTTAAATCGCTGAAAAAGAATGTAAATCGACGCATTAGCGACGAATTGTGTGCCGCTGCCAAAGGTATTTCCAACGAATTGGATGCATCCGCCATCGTTTGTTTTACCAGCTCAGGTTATACGGCCTACAAGATTGCCAGCCATCGACCACAAGCTCCTATTTACGTCTTTACTCAAAACAAGCGCCTACTCCGCCGATTAAATATGGTATGGGGTGTACGGGCATTTTACCACGATTTTGATGCCAGCACGAGTACCACCCAATCGATGCGTAAAGCCTTGAATCGACTTCAAACAGAGCACTTTGTTAAAACCGACGACCTGGTAATTTTCCTCGCCAGTTCGCCCTTACAGGAAAAAGGGAAGACCAACACCATTCGCGTTGAAAAAGTGGGACAATAGACCAAACCTAACCTAAATTAAAACACATCGCATGATTTCGAGATTCTGGATACTCATAAGCCTAATTGTTTTGTTCATTTTAACCTCTTGTAGCTTGTTCAAGCCCGATAAAAATAGTTCTCAGAGCATAGAATCCCATCTCAATGGGGTGTATTGGGGCGTAATGCCTTGTGCCGATTGCCCTGGAATCGAAACTCGCTTACTGTTGAAGAACGACGGCCATTACGAACGAGTCCTTTTTTACCAGGAGCGCAGTGAACAGAGCCTGTTGGAGCAAGGTAGTTATCAGTTGGAAGTACGGGGGAATGAGCATGTGATTCGCATGTTGTCTGTTGATTCTCATGAGTTTTTTTATTGGGTTAATCAAGGAAAGCTTTATCCGATAGCCCAGGACGAGCCCTTATTATCGGATGAAATTACAACGAGGCCTCCTTTGGAGTCCATTGCGCCTATTTCCGAGCTTGTTTGGGAGTTTGTTCAGTTAGGAGAAGAGAAATTACTGCTAACAACCGAACAGCGGAGTCATTTCCGATTGAAAGCTACTTCGAATCAAGTAGTGGGGTACACTGGTTGTAATCGATTTACAGGTAGCTACGAAATGGAAGGTACTGAGCTACGTTTCTTAAAAGTGATGGCCACGAAGCGAGCCTGCTTGGGGGAACATTACGAAGCTGAATTTCAAGCTGTTCTGGAGGCATGTCGAACCTACCATTTAGATACGGATTCCAAACGATTGCACTTGATGGACGAAGCCGGTGGCTTGCTTGGAGTTTTTGAAGCTTCCTGAATTTTTGTAAGCCTACAGGGTACAGTCCTGAAGGAAGGTAACCTATTTAGCAAAACGAATAAATTATCATTGATCGATTCCAAGAAAAGTTAGTAATCAAAACTGATGAGTTGTGAGGTCCACATACAGTCCCGTAGGGACGAAACCTTTGTAGCCAAAATGAACAATATCCATTATAGCTCCGTAGAAGCGACACAAAAATAGACAAGGTTGATACCTGCGCTCAACTATTAATTCAAATCACACCATTCTTAACGGCTCATAGCCCACGGTTTTAACCATGAGCTATGGAAAGGGCAATGCCTTCTGACTTTTCCCGGAATGTTCCCATTCCCCTACCAAATCCAGCATTCTTTCTCGATTCTCGTTTGATTTCATCTTTTTTTCGCAAAGGAAAATAGCAGGTTTTAATGGTGCAATACGCTCGTGGCAGAGGGCTTACAGAAATTCTTTCTTCCAACGGGTAATCTGGTTCGGATGTATGTCGTGCTTTTTCGAAAGTTCGGCTAAAGTCTCTCGTTCCTGTAGCGCTTCGATAGCTACTTTTGCCTTAAAGGCCCCTGAATGTTTTTGTCATTTCGCTTTCATAATACACTGGTTTA
>CALGAK010000009.1 GCA_937954085.1 uncultured Bacteroidota bacterium
TCCAAATCGCCAGCTTCCACAGCGATATCGCTTTGAGTCAGACTTGATTTAGCAATGCCTCCTAACTTCATGGTGACAATCTGGTGGATTATTCCGGCTTTTTGCGCGATAGCGATGGCTGCGTCCATTTCTCTGGCATGCCGCTGACCATAATCGAATGATAGCGCATAGACTTCGTAGTGTTGAGAAAGCGCTAATTGCAGGGTGATTTGAGAATCGAGTCCTCCGGAGAGCAGTACTACCGCTTTTTTAGCCTTCATGGATCCAATCATTTAAGGGTTGAACAAACGATTGGGTACCATGGGAGCTACCGAGAAGAAAGGGAAAGGATAAAAAAAGGAATTTAATCGTCATCGTAGTTTTGTTTATAGACAGGAATTTGCGACTGTCTTAGTGGAAGGAAAAAAGAAGTCGGAGTGACTGGACTTGAACCAGCGGCCCCGCGCCCCCCAGACGCGTACTCTACCAACTGAGCTACACCCCGAAATCGGCTGCAAATATAAAATTTATAATTGCAAATTCATGAAGAAAAACTGGGATTTATTTGATGAGATAAACAGAACCTGAGCGCTCGATTATATCTCCATCGGCTGCTTCGATTCGCAACAAATACCGGTACATATCCGACGGTAGAGCTTGTCCTGCGGGGGTTCGACCATTCCAAGCTTCTTTGGGATTAGACGTTTCCCATTGAATGGCTCCGTAGCGATCGAAAATGTACAACTGGTATTGATTCCAGCCAACGAAGCTAACATAAGGTATCCAGTATTCGTTGATGCCATCGGAATTAGGGGAGAAAGCATTGGGGATCCATATCTTAGGCTGCATGCTTACGCAACTTACCGAAGACAAACTCTCGCCTTTTATGTTGAAAGGATTATCGTTCGTTTCAACTGCTTTTACATAATAACAGACATTTCCATCCAGAACAGGTTGAGCTAAATACGGATTATACTCCTCGCCGGAGGGGTTGATAAAGTTCGGATTATTCAACAAAGCATACTGAGGATCTTGCATGAAATCTTTCAAATCGTCGACAAAAACCGTATCGCCATATTCAATGCTTGCAATCTTGTATAATTGATCGTTCATGATTCGATACAGATCGAAATACTCAATACCTCCTAACCAGTCTTCGTAATTATTCCACACAATTGCATTCTCCATATTCACCGTTTCGGTAGCGGTAAGCACCATGTTACTTGCAACATTGGTAGTATTGTAAAATGGAACATTACATGTGTTAATGGCCACCAGCTTGTAATAATGTGTTTGGTTCGTATTGATATAGTCGTCGTACACCAAAAGGTTTCCTTCAAGTGCATTCAGATTCACTGTTGCGATGGTATCGTAATCGCCATTTTTTCCATTGGAGGAGCGCAGAATTTTATATCGGAGCACGTCGGCATTTAGATCGACTGTAAAGCTCAGTTGAACTCGGTTGGTTTCAATTACACTGGCAAAATTCGCATTAAACAGAATGGGATAGCGCGGCATATCGGTAAAAATGGTTCTGGCATTTGAGCGGGAAGTAAAGTTTCCGCTACCGGAGATAGCTTTCACATAGTACCAATAATTGGATTCAGGCTCGATGGTTCGATGCAGGTAAGAGTTGGAACCAGGAAGAACAAAAGCGATGAGTTCTTCGGGAGCTCCATCTTTACGCGTATAGACTTCGTAACCTAGTAAACCGTCGGACCAAGTTTCATAATGATTCCAGGACAAAACCACGGTACCTTGACAGGAGTCGAAAAAAGACTGTAAATAGATGGTTTGATGTGGGTCGCATAAAACGCTTTCGTTTGGTCCATCGTGAGCTGATACACGGTATTGTTCAATTTGTGTATTGGCACGTGAATCTTCGTCCACATTGAGTGGCGGAGCAACAAAAGCATTGGTAAAGGTGGTCGTTCCGGTAACTGTGCTTCCAATCCGAATCCAATAGCCATCGATGTTTTTATAGATATAGTATCCGGCAACATCGACCGAAGAACTCGGATTCCAACGGATAATTACATCATTATTGGTTGGATTAACATCGACGAATCGAAGGGTTACTGGAGCCGGAGGAGTAACATCCTGGGCTTTAGTGGATAATCCGGCAGACAAAAGAACCAGCACAACAAGAAACCAAGCAGATGGAACCGATAGGTTTTTGAGAGAAAAAGGGGAGCTAAGTACTTGCACCCTGAAACGGGATGCTGGCATACTCCGCAGGGATGTTATGAAAGGTTCAATCCGGTTACACACTGACATTGAAATGCTATTCTGTTTAGGCTGAACAAAACTAACAATTTATGCGAAATGGAAGGAGTGGGACTATCTTTTTTTGGATAATCGATTCCAGCGCAGGACTTGAATTATTCCATGTGAACCCTGAACGAATCAAGCTATGAAAATTAGCGCTTTGTAGTAAAATGATTCAGCAAGGAAATGAGTAAAAGACCGAGCAGTATCCAGGAATAATGTTGCATTTGATTGGATTTTTGCTGATGCTTTTTCATGAAATAGGATGCCAAATCACCTTTTAAGTCAGAAATGGCAGGTAAATCGTTAGCATGAAACTTATCAATGATGACCCCTTCCTTTAACACTAGGAATCCAGGATTTGCCCGGACCATTGTTTTGAGCGTAATCTCATCCATCGTGTAAAAATCGAAGTATAAATCATTTCGCATACTGAAATCTTCCACCACACCAACCGACGAGGTTAGTCCAATGAATTCATGTCCATTAACCTGGCAGTACTCGGCGAGTTCATTAATTTGCTGCATGTGAGTAAGGGCCGTTTTTTCCAAATCATAGGCTACCATCATAAAGGTATATCCGGGGTAGGCGAGGTAATACGAAGTTTTATCTTCCCCATTCATCGATTCAATTATAAAATCGTGAATTGGGGGTTCGTATCCTTTTTTGATGAGTTTATTTTCTGTGCGAACCCATTGCCAGGTGCTATCAGGCAGATTATTAAGGGCAAAGCTTTGCTCCATTCCATCCTTGGCATACACAACCTGAATTTCAAATTCGTCTTGTGGTGCTCCTTCGGGATATTCCATTTCGCTTAAAATGTGTGTTCCAATTTTATACGGACGGAAATCATATAGGGGCAAGTGACGATAAGAGTGATAACTCACTCCGGTAATAATGGCTAAACTTAGGACAAAGGCAATCGATTGAGGGAAAAAAGAATAGTTAGAGGGTATTCGCTTTCGATTAAGGAACAGATATAAGGTTGGCAGCAGAAAAAGCACATTTTTGAAGAAGGTTTCCCAGTTTCCGATTACGAGTGCATCGCCAAAACATCCGCAATCGGTTACTGGATTGGCAATTGCAATGTACAAAGTTAGCGGGGTGAATATCGTCATAAAAATGAGTGCACCCCACGACATGAGAGGCAGCCAAACGCCCAGTAAAAGACCAAAACCAACCATGAATTCAGCTGCGGAAAGTAAAAACGACATCGGCAATGAAATGCTCTCCAGCCAAGCCAGGTCGAAAGCTCTAAAATAATCCGTGAATTTATAAGCCGACCCCAAAGGATCGACCGCTTTAACAAATCCTGAAAAAGTAAAAACAATTCCCAATAAAATACGACTGACAAGTGCTAGTATCTTCATGTTGGTAGTTAATTTTTGGGTTTACGCTAGCATGGTTTTGATAAGCGCAAACACCGAATAGTTTATAATATCGAAATAATTAGCATCAATTCCTTCGGAAACAATTGTCTTTCCTTGATTATCTTCTATTTGTTTAATCCGGTTGATTTTCATTAAGACCAAATCGGTATAAGAGCTAACACGCATCGACCTCCAAGCTTCGTTATAGTCGTGGTTCTTTTTCTCCATCAGATTTTGAGCTTCGTCGAAATATTGCTGATACCATTTCTCTGCCTCTTCGAGGTCCATATCGGGTGCTTCTGTAGCTCCTTTTTCCAACTGAATGAGAGCAATAATGGAATAATTGATAATGCCAACGTACTCTCCCTGTATGTCGTCGTCGATCAGTTGCATTCCTTTTTCTTCAATGCTTCGAATACGACTTGCTTTGATGAAAATTTGATCGGTAAGCGATGAGGGTCGCATGATTCTCCACGATGGACCGTAGTCTTTCATTTTGTCGAGAAATACCGCTTTACAATGCTCGATTACCTGTCGGTATTGGTCGTGTGTATTGGTCATATTTTTGAAAATTTGCAGCCAAAAATAGAAATATTTAGACGGCCTAAACCCGCCTAAAATCATTTAGATTTGCATTTATACTTTTTTAGCACAAGTTTAACAGCCAGAATTCAGGGAATAAGGAAGATGACGAATTATTTTGATCGTATTGCACACCTCCAAAGCGAACCACAGGTAATGGGTATTTTGAATGTAAGTGAAGATTCATTTTACGATGGGGGAAAATACACCGAAGAAAAGACGATGGCGAATCGCCTTGAAACGATGATCGACGAAGGTGCCGACATCATCGATCTGGGAGCTTATTCCACTCGTCCAGGAGCAAAGGAAGTCCCCCTTGAATGGGAATTAGCTCAATTAAAGAAAGCTTTTTCTCTAGTTCGAAAAATAGCCCCAACCATTCCTGTTAGTATCGATAGTTTCCGGTCGAGGGTAATCCAAGCACTTTTCGATTTGTATGGTCCCTTTTTAGTGAACGATATTTCCGGAGGCACCTTCGATGAGGCTCTACCCACATTGGCTGCAAAAGAAAGATTACCTTATCTGATTATGCACATTCAGGGTACACCGGCAAACATGCAAGTTAATCCGCAATATCAGGAGGTTGTTACTGATATTCTTCAATTTTTCCGCAATCAATTGAAACGCTTTGAAAAAATAGGATTGAGCCAAGTATGGATCGATCCGGGATTTGGCTTTGGCAAGAACATCGATCATAATTACCAGCTCATGACAGGCTTATCGGAATTTCGCGTGTTCGGGAAACCCATACTCGTGGGCATTTCTCGTAAGTCGATGATTCAAAAGCTGTTGAATGTATCGGCTCAACAAGCATTGAACGGAACGACCGCATTGCATTTGTACGCCTTGCAACAAGGAGCAAGTATTTTGCGCGTACACGATGTACGTGAAGCAAAAGAAACAATTCAGATCTTTCAAAAATTAGAAGCAGCCAAAAGCCTCAAAAAATGATACTTTTGATTCAAAATTAAGTTGGAATGATCAACCTATTTATAACGGTAAGGTTTCTGGATATCATCGATATACTGCTCTTTGCCATCCTTCTGTATCAAGTTTTCAAATTATTACGAGGCACAGCTGCCATTGGAATCTTTGCAGGTGTCTTCTCTTTATACCTGATATGGCTTTTCGTGAAAGCACTTAACATGCATTTGTTGAGTAGTATCCTGGGGCAGTTCATTGGGGTCGGGGTTATTGCACTAATCATTGTCTTTCAACCGGAATTGCGCAAAGGATTGTTGTTGCTTGGGAATAGAAATCTTACTAAAAACCCAACAGGTTTGCTTCGATACTTTGCCGGTCCAAACGCAATGCACACGAATGTTAACCAAGAAATTATTATCAGCACAGCCTTTGAAATGGCTGAAAGCAGAACAGGTGCTTTATTCGTGCTGCAAAAAAACGATAACTTATCGGATACCTTGCAGTTCAAAGACGTTCTAAACGCGGATACCTCTTCCTCACTGCTAAATGCCATCTTCCAAAAGCATAGTCCATTGCACGACGGGGCAGTGATTATTGCAGGAAATAAAATTGTAGCAGCGCGCACTATTCTTCCCCTGTCGGAAAAAAACCTAAGCGATAGCTTTGGAACCCGACATCGGGCCGCAGTGGGTATTAGCGAAATCAGTGATGCCTTGGTGGTTGTTGTTTCAGAAGAAAAAGGACAAGTTTCCTTCGTAAAAGATGGCAAAATCAAAAGTGGCATTACTCAGCGGAAATTGCAGCAATTATTAGCGGCTGAGTTTGATTCAATTCCAAAAGAAGAGCACGGATTCTGGGAAAAATGGATTCTGAGTAAAACCTCAAATTAAGGTCGAGATACAATCCTCACCCCTTGATAATAATGGTGAATAATTTCACGATAATCGTAAGCATTTCGGGCCATCGACATAGCTCCTTCCTGACACATCCCAACGCCATGTCCATAGCCTTTCCCGTCGATGAACAGGATTTCTTCTACAGGAATGACACTGAAATAGGTCGATTTTAATTTCCAATCGCTGCGTAACTTTTTAAGCTCGAGCGAATCGTTTGCTACGACGTAAAACTGTCTTCGCTCTTTTTGAACGAATGCGAGGTTTTCCTGACTCCATTCTTGCGATGGATCAATTCCATGTTGCCCGAGGTATTCGACCCACTCACTGAGACTAACCTCTTTTTCCCATCGAGCATTGGGCGAACTTAAGCAATAATGCTCATCGATACTTTGCAAATAGGGTAGTGCTTGAACCCAAACATGCTCTGAATTGACCGTCTGTCCACCACAGTTAGAATGATAAGCTGCCGTAATCAGCTTTCCCGATTCATCGATAATGACCTCTGAGCCGGTTTCTTCTACCGCCAACGGGATTAAATCGTTGTGCGTTGCTTTCCCATGATAGGCCTGGCAATGCACACCATCGCATAGTTGAAAACCCTCTTCTCGGTGCTTATGCAAATGCCCCTGAGCATAAGTGCGACAAAGAAGAGCCTGGGCCTTGTAGTACTCAAACGGGGCCGACGGGCCTCCTTCCGATTCAACCACTCCGGCTATATAAGCTTGTGCACCAACCCGATTCACGAGTTGAATTCTTTTCTCTTTTGCGAAAACGCGCAAATTATCAGGATAAATCCGAGCGTCTTTTCCAGGAATAACCAGTTTAACCCGTAAACTATTCTTACTTAGGTGACCTTCGATACTCAATTCCTGAAAGGCACCGAGGAAAGAATCAATTCCCCTTAATTGCAAGAATCCGTCGCTGATGGAAATGTTGACAATATCGTTTGTGCGTAAAGTATATACCAGACTATCGGCGGATTTAATCTTATATTCACCTTCATGTGGCGTAATCATCAACATTTTGATGTGTTGTTGATGAAAAATCCCGATAGAATAATGTGTTTGAGCTTGTAGGTTAATCGGAAAAAACAAGTTAAAAATCCACACCCCAAGGAGCAAGCCGGGTAAACGAAAAAAACAACTTTTCTTGTTTACAGTCTGCATAGCTTAAGAACTTTGCGATTGAAGAGCATAGGCGTAAATCGACGAAGCAACACGATAAGAAGCACCACCACCACCGAGTAATTGTTCGAGTTCCCGGTAATCTGAAATCAACCTGGCACGCTCTGTAGTGTCGTTCACTATGCGATTGAAAGCATCTTGCAGCTTTGTCAAGTCCAGTTCCTCTTGAATAAGCTCTTTCACCACAGGTTTTTGCATGATGAGATTAACCAACGAAATATAGGAGACCTTAACCAATTGCTTAGCAAGAAAGAAGTTAATCGGACTAGTTTTATAAATTACTACCTGCGGCACATGAAACAAAGCTGTTTCCAAGGTAGCTGTTCCAGATCCAACCACAGCAGCTCTTGCCTGTTGAAGCAGCGAGTAGGTTTGACCAAACACTAGCTGTATGTTCGAATCCTTTAAATACTGGTTGTAGTGCTGTTCGCTTAGCCCGGGCGCACCGGCTAATTTCCATTCATAGTTGGGATAAAGCTTAGCTAGATTAACCAGTAAGGGCAACATTCGGTCAATCTCTTGCTTTCTCGATCCGGGCAACAAGGCAATGTATGGCTTGTTAATCGATTCATTTTGAGGGTTCTTGGAACGATATGCGAGTATCTCGTCCATGAGTGGATGCCCTTCGTAGCTAACTTCTATCCCTTCTTTTGCGTAGAAATCCTGTTCAAAGGGCAAGATGGCGTATAGTCTTTTGCAATTATCGCGGATTTGGAACATCCGGTTTTTTTTCCATGCCCAAACAGTAGGCGAGATATAGTAATAGACATCGATTCCATGTTGTTTCGCGAAACGAGCCAATCGTAAATTAAACCCGGGATAATCGACTAAGATGAGGGCATGAGGTTGATATTCCAGAATTTCCTGTTGGCATTGTTTGAGATTCCGGAGGATGGTTCGGATGTTTTTAGCTACTTCTGCAAAGCCCATAAAGGCTAATTCCGAGAGGTGTTTTGTAAGAGTCGCCCCTGCATTTTGCAAGCGATCGCCCCCCCAGGCTTTGGCTTCAAATTCAGGATCGATGGTACGCAGGGATTTTACCAGATTCGATGCATGCAAATCGCCAGATGCTTCGCCCGCTACCAAAAAATATCTCATGAAAATAGATTAAACAAAGTATTTAAGAATTACCACAATGAGCACCCACAGAAAAGTGGCCGCTAACACTCCTCTGGCTCCGTAATAGAATTTCTTCCACAAGAAAAGATAAAAGGCAGCCAGGTTCGTAATTACGCCAATACTAATTACTTGCGGCAGTTTATTGAGACGCTGAATTTGTTGAAAAAATTCCATCAGAGTCAATGTATCAAAATGATACTGATAGAAGATAATCATTCCTATGAAGGGGAATAAAATGCCGGTCAAGAGACCAATATAGACTTGATCGTAGGTTGAGCGTAGTGCCATTCTTACTTCGATGAGTGGTTTAGAACCTTCGTTTCCAGATGCTTGTATTCAGATACCTGATGATGAGCCGTAAAATCAGCTTGTACCGGAACAATCGATACATATCCATTCCGTAGAGCCCAGTCGTCGGTATCTACTGCATCGGGTTCAAAGTTGATGAAATGTCCGGTTAGCCAGTAGTAATCTTTTTTAGCCGGATTGGTTCGCTTTTCAAAACTTTCGACCCAACTCGAGCGGGCTTGCCTTCCCACCTTTATTCCATGAATCGAATCGATAGGGCCTTTAGGCACATTGACGTTGAAACAAAAACCACTTTCACGAGAAGGAAAAAGCTGATCGAGAATTATTCGTGCAAAATGAACCGAAGCTGTAAAATCGGCATCTTCGGAATAATCGACTACGGAAAAACCAATTGAGGGAATTCCATGAATATGGGCTTCTAAAGCAGCAGCCATTGTTCCGGAATAAATAACACTAATAGCCGCATTCGTACCATGATTGATTCCTGAAACCACATAGTCGGGTTTCTCGGATAAAATATTGTTAAGAGCCATTTTCACGCAATCTACCGATGTTCCGGAGCAAACATATTTAGTTAAACCTTCCTCTTCGTGAATTTTCTTAAGAAATAAGGGTTCTTTAATCGTAATGGCGTGCGATTGAGCCGATTGTCCTTGCTCAGGAGCCACTACAACCAAATTTCCGTATTCTCGAAGCAGCGGAATGATCGAATTGATTCCTTTTGCATGAATTCCATCGTCGTTACTTAGGAGAATAGTGGGCTTTTTAATGTCAGACATACTTATTCGCAGTTATTTTGAATGAAAAATGAAAAATCGCAATCAGAAGAAATTGAATTCTGCTGAGGATTTTTTGCAAATATAGGAATCTTATTTAGCCCCAAAGGTCAAAATTGAAGGGTCCGATCCAACAAACCGTCTGCAATGTTGTTAGCCTTTAACGACAGTCGGTTCTAGCAAAAAAAGACTTAGAAATCGGATTGTGTTAAATATGTCTAAACGAAATTGGATAGCTTCCCAAACTTTATAATATTTGACGCAATTTAAATTCAGTCCAGTTAAGCAGGCTGAACCTTAAAGTATCATCCATCCAAACGATTCAATACATGTCAAAAAAAGTTGTTCAAAATGCCGAAGAGGCCATTCAGGGCTTAGCAAGCGGAATGGTTCTTATGTTCGGTGGTTTTGGTTTATGCGGAATTCCCGAAAAAAGCATCGAGGCCATTGCTCAAACCTCCCTCAACCAGTTTACTTGTATTTCCAATAATGCCGGAGTAGATGGATTTGGATTAGGAGCTTTGCTGCGGAAGCATCAAATTAAAAAGATGATTAGTTCCTATGTAGGTGAAAATAAGGAATTTGAGCGGCAGTTATTATCGGGTGAATTGGAAGTTGAATTAATTCCACAAGGGACCTTAGCCGAGCGAATTAGAGCTGGAGGGGCTGGTATTCCTGCTTTTTTTGTGCCAGCCGGATTCGGAACGGAAGTAGCCGAGGGGAAAGAAGTGCGCTCCTTCGATGGCCGCATGTATTTAATGGAAGCATGGTTAAAAGCCGATTTTGCCTTTGTGAAGGCTTGGAAAGGCGATACCATGGGAAATCTGATTTATAGAGCCACCGCCAATAATTTTAATCAAGCCATGGCAATGGCCGGAAAAATCACCATAGCCGAGGTCGAAGAGTTGGTTCCGGCCGGTAGTTTAGACCCGAATCAAATCCACACTCCCGGTGTATTTGTTCAAAGAATTTTTCAAGGGAACGACTACGAAAAAAGAATTGAATTTGTAACTACCCGAAAATCAAGAGGATGAGTTTAGATAAAAATCAAATTGCTCAACGCATAGCCCGCGAGCTCGAGGATGGCTACTATGTTAACTTAGGAATTGGAATTCCTACTTTGGTTGCGAATTACATACCCGAAGGACTCCAAATTGTCTTGCAGTCGGAAAACGGTTTGTTGGGAATCGGCCCTTTTCCTTTCGAAGGGGAAGAAGATGCCGACCTCATTAATGCTGGGAAACAAACGATAACCGCAACTCCGGGAGCTGCATTTTTCGACTCTTCGACCAGTTTTGCCATGATTCGTGGCGGGCATATCGATCTCACCGTTTTGGGTGCTTTCGAGGTATCGGAAAAGGGCGATATTGCGAGTTGGAAAATACCCGGCAAGCTGGTAAAAGGAATGGGAGGTGCCATGGATTTGGTGGCAGCAGCAAAAAACATCATCGTTGCTATGATGCACACCGATCCTGCCGGGAACTCTAAATTATTACCTGAATGTACCTTACCTTTAACCGGTAAAGGGGTCGTAAAAAAAATTGTTACTAATCTGGCCGTGCTCGAAGTAACCGGTGACGGGTTTAAGCTGCTCGAACGCGCTCCCGGAGTTAGTATCGACGAGATCAAGGCAGCTACAAGTGGCCGCCTAATTATTGAAGGAGAAGTTCCGGAAATGGACTTTTCTTAACTAATTCAAGACAATTATTTTAAAATTTTTCCTTATGCCACACTATTTTACTCTAGGGAGTATCCCTAAAAAAAGGCACACCATTTTTCGTCAGGAGGATGGAGAATTGTATTACGAACAACTCGTTTCAACCGAAGGCTTCTCCGACACCTATTCCAATGTTTATCATTCCAAACCACCTACCATGGTGAAACATATTGGAGAGCCTTATTCCGTTGCACCCGAAATTGCGATGGAGCAAAATATGCAACATCGAAGTTTCTCTGGTTTTAAAGTTGATCCATGCGACGATTACCTTGAAAGTCGCATTCCTGTCCTGGTAAACGACGATGTGCATATCAGTCTGGCTGCTCCGCGCCATTCCATGAAAGAATACTTTTTTAAAAATAGTGGTGCCGATGAAATGATTTTTGTGCACGAAGGAAAAGGCGTCCTACATACCATTTATGGTGACCTTCCCTTTGGTTATGGTGACCACTTGGTCATTCCTCGCGGAACCATCTACCAAATTGAATTTGAGACCGAGCATAACCGTCTTTTCATTGTAGAATCCTTCACTCCGCTTCGTTTCCCTAAGCGCTATATGAACAATCAGGGTCAATTGCTCGAACATTCACCTTTTTGTGAAAGAGATCTTCGTAAGCCCGAAAACTTGCGCACTCACAAAGAAATGGGCGACTTCCTGGTTAAAATAAAGCGAAGCAATCATATTTGGCCTTACACCTATGCTTCGCATCCTTTCGATCTGATTGGATGGGACGGGTACCATTATCCTTACGCACTTTCGATTCATGACTTTGAACCGATAACTGGTCGAATTCATCAACCACCACCCGTGCACCAAACCTTCGAAACACCTACCTTCGTGATGTGTGCTTTTGTTCCTCGATTGTACGATTATCATCCGGAATCGATTCCTGCCCCTTATAACCATTCGAATGTAGATTCCGACGAGGTTCTATATTATGTCGATGGTGATTTTATGAGTCGCAACCATGTTGAACGCGGTATGATTACCTTACATCCTACCGGCATTGTGCATGGGCCACATCCAGGAGCTGCCGAACGAAGCATCGGACAAAAAGCAACCGAGGAATTGGCTGTTATGGTCGATACTTTCCGTCCACTCAAACTCACGAAACAAGCTTTGGCTATTGAAAACCCCGATTATTATCAATCTTGGTTAATTGAATAATTTTAAAATCCTCATATCATGACAAATTCAACCGATTTTTTGCCCATTAACGGAACCGACTACGTAGAGTTTTTTGTGGGTAATGCAAAACAAGCAGCACATTATTATCAAACCGCCTTTGGATTCCAGCCAGTTGCCTATGCAGGACTGGAAACCGGATTAAAAGACAGGACTTCCTACGTTTTACGTCAGGGAAAAATTACCTTGGTTTTTACCACCCATCTTCATCCTGATTCCGAAGTAGCCGAGCACTGCAAACTCCATGGCGATGGAGTAAAGTTTGTCGCTCTTTGGGTCGACGATGCCACGAAATCCTTTCAAGAAACAACCAAGCGAGGAGCAAAACCTTACATGAAACCAACCTCATTGAAAGATGAGCAGGGTGAGCTCATTCAATCGGGGATTTATACTTACGGAGAAACCATTCATTTGTTCATTGAACGAAAAAATTATCAGGGTGTCTTCAAACCCGGTTTTATCGCCTGGAACCCAAGCTATCGACCAAGCGATGTTGGCTTGCTCTTCGTCGATCACATGGTAGGTAATGTAGGTTGGGGTGAAATGAATACTTGGGCAAAATTTTATGCCGAAGTAATGGGCTTTTCTCAACTCATCTCGTTCGACGATAAAGACATCTCGACCGAATACACGGCGTTAATGAGTAAGGTGATGGCTAACAGCAATATGCGCATTAAATTCCCCATTAATGAACCAGCCGAGGGTAAGAAGAAATCGCAAATTGAAGAATACCTCGACTTTTACCACGGTGCAGGTGTTCAGCATCTTGCTTTAGCTACCGACAACATTATTGAAACAGTTTCCAATTTACGGAGCAGGGGAGTCGAATTCCTTCACGTTCCGGATACGTATTATCAGACGGTACTCGATCGAGTGGGTAGCATCGACGAAGAGATTAAAGTCTTGGCCGATTTGGGTATTCTGGTCGATCGGGATGAAGAAGGGTATCTACTTCAAATCTTCACCAAACCGGTAGAAGATCGCCCCACTTTGTTCTACGAAATTATTCAGCGCAAAGGAGCTAAGTCGTTCGGAAAAGGAAACTTCAAAGCTTTATTCGAATCCATTGAATTAGAACAACAAAGTCGAGGAACTTTATAGGAAACGTATGATGATGCAAGAAAAAGAATTCTTTCAATTAAAATCGTGGATACCGGTGGAGCAGGGGAGTGATTTCCCCTTGCAAAACCTTCCCTTCGGAATTTTTTCCACCCATATCAAAACCTTGCGTGCAGCAACGCGTATCGGTCATCAAATCATCGATTTGTATGAATTATCCCGCTTGCTCGACTGGGATCAGCATGGGTTCAATCCACGAATCTTCCTAAATCCTTACCTGAACGATTTTATCTCCCTGGGTAAAGATCAATGGCAATGGGTCCGGCAACAGCTAATCGAGGTTTTCAAGGCTGATAGTCCTTGGAAAGAAGAAACCAAAGAGTTTAAATACATCATGCACGATGTGGAAGATGTTCAGATGCATTTGCCCGTTCGCATTGGGGATTATACCGATTTTTATTCCAGTATGGAACATGCAACCAATGTAGGAACCATGTTTCGCGATCCCAACAATGCTTTGCTACCTAACTGGAAGCATTTACCGGTTGCTTATCACGGACGCAGTAGTTCGATTGTGGTGAGCGGTACGCACATTCATCGTCCTAAAGGTCAATTAAAACCTTCCGATGACCAACCTCCCGTTTTTGGACCCAGCAAGCAATTCGATTTCGAATTGGAAATGGCTTTCATCATTGGGAAAGACACTCAACTCGGTGAAACAGTTCGGACTGAAGCTGCGATGGATCATATCTTTGGAATGGTCATCTTCAATGATTTATCGGCTCGCGACATTCAAAAATGGGAATACGTTCCACTGGGCCCCTTCTTGAGTAAAAATTTTGGCTCGGTCATTTCCCCGTGGATTGTAACCATGGATGCTCTGAAACCTTTTTCGGTTGAAAGCCCGGCACAAGACCCGGAAGTGCTTCCATATCTCCGTTACGAAGGAATGCACAGCTACGATATAAACCTCGAAGTAGAATTATTCCCGGAGAAAGGATCTCCCAGCAAAGTGTGCCATTCGAACTATAAATACCTGTATTGGAATATGGTTCAGCAGTTGGCCCATCATACGGTAAACGGATGTAATATTCGCGTGGGCGATATGTATGCTTCCGGAACAATTAGTGGTCCAACACCCGACAGTTACGGTTCTATGCTGGAACTCACCTGGAAAGGAACGAAACCCATTGAATTATCCGACGGAAGCAAGCGCAGCTTTATTCACGATGGGGACAGTATCCGCATGAAAGCTTACGCTGAAAAACATGGGGTTCGAGTCGGATTTGGAGAATCCCTAACCAAAGTATTACCTGCTAAAAGCTAGTATTTAAGACAAAACGCTGCCAAGTATTTATGCAAACGCCAACAAGCTTTCAATCCTTTACACCTGGCGATGTGTCGGTTCAGGAGTTTTTTACTCTGATGCTGAACACCATCGCACCGAGGCCCATCGCGCTGGTAAGTACCATCGATAGCAACGGCCGACAAAACCTATCTCCGTTTAGCTTTTTCAATGCCTTTGGAGCGAATCCGCCCATCATGGTATTTTCACCGTCGCGACGCGGAAGAGATAATACCACAAAACACACTTACGAGAATGTTAAA
>CALGAK010000010.1 GCA_937954085.1 uncultured Bacteroidota bacterium
CCCGCCGAGATCACCTAGAAAAACCTTCCCGGAAGTATTCTCCAGGATGCATTTTTCGATGCCACCTTTCGAAAGGAGGAAGAAACCATCTACCTGACAGAAGGAATCATCAATGCCCTTTCCCTTTACAGCTTGGGAAAATCAGCTTTAGCACTCATTAGTACTTCCAATCGCTTTAGTTCGGCCGATAAATTACGAAAGCTACTCGATCACAAACATATCGTCCTTGCATTTGATCCCGATCAGGCTGGCGAGCAGTATGCAACCTATTGGATAGAACTATTGCAGCGCTCTTCCTTACACTATTTGTCGGTTCATAAACTGCTACTGCCCGAACCGAAAGATGTAAACGACTTATTAATCAGTGGGGAATTAGAAGCGATTTTACACCAAGATCAGCATTCGCAGTTAGTGCTCAATCATCGACGAGTAACGGAGGCTGATTTGCGATCGATTTATTTTCTGAATCGAGACAATGAAAATGAGATCAAAGATGTTGGCATCAATTACTTAAATCTAATCCGATTGTTCCGAAAGTTAGGTTATTTGCGTTATGACATTGAGCTTATTAGCCTCATTGTGAAGAACGAAAACAATGTCTTAAGCCAGGTAAGCTCCAATCAGATTCAGGACGATTTTTTTGCTCAGTTTGAAAGTTTACCGAATCAGCTTGAAGAAAATTTTGGCAAAGAGATGCTCATGGAAAAGTTCTATCGAAATCCGGGACACTACTTTAATGAGAAGCGCTTCAGTTTGTTGAACCCCAAGGAACCCATCCGGTTTGTACAAGATACCCGCGATACCGCCTATTTATTTTTTCAAAATAGTTTTGTGAAAATCACAGCCCAAGGAATCGACTTCATGCCTTATCGCGAATTACGAGGGAAGATATGGAAGCGTCAGGTTATTCCACATCCGATTCATCCCAAATTGGAAGAAGAGAAGCCGTTCGATTTCGTTCAGTTTCTGAAAAACATATCCCAAAACGAAGAACGATTTCAAGCCCTGCGGAGCGTAATGGGTTATCTGGCCCACTCTTTCTACGATAGTAAGCTTAAAGCCATCATTTTAACCGATAGTCGGATTAGTGAAGGTTTCGAAGGACGATCCGGTAAAACCCTTTTTGCGAAGTCCTTGCAATACATCAAGTCCTATCAGGAAATAAACGGGAAAGATTTTGATCCTAACCGTGCACATAAATTTCAAACCCTCGAATTAGACACACAGGTGGTTCACATCAATGATGTCAAATCCAGTTTGCTCTTCGACTCGCTTTTTAATACCGTTACAGAGGGCATTAGCATTGAACGGAAAGCCAAGCATCCCATTCATGTTCAAGCAAAAGTGGTGGTCTCGACCAACCATACCATCCGTTTAGACGGCGGGTCGGCACGCGATCGAGCCTATGAGTTTGAGCTGTCGGATTATTATTCCGAGAGTTACAGTCCCCACGAAGAGTTTGGGAAGTGGTTCTATGCTGAGTGGAGCGAGCAAGAGTGGCAGCAATTTTTTCATTTTTACATTGGTTGCATCCAGTTTTATCTCCAGAATGGCTTGATTGCAGCCCAGCCCATCAACTTATACCGGCGTAAGTTAATCGAAGCGACCAATCGAGAATTTATGTCCTTCATGGAATCAGCTTCGAACGACCAGGTGATTGAAGTTGGGAAGGAATACGATAAGAAGGTCCTACACGAAAGATTTTTAAGGCAGTATCCTGAATTTCGCGGCGGACACAAGCTCAAGAATCAGCGAAATTTCACCGCTTTCTTGCGCTTATGGGCCGAGTACACCCCCGGCATTAGCATGCATGTAAAAGAGCGCAGTTCCGGCAACAACCACTACATCCTCTTCGAACCCGAAGAGTCCACCAAGTGAAAACACACAGGGGGGGTATAAAACCCCAAAATCTATCCACAGTAACTTCAGATTAGGGAGGAGTGTCAGGTTGAGTGTTCGTTTGAGCAGGGAGCCAGAACGCTTATAAACTTCCGATAATTCGGTAGAAATCTAACCATACTTCCGAAT
>CALGAK010000011.1 GCA_937954085.1 uncultured Bacteroidota bacterium
TTTTATGGAAGATGGAAAATACTATCTTTCGCCCTGGTTTAGTTTTCGGACAAATCTTCGACCTCGTTGTATTTAAGCTGGTCGAATTGGAATCCTATTCAAAACCAATACAGAGGGGACGGATCTGGTGGTTCATCTGGTCTTCAAAACCAGCAGCAGACGGATAAAACCGGCTGTGGCAGGTTCGATTCCTGCCCCCTCGGCCAAGACACTTTACTTACTATTACATGAGCGACCATCACGCTAAATTGAGTACAATCCCGGGTGTTGATACACTCATAGAGGTTGAAGCTATTCGCAACTTATTGGATAAGCATCCTTCGCGACTCGTTAAAAGCATTATTCGCGAGCAATTAGATGAAGCCAGAGAGCAAATAAAAGCTGGCCATGAGGTCAGTACTCAAGGCTTGATTGATGCAATCGTGGCGGTTTGTTCCAACACCTTCAAACCCTCTTTAAAGAAGGTTGTGAATGCCACTGGGATACTGATACACACCAATTTAGGAAGAGCTCCCTTGGGAAAAGAAGTGCTCGAAGAAGCCTGGCAAGTGCTCGAGGATTACAACAACCTCGAATTCGACCTGGATAAAGGGAAACGAGGTAGTCGATACAAGCATGTGAGCCAATTAATTTGCAAGATTACCGGGGCGGAATCAGCCTTGGTGGTAAATAATAATGCCGCCGCCTTAATGCTCATTCTGCGAACCTTTGCCAAGAATCGGGAAGTAATTGTATCTCGAAGCGAACTCATCGAGATCGGAGGATCTTTTCGTCTGCCCGATATCATGGCTGCCAGCGATTGCAAAATGGTAGAAGTAGGCACTACCAATAAAACCCGTTTAAGCGATTATGCACACCACATAACCGACGACACCGCGCTCCTGCTAAAAGCTCACTGGTCAAATTTCATCATCAAAGGGTTTACCGAAGAAGTTCGTCCCGATGAGTTAGCTACGCTAGGAAAAGAAAGAGGGATCCTTTCCATGCTTGATTTGGGTTCCGGTTTACCCGACAATCGCATTCATCCGCTACTGCAAAGTGAATTAGATATTCGAACTGCTTTGAACAGTAACGTCGATTTGGTTTGCTTTAGCGGCGACAAGCTCTTTAATGGTCCGCAAGCTGGAATTATTCTCGGAAGCGAAAGCTTGATTAATCGGCTAAAAAAAGAGCAAATGACCCGTGCCTTGCGGGTAGGAAAAACCACCTTGGCTTTACTGGAAACGGTTTGCAAGCGGCATTTAAAATCGGATAATCAATCGCTCGATTTACCCATTTATCGAAAACTAAACCGGAGCAAACAAGAATTCCTTGAATTAGGAGAAAAACTACTTCGATTATTGGAAGGGATAGGTCTCGAAGGGGAGGTTATTCCATCCGAAGGACGATTTGGTGGCGGAGCATTGCCCGAAACCATCATTCCCTCCTACTCCGTTGAATTGAGCAAACCGGCCAAAAAAGCACATCATGAAAAACTCCATTTCGGTCTTATGAAGCATCCTCGACCGATTGTGAGTAGCCTTATTAAAGGTCGATTATCGTTCAATTTGCTTAGCTTAAACGAACACGATTTAGAACCCCTGGTGCAGAGCCTATCGGACGTATGGACTAAATTAGCTGCACCGAAAGAGAACTGACTTTGAACAAGCACCTGATTATTGGCACCGCTGGACATGTCGATCATGGGAAGACGGCCCTTGTAAAAGCGCTCACCCAAATCGACTGCGATACGCATCCCGAAGAAAAACAACGAGGGATCACCATTCATTTAGGATTTGCCCATATCCGTTTACCCGATGGGAATGCGTTTGGGATAGTGGATGTTCCCGGTCATAAAGACTTCATCCAGACCATGGTTGCCGGCACCTCCGGCATCGATTTAATCCTGTTAGTGATTGCAGCCGACAGCGGAATTATGCCCCAAACCCGGGAACATTTATCGATTATTCAAGCTTTGGGAGTGACCCGAGGCATTGTGGTTATTAGCAAGAGTGATTTGGCCGATCAGGAATGGCTCGATATGTTGGAGTTGGAAATTCGCTCTTTTCTCGAAGGCAGTTTCCTGAATGAAGCTCCTATTGTGCGCGTTTCGGCACAAACAGGACACGGAATTTCGGATCTAGTGGATTTATTGCAAGCGGAAGCTTTAGTCTGTAAAAGCAAACCGTCGGAAGGCGCTTTTCGATTATACATCGACCGATTATTCAGTGTGAAAGGACAAGGATATGTAGCTACCGGCTCCGTCCTTTCCGGGCACATCCAGAGCAAGGATAAAGTTTATTTACTCCCGTCCGGGAAAGAATACACCGTAAAAGGAATTCAGCGATTTGGGCAGGAGGTAGCCGATGCTTTTGCCGGCGACCGGGCTGCTATCAATTTAGCCGGGTTCAAGCCGGAAGATTTTGAGCGCGGCATGCTATTAAGTTCAAGCATCCGATCGACCAGCGAGCGAGCCGATGCCAGCATCCAGCTCTTCCCGGGTTCTACCATCGCGAAAAAGCATAGCTACGTACTGTTTTTATGTGGAACCTTCCAGACCAAAGCGCGCATGCACCTCATCGACGCTCCGAAGCTGGAAGAAGGAGAAGAAGCCATTGTCCAATTTCACTTCGATAAAAAACCGATTTTAGAGCGAGGCGACCGCTTCATATTGCGAAACACCTCGAACGATTCGAGCTTGGGAGGAGGCTACATCATAGACTCTCAACCCCTGCATCATAAACGCCCGAAAGCCGATTTGATTGAATCATTGCAAGGATTAAAACAAGCTATCGAGTCGCAGGCCAATGAATTAAACCTGTTAGCTTTGAGTCTGCTGAAACTCGACTGCCCTGTTAAAGTAGATCAGTTGCGCGATGAAGCATCGATTCAATCAAATCCATCCGAATTTTCCCAAGAAGAATTACTAGCCGAAGGGATTCACTATTTTCCAGATTTAGACATGCTGGTTCATCGCGTTTATCTTGAAAAGCTGGAGCAAAAGGTCCTCGCAATATTGGCAGAACATCATCAAAAATTCTATTTATTAGCGAGCGGATTGACCGCCTCTGCTTTGTCGGGAAAACTAGGGATACGCGCTAAAACGCCCGCCGACCAACTCTTCCCTCATCTTTTAAAACTAATTCCTTCCATACGCGAACATCAGGGACAGTGGATGTTGGCCAACTTTACGGTTAAGTTGTCGGCAAAGGATCGAGAGGACTTGGAATGGATGGATGAGCAATATGCCCATTATGCGTGGAACAAACCGGTAGAGGAAGATTTGGATCAGGCAGCGACTCAGCGGAACATAGCCAAAGAAAAACGCAAAATGTATTGTCAGTATTTGGTGAACGAGGGCCGCTTATATGCTTACGATCAGGGCTTTCTGCACGCATCGGTGGTTAAGCAGGCGAAAGAACGTGTAGTAGAAGAATTAATCCGGAGGGGGAAAGGGATGAATGAAGGAGATTTTCGGACTTTGCTCGGAGCCACGCGAAAGATTGTCCCGCCCTTATTGAGTATTTTGCAAAAGGAAGTCGTTATCAATCAGGAAAAATTCATTATCTCCCTACCCGATTCAAAAAAATGACAAAAAGGGGTTAGCTTAATTCTAAATCTAGTGCGAGGGATTAGTTGAGTGACTGAATATATTTTTCGAGTTCATCGAGCCGATCGATAATTCGTATGGGCGATTTTTCGGGCAAGGGATGTTTTGAGCTGGCCGAACCAGTAAGCACAATTTGATGTTTGGGGAAGCTAGCGTGCAAATCGGCTATGAATGTTTCCCACTGCGATTCGTTCATGGGCATGATTACGGAGATAATCATGTGTTTTGCTTTCCAGAATTTTTCGACCTCGGCCACCGAGTGTACCGGTGTTCCCGAACCGATATACAAGACCGTGAATCCCCTTTTCTTCAGCAGGTAATAGGCATACAATAAACCCATTTCGTGTAAATCTTTTTCCGGGAGGAAGAGGATGAATTTACGGTCGGTATCGTTTTTTTCGTTGGGGATTGACTCGATGGTAAAGATGAGTTTTTGCCGAATCAGGTTGGAGATAAAATGCTCTTGAGCGGGAGTGATGGAGCCACTTAGCCACAAGAGGCCTATTTTTTCGAGCGATGGTAAAATGAGTTGTATGTATGTTTCTTCGAAAGAAAATTGCTCGACTGCCTGATTGAATAGTTCATGAAATTTATCCTCGTTGAGTGTGAGCATAGCAAGGATTAGTGCTTCAATTTTATCGGAAATACCAGAAGCCCGCGAGGTTACCTCCAGCACTTTCTTTTCAATATCCTCTTGGGCTAAACTCGCCAAATAGGAAATTTTCATTCCTTTATTGTTGAGAATGGCGATGTTGAGAATATGTCGAAGATCGTCGTCGGAATACGAACGAATATTGGTATCGGTTCTACCCGGATCGATGATTCCATAGCGTTTTTCCCAAATTCGGATGGTATGCGCTTTGATCCCCGAAAGGTTTTCTAAATCTTTGATGCTGTATTGAGCCATTGTAGTTGGATTTTATCCCTTAAGAAGCAAGATGTTTGAGAATTTTCTGGCTCATAGGTTTGGTGATACTGTAAAAAACGTCCACCCACCGTCCTTCGGGGTCGATGAGGTATTTTTGGAAGTTCCATTTTACAGAATTATTGTCTTTTCCATTTTTTTCTTTCTGGGTCAACCAAGCGTAGATGGGATGTTGCTGATCGCCCATTACATCGACCTTTTCGGCCATTAGAAAGCTAACACCATAGTTCGAGGTACAAAAGGTTTCGATTTCCTCCGCTGATCCGGGTTCCTGATTAGCAAACTGGTTGGAGGGAAAACCGATTATGGCCAATTTATCTCCAAACTTGTTGTGCAATTCTTGCAAGTCGGCATACTGTGGGGTAAATCCACACTTGGATGCGACATTTACAATAAGGATAAATTTCCCTTTAAACTCGCTCATCGAATGCTCTTTCCCTTGCAAGGATTTAAAACTTAGCGAATGAATGCTAGGTAAATCTTTTACTTCTAATTCTCTATTTCGAAGCCACGGTATCATACACAAAAATTTTTCAACTCTTTCTAACCCCGAAAGGAATCAAATTGTTTAATGAAAAGACAAAATCTATAAACAAATTTAGGAAAGAATGTTTCATATAAGTTTTAGATGGGTGGAAGGAGTTGTCAACAAGATTTAAACAAGTCGGGAATTACCACTAAATTTGGAGCAAAATTCGAAAAAGAAATGGCAAGTATTTTCAAAGTCCCTAAGCATAAAAAATTCACTTACAGCCCCTTGTATTTCAATCCGGAAAAGGAAGAATTAGACAAACGGGTTCGTCAATCCCGAAGTGAGCTAAGCGAACAAGGCTCCACCTCCTTTGTTCCGAATATAAAGGGGAAAATGAAAAAGAACCTGATTAGTCCGCATTATGGCGATGCGAAAGCAGAGAAAATACGGAGATTAATCATTTTAGCCACCATTTTTCTCTTAATCGGCGTTTTTTATTATCTCATTAAACTCTACGGATTATTCTTTATTCATGGCTGATATCATTCAATTACTCCCCGATTCTGTTGCCAACCAAATAGCTGCCGGAGAGGTAATCCAACGCCCTGCCTCGGTGGTTAAAGAGTTGGTTGAAAATGCGATTGATGCCGGAGCCAGCCAAATTCGGATTTATCTTAAAGATGCCGGACGGAGCCTGGTCCAAGTAATCGATAACGGGAAAGGCATGTCGGTGAGCGATGCGCGGCTGGCTTTTGAGCGACATGCAACTTCGAAAATTCGGGAAGCTCAGGATTTATTTGCTATCCGAACCATGGGATTTCGGGGCGAGGCCTTAGCATCGATTGCCGCGATTGCTCAGGTAGATTTGAAAACGAAACGAGCCGAGGAAGAATTAGGCACCTGGATTGAAATAGCCGGTTCGGAAGTGTTATCGCAGGAAGCCTGTTCCATGAGCGTAGGGTCGAACTTCAGTGTAAAGAATCTTTTTTACAATATTCCTGTTCGTCGTAAATTTTTGAAATCGAATACCACTGAATTTAAATACATTTTACAAGAGATACAGCGAGTTGCTCTCTGTAATCCGAGCATCCAGTTTTATTTAAACCACAACGATACCGAAGTGTATCAGCTCACCTCGGGCAATCCGCTTAAACGAATCGAACAGCTTTTTCGAAAGAATTTGGCGCAACAACTGGTACCGATCGACACCGAAACCAGCATTGTACGCATTCACGGCTACATTGGGAAGCCCGAGTCGGCGAAGAAAAGTTCCGGAGAGCAATTCTTTTTTGTGAATCAACGGTACATGAAGCACCCTTCTTTTCATCGTGCAGTGGTTCAGGCCTATGAGCGCCTAATCCCTTCGGATGCATGGCCCTCCTACTTCATCTTTTTTGAAATTGATCCGTCCGCCATCGATGTAAATATTCATCCAACTAAGACTGAAATAAAGTTTGAGGATGAAAACAATGTTTGGAGAATCCTTCAACTTGTTGTAAAAGAAGCATTAGGCAAATTTAACCTGGCTCCGAGCATCGATTTCGACAGTCCTCCTGTTATCGATATTCCGGTTGCCGACCCTCATAAGACTCCCAATCCACCGCAGGTGAAACTCAATCCGCATTACAATCCATTTTCGGACTCATCAGCTTCGGGGAGAAATCAATCCTTTAATTCCAGGACTGCCGGATTTCAGAAGCCCGACGTTCGAAATTGGGAGAGCTTGTACCGCGATTTCGATCAAGCCCCTCAACCGGAGCAAAGTCTGATTTTCCCCTCCGACCATGAGTATCGCTCCGAATCGGCCGATTGGCAATCGGGCTCGCAGCTTTTACATTTTAAGAATCGTTTCATCATTTCGTCGGTAAAGAGTGGCCTAATGATTATTGATCATCGGCGAGCGCATGTCCGTGTTTTGTACGAACGATTCCTGCACCGGCAACAATCGGGTTCTTATGGTTCGCAAGGATTGTTGTTTCCCGAAACTTTTGATATGGCTCTGGACGACATCCTGGTACTGGACGAATTGCTGCCATCGCTTCGTCAACTGGGTTTCGACCTGGACCTTTCAGCAAGTCCGCAGGTTCAGTTAAAAGCTGCTCCAACGGAATGGGTTGGGAATCGCTACGAAGAACTCATGCAGGAACTGATTGAAAATTATAGGGAAAATCAATCGGAGGATGAATTAGGCATTCACGAGAAGCTTGCTCATTCCATGGCTAAAACTGCAGCCATGAAAACCAATCGCAGTTTGAGCCAGGAAGAAATGGAGGAGCTGATTGGGCAATTATTTGCCTGCGAATTTCCTCAGTACACTCCGGGCGGCAAACCGATTCTGCACCTTATCCCAACCAACGATATTGAACAACTATTTTAAGCTCCAATCCTTATGTTCCGACTCACCCCGGTAGTAAAAAACATCCTCATAATCAATGTCATCCTACTCCTTGTGAGCCAAATGACAGGACTTCAAATTATGGGACGATCCCTGAACGATTTATTTGCCTTGCATTACATTCAGGGAGAAAATTTTTCGCCTTTTCAGTTAGTAACTCACATGTTCATGCATGCCGGTTTCATGCACCTGCTTTCGAATATGATTGGACTTATTGTGTTTGGTCCGAAGCTAGAATGGATTTGGGGTCCAAAACGTTTTCTGCTTTTCTATTTTGTAACAGGATTAGGGGCAGCGGCCTTGCAAATGACGGCTTATTTCTTCGAGTTAAGTCCGAAGTTGGCTATCATTAACGATTACTTGCAAGATCCGTCGTTGGCTGTTTTCAAGAGCATCATGGACAGTAACAGTTTGCAAATTAATCCTCGAGCTTTGATGGAGATTCAGAACAATATTGAATCGACCGCCTTGTTAAATCCTGATCGGGCTATCGATCAGAGTGTGGTTTACATGGGTCAAATTCAGGAATTTCTTTTGAATTCCTATCGAATGGTTGGAGCATCGGGAGCTGTGCTCGGCATAGCTATGGGATTTGCCTTGTATTTTCCGAATACGGAAATGGTCATCTTCCCGATTATGATTCCGGTAAAAGCGAAATACCTGGTTATTTTCTACTTCCTCTATGAATTTTACAGTATTTGGGCCGCCTCGCCTAGCGATAATGTAGCGCACTTTGCACACATTGGAGGAATGGTTTTCGGATACCTGCTCATTCGATATTGGAACAGTAAGCGCAATCGTTTTTGGTAATAAATGGAGGTTGCTTTTGTACAAGGTGACTTCCCAGGCTACTCCCGATAGTTGAACATGCGATTCACCTTTCTATGGAAAGGCTTTCGTGCATTATTGTTTCAGTATTTCAATCAATTCTTTATTTATATACAGTGTCTCTCTCCCAACTTTTTGAGATTCAACAATTCCGATATTTTCAAGTTCTTTTAAATATCGAGAAGCTGCTTTTCTTTCAACACCCAATTTGTTTACCACAAATTCAATTTTCGAATATGGTTGTTCGAAAAGTAATTCAACAAGTT
>CALGAK010000012.1 GCA_937954085.1 uncultured Bacteroidota bacterium
ATCCGGATTGAATCTTGAATCCTAAATCTTGAATTCTGAATCTTGAATCTTGAATTCTGAATTCTGAATCTTGAATCCTAAATTTTGAATCCTAAATCCTTTTCCCTATTTCAACTCATAAATCCGATGCAAATCGCGCTCAATCTTCTCAATGTCGATATCCATATTCTTTAACTTACCCGTCTTGAAATCGAAAATCCAACCATGAATCTGAATATCACGCTCCTTACGAGCCTGCTGAACCACCTTCAACTTTAATACATTGGTTACTTGCTCAATCACATTCAACTCTACCAAACGATCGTTACGCTCCGTGTAATCCTCAATCGCATCCAACTCTTCCTGATACATCCGATACACATCGCGGATATTCCGTAACCACGGATTCAATATCCCCAAATCGTCGGGCTGCATCGAAGCTTTTACCCCACCACAATTGTAATGTCCACTTATAATAATGTGCTTCACCTTTAAATGACGTACAGCAAAATGAATCACCGCCTGCCCATTCAAGTCGTTATTAACCACCAAATTAGCAATGTTCCGATGAACAAAGACCTCTCCCGGAGCCAGCCCCATAATCTCTTCGGCTGTAACCCGACTGTCGGAACAACCAATGTAAAGGTATTCAGGTGCTTGACCCAAATTAAGCTTGTGGAAATATTCTGGATCGGCAGCTAACTTTTGCTGTATCCATTGTGCGTTGTTATCAAAAATGCTGTTAATAACGGCCATAATCGTATCATTTTTAGTAATTAATCAATGCTATGCAGTCCATATTTAAACCAAGTATTGAACTCTATTATGGATGATAGTAAACATATCGGCGACGAAAATAAGCTTTTGATTGGTTCCTAGCTTCTAAATTTTGTTAAATGGATTTATTCATTTTTCTTATAGAGATAGGTCAACGAAACAATTGTTTTTCAATAGACTAGCCTGCCGTTGCTCAACATGCTTTTGCAATTTGTGCATGCACAGCCAAACTTGTATCGGTAAAAATCAGCTTCAGTTAAAACAAAAAAACCGGGAATCGCTCTTCCCGGTTTTCATTAATATTCGTCAAACATGTCTTTCCCCACTCCGCAAATCGGACAAATCCAATCCTCAGGCAAATCCTCGAACGAGGTGCCGGGCGGAATCTTCCCATGCGGATCGCCCTTCGCCGGATCGTACACATACTCGCACATCATGCAGCGAAATTTACGCGGATCAAATGCTTCCTCCGATTTCTCCTCTGCCGCGGGCTGTTCAGCCTTCACTTCAATCGAATCGTTGAGCCGATTCAGGTTAACAAAAGTGGGCGCATTTTCCGATGCATAAGCCTTTAATTCTTCGCGGTAAAAACGATAATCCATCGCACGCGCTTCTTCTCCAATCATCCCATTATCAATTACTTCCCCAATAAAAAGCAAATGACTGCCGGTATCGACCGTTTGCTTTACCCGACACTCAAACCACGCCAGGCTGTCTTCCAACACTACCGGAGTATTATTTTTTGTATAATAATGATTTAGGGAAGCCAGCTTATCTACCTCCTTTCCATGTCGGTAACCTAGCAGCCCAATCGTACTCAGGGAAGCTGTTTCCTTGAGCACCGATAACGAAAAATATCCACTCTCCTGAATCAAGGCGGTGGTGTCGTTCTCTTTATGCGAGCTAATGGCAATCTGAGGGGGCTCGGCAGTAACCTGAAAAGCAGTGTTACCGAGGTAAGCACTGCTTTTCGATTCGGCCGAAGCCGCTATGATATAAATTCCGTAGGTGAGTTTAAAAAATGCGTCTTGCGTCATTACATTCCAAATATTTGAGCAATCCCGCGCTCAACACCGCTAAAGCCCATAAAGGCCATGGCCAGCAAACCGGCAATAATGAGTGCTACGGGAACTCCTTTCATGGCTTTGGGAACATCCATCAAATCCATATGTTCACGCAAACCGGCAAAAATGATCAAGGCTAAACCAAATCCAATGGCATTGGCAATGGCAAAAACAACGCCTTCCATTAAGGTGTAATCGCTTTGAACAGTCAAAATAGCGACTCCTAAAACCGCGCAGTTGGTTGTAATGAGCGGAAGAAAAATTCCTAATGCTTGATAAAGTGAAGGACTCACTTTCTTCAGAATAATTTCAACCATTTGCACCAGCGAAGCAATTACAATGATGAAGGTAATGGTTTGCATGAACTGAATGCCAAAAGCTTCCAGCACATATTTTTGAATGAGATACGTTACAATGGTGGCAATAACCATCACAAAGGTTACCGCGCCAGTCATCCCCAACGAGGTTTCTACTTTATTCGATACACCAATAAATGGGCAAACTCCCAGAAATTTCGCCAAAACAATGTTGTTGACGAAAATGGCACTGATGATAATAATTACATATTCCATAATCGACTAGCTTAAGCGGTTTTCTTATTGATTTTATTGATGAGTACCACGAGGTAACCCATAGCCAGGAATGCTCCGGGCGATAACACAAACACGAGCATGCCATCGCCTTCAATGAATTTCATCCCGAAAAAAGATCCACTTCCGAGAATCTCCCGAACGCTACCAAGCAAAGTTAACGCAAAAGTGAACCCTAGTCCCATGCCCGAACCATCGATAATTGAATCGAGCGTGCTGTTCTTCGAAGCGAAAGCTTCGGCTCTACCAAGTACCAAACAGTTAACTACAATTAATGGAATGAATAAACCCAGGGATTCGTACAAGGCAGGAACATACGCTTCCATCACCAATCCAACCAAGGTAACGAAAGTGGCAATAATGACAATGAAGGATGGAATACGAACTTTCGCCGGAATGAAATCTTTGACCAAGGAAACCACAATGTTCGACATGATGAGTACAAAGGTGGTGGCTAATCCCATTCCAAGCCCGTTAATGGCCGAGGTGGTTACTCCTAACAAAGGACACAGCCCTAGCAGCAGGACAAAGGCCGGATTTTCTTTGATAAATCCGTTGGTAAATGTTTTTAATCGACTCATAGTATTATTGGTCTTGAGTGTTTATGAATTCAAATGCGCGGTGTGCACGATCAACCGCGTCGCAATAAGCTCGAGAGCTAATAGTGGTGGCCGTAATAGCATCCAGTTCCCCTCCATCTTTCTTTACTCGTAAATCATTCTCCGACGGGTTCTTTCCTTTAAACTGACCCACCCATTTGGGAAACTTCTTCTCTTCCATTTTATCCCCTAATCCGGGTGTCTCAGCATGATAGAGAACAGAAATATTATGAATATTTCCGTTCAATTCAAAGCCTACCATTAATTCAATAAGCCCACTAAAGCCTTGATTGGTATAGGTTTTAATGGCATAGCCAATCACTTCTTCTCCGTTTTTAGCCGGATAAACTTCCAAACTATCCGTTCCATTTTCTCCGGCAGGGACTTTAAACATTTCACCGTCGGGGTTATTGTCAAAACTAGGAACAACCACTTTGATGGCGCTGAGTTTCTTTTGTCGTTTGGCCTCGGCAATGGGGGCTTTTGTTAGTTCATATACAAAACCAAGTGTAGTACTTGCAACGGCACTAACTAAGAACAAGGTTAACACCATGTTCAGAAATGTACTTTCTTTTTTAGCCATTTTTCTTCACCTCCCCGAATCGTTTTGGTTTAAAATAAGTATTCAATAAGGGCACGAACGCATTCATAATCAGAATAGCGAACGAAACTCCTTCCGGATAGGCTCCAAACACCCGAATCACAATGGTGAGGAACCCAATTCCGATGGCAAAAATGATTTGTCCTTTTACACTCATTGGCGACGATACCATGTCGGTGGCCATGAAAAAGGCTCCCAACATAGCTCCTCCGGTTATGAGATGGAAAACCGGGTCGGCAAAGCCTTCAGGATTAATTATGTAAAGCAATCCGGAGAAGAAAATCATACTACCCAAAACCGTCAGGGGTATATGCCAGGTGATAATCTTTTTCCAAAGCATGTAGATTCCCCCAATCAAAATCGCAAAGGCCGAAATCTCGCCAGCACAACCACCCAAATACCCGAAGAATAAATCGATGTATGAAGGAATATCGATGCTGCTGAAACTTTCTCCATTCTTCAATCCTTCCTTAACAACCGCCAAAGGCGTGGCTCCGGTCTCAGCGTCGAGGTAATTCATGCGACCTATAATTGGTTTTGGCCAACTGGTCATCTGAACGGGGTAGGAGATGAGCAAGAATACCCTTCCGACCAAAGCCGGATTGAAGGGGTTTTGCCCGATGCCTCCAAAGGATAATTTACCCACTCCGATGGAAATTAAACTTCCCAAAATCACCAAACCGATGGGGATATTAGTCGGAAGATTAAAGGCGAGCAGCAACCCGGTTACCATAGCCGAACCATCGCTTATGCTCGGTTTTACCTTCATAACGTATTTCTGAATCAGGTATTCAAAGCCTACTGAAGATATAACTGCGGCTGCCGTAACAATAAGGGCTCCGATTCCAAAATAATAAATCGAGGCTGCCAATGCGGGCAAGAGAGCCAGCACCACCCCGTACATGATTTTTTGAGTTGAATCCACCCCGAAGCTGTGCGGGGAGGCCGATATGGTTAATACTTTGCTCATGATTGTCTCCTACTTCTGATTATTTGACTCACTTTTGACTTACCTAATCGAATATAATCCAACAAAGGTCGGTTTGCCGGACATTCATAACTGCACGATCCGCATTCGATGCAATCCATGATATCGTTCTTTTCTGCTTTCTCCCAAATAGAATTTTTCGATACGGTCATCAGCAAATAAGGCTCCAGTCCCATCGGACAAACATGGGTGCAACGAGCGCAGCGGATGCATGGGGCAATTTCTTTTCGTCCGGATTCTTCGTCGCGAATTATCAATACCCCCGAGGTCCCTTTTGTAACCGGAACATCCAAATTACTCAAAGCTTTTCCCATCATCGGCCCACCATTGATTACTTTCCCGGTATCTTCGGGCAATCCTCCGGCAGCTTCAATCAAGCTTGAGATGGGTGTTCCAATTCGAACTAAAAAATTAGAGGGTTTAGCTAAGGATTTTCCTGTAACCGTTACCACTCGTTCAATGAGTGGTTTATTTTTTTGAACCGCTTCGTAAATAGCAATGGCTGTTCCTACATTGTGAACAACTGCTCCCACGTCGATCGGCAATCCGCCCGAAGGAACTTCCCGGTTAATCGTAGCTTTGATTAACTGTTTTTCACCTCCTTGAGGATACTGAACCTTCAGTGCCTCGACACTTACGCCGGGGTAGGAGGGAGCTAGTTTATTCAAGCTTTCAATAGCGTCAGGTTTGTTGTTTTCAATACCAATGATCGCCTTCGAAACACCTAAGGCTTTCATAATGATTTGAATACCCACCATCAATTGCTCCGGCTGTTCTAACATTACCCGATGATCGGAGGTAAGGTAAGGTTCGCATTCTACACCGTTTATAATAAGGTATTCTGCTTTTTTGCCACTGGGAACATTCAGTTTAATATGGCTGGGGAAAGTGGCTCCTCCCATACCAACGATACCCTTTTCCAGCACCCGCTCAATAATCTCTTTCGGCTCCAGGGCAATAGACGAAATCAAAGAGGGATCGCGGCTGATTCCTTCTTCCCACTCATCTCCTTCGGTGTCGATGATTACACAAGGTCGCTTATAACCCGAGGAATCAACAACATCTTCAATCTTAGTCACTTTACCCGATACACTGGAATGAATATTGGCCGATACAAATCCGCTGGTTTTAGCAATGATTTGACCGGTTTTGACCATATCGCCTCGTTTTACAAGAATCGTCGATGGTGCTCCAATGTGCTGAGCTATCGGAATGACAACTTGTGGCGGAATGGGGAAAACTTCAATAGCAGCCTGAGCTGAGAGTTTATTTTCCGGCGGGTGAACTCCGCCTTTTGGAAAGGTTTTTAACATCTTCTCGTTCGTTTTATGAATTTACACAGAGATGGTTAGGATGGATTATTTTCTGAACCTGGATCCGGTTTCGTTGCATCGGTCGATTCCGGCTTTACCCGCGGTTTACGAGCGACAACCTCGGTGGCTCCATCAGCTTGTGCTGAAGTCGTGCTCGACGTTTCAGCTAAAGCTGGCTCTTTCTCAACCTTTACTTTTCGCGGAGGGAAATTAATTTCGTGAATGGCATTTGTCGGGCAAACCGGTGCACACTTCCTACAAAGTTTGCACTTCTGCGGATCGATATAAGCGTTGAAATTTTCAATTGTAATAGCATCGAAAGCACATTCTTTTTCGCATTTTCTGCAGCCAATGCAGGCTACATCGCAACCAATTTTCTTGGCTGAACCTTTATCTTTATTACTGCAGGCCACATAAATACGACGACCTTTTTTTCCTTTTGGTCGTAATTCGAATAAATTACGAGGACACTCTTTAACACAAGCACCGCAAGCAGTACATTTCTCCTCATCTACCACCGGTAAGCCGGTTTCAGCATCCATGTGCAAGGCATCAAAGTCGCATACCCGAACACAATCGCCCAAGCCTAAACAGCCGTATTGACAACCTGTTTCGCCACCATACAAATTATGAGCAATGGTACAGCTTCCGGCTCCATCGTATTTATTGGTATTCGGACGTAAAGAACAGGCTCCGTTACAAAGTAAAACAGCTACATCAGGCTCCTTCTCTACCGCCGTACGTCCCAAAACCTTCGCAACACTGCTCATGCAGTCGTTACCTCCTACCGGACAATACAAATTGCCTAAATCTTCCGATTTTACGCAAGCCTCGGCAAAACCTCTGCAACCAGGATAGCCACATCCGCCGCAATTTGCTCCGGGCAACACTTCGTCCACTTCATCGATCCTGGGATCTTCGTAAACTTTAAATTTTTGAGCAACAAAATAGAGAATCGTGGCAGCCACAATCCCGATGATGCTCAGTGATACTATGGTTAAAATGACAGTTGTACTCATGATATGGCAGGTTAACTAATTTTTTTTAATTTGAATGAAAACTGCTTTTTGATGTGATCTTTGAACTGATATAGAAGCAGATAATAAATCGGCAAAAGCCCCAAAGCTACAAGCCCAATGATTCCCTCGCTCGTGGTAAACTCTTGTGTGACTATGAGCGCAATCATTACCAAAATAAACGGAAGTACATACCCTAAAAACAGGGCTTTGAAACCTAAGGATTGTTCCATGTACACTTTTACTCGCTCGCCAATACGAAAATCTCCTCGCGGATTACTAACCTCGATGATCTTTTCCTCTACATCAGCAGCACTGCATACTCCTTTTGCATTGCACGATGCACAAGCGGCCTGAGCCATGATGTTAACCTTTACGAGGTTATCATGAATCTCTAAAACCCATCCATCGTGCTCGATTTCCTTTGTTTCCATCTAGCTTTTGTTTGTTCGCACACAAAAGTAGAAACTCTCCTACCAATCTTCTTTCTATCGCATCGGTTTTACAGCATACGCTTATTATTTATTTTTAGTTTAAATAAGGCTATGTGATTGAATAGAAGCTAGTTGAGTTCAGTCCTGAACAGCTCGCTCATGCTTTTCACAAGCTTTTCAATGCAAATTGATTTAAGACATGACGCTAGCAATATTTTTTTGATTCATATGTGAAAGACGTTTCTCACCAATTCCACGCGCCATAGATTCAAGAGCCGTAAGCGACTTAACCTAATGCTATGCCTTTTCAATCAGCCTCAACTATCTGGGAAAGTTTTGCAACTGATTTATTATAAGGGATTTATAGTTGATCTGGGCAGAGGGTTGGACACGCCATTGCTTTGTAATTTCTTCCTTCCTTATTTGGAAATTATATGGAAATAATTCCTCTCTTTCCCCCAACATGGATGAGTTTAAGCTTAATTGATTGTTGTGGATTGCTTTATTTTCAAATAAATACCTAAGTCAACCTAGCATCATAGCGATAGTATTCATACCTTTATTTCGCTTTTGAAATATGTTTTAATCTAGACCAACACTATGAAAAAAAATCTATTCTTAATCTTCTTTTTACTGCTAGCATGGACCCAACTGCTCGCTCAACCCAATTGGACCTACAATAATACGGGGGCTAATCATACCATCCTTGTGCAACCATCGGTCGTTCAGGTAGATGGCATGCCACTTTCGAATGGCGATTACATCGGTGTATTCTACACCGTTGGAGCAGGGCCCGATTTAGCTTGCGGTGGATATGAATTGGTTACTGGTTCAAATCTGGGACTTACTGCATGGGGAACAGAGGCCGGTTTGAATAATGGTTTTGCCAATGGCGAAGAATTCAAGTGGAAAGTATGGAGAGCTTCCGACGGAGTGGTCATCGATATGACTGCCACTTATCAAACCTCCGGTTTTCCCAATCAAGGTAATTACGTGACCAATGGAATATCAGGACTCGCTTCGCTTACTGGCTCAGCTCCAGTAGTGTCGTTTTCTGTTACCGGAACCAGTACAGATGTTAGTTGTTATGCAGCTTGCGATGGCGACATTC
>CALGAK010000013.1 GCA_937954085.1 uncultured Bacteroidota bacterium
GTGCGGCCCAGCCAGCCAACAACCGTACCGATGACATCTCCGCTACGCGCGACGTTCCCTGAAATAGAGATTACTCCAATAAGCGATTGTACAAAAGCACCTTCGTGGATTAGCCACTACTCCCAAAACTCACCAATTTAGGAAGAAAGGATTCTTAAGGATACGGTCACCCTGCATTAACCATTATTGAAGGGCTTTCTGTTTTGTTCTATTATTTCAAGCATCGACCGGAATTTGTCATGCATCATTTCTACCAAGATGGGAGGCTCCAGCACTTTTACATTCTCCAGCCACATGCCTATCCAACCCAATAATTCGATGTTAATCTCAACCTTCATCCGGAACTCTATAAACCCATCGGGAAACCGCGTAAAACGCTGACTTGGATGCCACATCCTACTTATAACATGTTCTCCGGGAATCTCCGGAAACAGCAGTTTAACCTCATGCACCCCATTGACTAAAGGATGGTGATAGCCAAATCGATAATCGTCTTGCTTTAAAATTTCAGTTACATCAACATCCTGCGTTGCTACACCTACACGAGAAATAGAAACGAGCGATTCAATCTCGAGCGAATGCAACAAACGATCGTTTAGCGAAACACATCGAATACAATAATTCCCTTTATGAACCAATACATCGACCGGTTTCAAAGGAGTTTGGATTTTGGGAATGAACTGGTTATTCCGAACATACTCCGTATAATTATCAATCTGAAAAATTGACCCTGAAATAAGATAGTACAAAAACTTATACAGGAGACGTTTATCCCGATTCGACAGTTTTACTTCGCCAAAATGGGTTGACTCCACCGCTTCGTCGCTGTAATTAATGATGGATGTTAACTGAGCTTTTAGGGGAGCATTCCCTTGCAAACTATTTAAAATCCGTTGATTCAGATTTATTTCATCCTGAGACAAATTGAATAATTGCTTGAAAATAAAAAAGTTATTAAGATAAAGGAGCCAATCGTTTTGCGTAATCGGCTCTTGATGCTCAATGTTTCTGATGAAAAAGTATTGTTTTCCTCCAATATCGTTTTCCACTTCAATCAATTCGGTTCCATTATTTAAAGCAGTTGCAAGCCTATCGATATAGCGATACACCGAGCGTTTCGAAATAGCAACTCCCTCCATCGTAAGTTTTCGATGAAGTGCGGCAATAGAATAAGGCCTCGTTTTCAAGAGATAATAAATGCGAAATAGAATATCCTGGTTTGCCATGGGTTATTAATTGCACCGCAAGATACCATTTTCCTTCCTTCAAGTTTTACCCTGATTTATCTTTCCTGAAACCCTAATTTCGGTTCAATGATCCTCCCAATTTTCAGCATTAGAACAGATACTTGGGCCTAAGCTAGTCCGCGAAACAAACCGTAATCGCCAAACAAATTCCCTTCTAACTGAGCTTGTGTTTACAATTCCTCTTTTTCTTTATTTTCGCGGAAAACAATAACACACACATGACTATCTTAGCCTCTCTTGCCAGTGCAGCAGGTATTATCATGGGATTATCCAGCCTGCCTCAGATTTATAAAATTTTCTCCCGGAAGAAAGCTTCCGATGTCTCCAGAACAACCCACTATATTATCGTAATCGGCGCCACCATTTGGACACTCTACGGATTTGAAATCAACAGCTTACCCCTTATCCTTTCGAACTTAGTTGGACTTGCCACCAACCTAATCATTCTCGTAGGCTGCTACCGGTTTAAGGAATAAAAATCGGTGCATCCCGGGTTTATCGCCAAAAGCATCCGCTATTATCGATTGGTCCAATGTTCGGGCTTCGGATTCCGACATTTGTTAAGCAGGACATGGGAACAATATAGTGGACTGTGCAGGAGATAATTACGAAGGAGACGATTGTTGAAAAGCCTGGACTTTCGTGAAAGCAAGCAATTAAGCAGTGAGCAACTATCTACCAAAGGGAAAAATCCCTCCGTACAAACAGAACCGCATGCCTGATAGGTTTATCAATCGTATTTACGAACCGATTAGCTATATTTACCACTTGTTAAAAATTGTGAGCATTTAGAGCAAAAAACCCTTTCGCGACGAAGAAAATAAGCCCCCAATGAAATTTCTTAATTCCCCAAAAATCAACGAACAAAATGGTAGAACCAATTAGCATCCTTGCTACTATAGTATTAGTGGCAGTTTTTATCTTCCATCGGTCATTAGAAAAGAAAAAATATCAAGAGCCAAACTATTTAGCTAACCTACAAGAAATAATATCATTCTTAGACATTGTAGCACAATGGAAAGATTATGTTACTTGGGTTCAACGCGACCAAATTAAAACCAGGTATTCCTCAATAGGTGAGTTTTTTAAAAACAAAATCAACTATTACAGAAAAGAAGTACGGGTTAATAATTTCATGAAGATTTACAGCGACTTCGACAACTTTGTAGCTCAATACAACCAACAATATGTCCGTAGCCAAAAAGAAAAACTCCAAGAATATTTCAACAACATTGAAGGCAAACCATTGGACGACCAGCAGCGTACGGCTCTAATCACAGATGAATACTCAAACCTTATTATTGCTGGAGCTGGATCGGGGAAGACGTTAACCATTCTTGGAAAAGTTAAGTATCTCATCGAACAAAAAAACGTAAAACCCGAGAATATCCTACTCCTTTCGTTCACAAAAAAAACAGTGGATGAATTAAACGAACGGCTATCAAACATACAACTAAATGCAAGAGCAACCACCTTTCATAAACTTGGTTACGACATTATTAAACAAAACAGCGAAAAAATACCGGCATTAACGAATGAAAATACCCTAGGTCATGTTGTTCGGAATTATTTAGGGAAGGAAATCTTCCAAGATTCCATCGCACTAGAAGCCTACATCGTTTATATGGCTTGCTATATGCACATACCGGAACAACTCGATAGCTTCCAATCACTTGGAGAAAAAATAGATACCGAAAAAGGTCTCGATTTTCAAACTTTAAGATCCAAATGTGAACCAGAACTCAACAAGCAAGCAAAAGCAGCGCTCGATACGATTCAAGGTGAAAAAGTGAAAAGCATTGAGGAACTTACTATCGCCAACTTCTTGTATTTAAATGGTATTGAGTACGAATACGAAAAACCATATCCATTTGGCAATACCATGTACCGTCCGGATTTTTATTTAAGAGATTATGATATCTATCTGGAACATTTCGGAGTTGATGAAAATAATCGGGCCAAATGGCTTACGCCTTTTTACGAGAATAAATACATCGAAGAAATGTTTCTAAAGCGAGAAACGCATAAAACATACAATACCAAACTATTAGAAACTTACTCGTATTACAACCGCGACCATATTTTACTCGAAAAACTGCGAGAAATGCTGATAAACGAGCAGGTAATTTTCAAGCCAAGAGAACCTAAAAGTATCTACGATAAAGTTATCGGTAACGACCAAAATTTCGGAAAAGAAATTATCCTTCTTATCATCGCTTTTATTAATCTGAGCAAATCACGTAATTTATCGTATTCGGACATAAAGGATTTGTTTATCGGCCAAAAACAAGAGAGTAACGAATACACGCTCGAACGACAAGAAATGTTCTTGAAATTTGCACTTCCTATTCTCAAAAGATATGACGATACACTCAAGGATAGGGGCGAAATTGATTTTAACGACATGATTAATCAAGCAACCAACAACGTCATAACCAATAAAACTCCATTCACCTATCAATACATCATTATTGATGAATATCAAGACATCTCCTATTCACGGTTCAACCTCATCAAGCACATTAGAGAATTGTCGGGAGCTAAACTCATTTGTGTTGGTGACGATTGGCAATCCATTTATCGCTTCGCCGGTAGCGACATCTCTTTGTTCAGAAATTTTGGGAAATATGTTGGCAAATATGAGCAGTTATATATTGAGCAAACCTATCGAAACTCCCAATCACTCATCGATATAACCTCCACATTCATCCAAAAAAATCCAAAACAACTAATTAAAAATCCAAAATCCAGAAAAGAACCGCTGGAAATCCCCATCAGGATTGTTCAATATACCCAAGACAATGCCGAAGACATTTTATTAAATGAAATCCAAACACTTATAGACAAATTTGGCAATAAACCCATATTGGTTTTAGGCCGGCATCGTTTTGATATCAATGAATTTATCCGATTGAAGCCTAATAGCCGCATAAAATACCACGAGCCTACCGATAAATTAGAAATAAAAGGTTTTGAAGACAGCGACATCAAATTCATCACCGTTCATAAATCAAAAGGATTAGAAGCCGACAACGTAATTATGGTGAACCTAAAAAATGATTTACGCGGCTTTCCCAACAAAATGACTGACGACCCAATATTGTCGCTCCTCCTGAGCGATGAAGAAGAATATCGATTTGCAGAAGAAAGAAGGTTATTCTACGTTGCAATGACAAGAACAAAAAATCAAGTCGTTTTACTAGCACCCTTCGATACCTCAACCTTTGCAGAAGAATTATTCAAAGACAACGGCCTATTGAGTATCGCGAACAAGGAAAAACTAAAACAAATAAATTGTCCCTACTGTCAAACCGGCCATCTTGTAATTAGGGAAAATCAGGCTAGTCGCCATCAATTCCTAGGTTGTTCGAATTATCCCATTTGTAATCAAACTTTTAATAAGATTGAAATTTTAGAAGATACAATCCTTTGTGAAAGCTGTAAAAGTGGTTTTATGATCAAAAAGAACAGTCAATACGGTAGCTTTTTGGGCTGTACAAATTATCCCCTTTGCCGAAACACAATCAGCCTACAAGAACACCCCCTCTAGAAATCTAATCTAATCCCTGACCTTTTTCGTTTCCTAAGAGAATGCCCTTCTTTCCTAATATAATCTAGTCTAGCAAAAACAGGAATGGGTAGTGAAACGACTATCAGTACACATAAACAACGACCATGCAGGAACAATTAGAACCCTAACATGTATTGCCCTGTATCATTTTTTTGTATCCCGCAATTACTTCAGACAGAAACATTTTCGCTGAAACACCATTCCAAAAACCATCAGGATTTTTTTTCATTCAAAAAAACCTAAAGGAGAAAGTCCCTTTGTGTAAATAAAAAACCTTAGCTTTGTTCGGTATTTATCGAACAAGAAATGTCCAATAAAAATAATATTACCGAAGAGCAAAAGAAAATGGCGCGATATGCCAAAGCAATGGGACATCCGGTCAGAATGTATGTCCTGGAATTATTGGCCAAAGGGAATTGCTGCTACAGCGGCGACTTAACGGAAGAACTTCCCATCGTCAAATCCACCCTCTCCCAACACCTGAAAGAATTAAAAGAGGCAGGACTCATTCAAGGTGAAATCGAATTGCCCAAAATCAAATATTGTATTAATCAAGAAAACTGGAAAGAAGCTCAACAACTGTTTCAGAAATTCCTAAAGCTATAAGCATTTTTTTAACCTGAATGTTCGTCATTCTACGAAATACGAATATCAACAACAAAATCACAATAAAATGAATTACAACAACTTAAAACCTAATAAAATGGAAATTAAAGTACTCGGAACCGGATGTCCAAAATGCAGAACCCTGGAACAACACACGAAGGATGCGGTTGCTCAACTCGGATTGGCCGCCAATGTTAGCAAAGTAGAAGACATCGTTGCCATCATGAACTATGGAGTAATGACCACTCCGGCATTGGTCATCGACGAAAAAGTGGTCGTCAAAGGTAAAGTCCCTTCCGTAAACGACATAAAAACCTTATTAACAAAACAATAGCTCCTATGAAAAAGATTTTCACATTACTCAGTTTAATCTTCGCTCTTGGACTATTGAGCGCATCCGCTCAACCTGGCAAGGAAGAAACGAAAGTGTCGAGCACCCAGGAAAACCTTGAGCAATCCTCGCAGGACACCCTTGGAGTCGCGGTTTATTACTTTCACGCAACCCGCCGCTGCGTTACTTGCGAAGCGGTAGAGGCAGTAACCCGCGAAGCATTAGCTAACTATTACGGCAATTCGATTCCCCTTCAAACCATCAATCGAGACGAGGAAAAGGATCATCCACTAATCGCCAAACACAAAGTGGCCGGACAAACGCTATTAATTATCAAGGGCGACGAAGTGATAAACCTCACCAATACCGCCTTTCTGAACGCTAGAACTAATCCCGAAAAACTCAAAGCCAAAATCAAATCGAGTATCGACGAATTGCTATAATGGAAATACTACAACAACTACTGGAATCATCGCAAATTCCGCTGCTTTCGGCCTTCCTGTTGGGCCTTATGACGGCCATCAGCCCTTGCCCGCTGGCAACCAATATAACGGCCATCGGCTTTATCAGCAAAGACATTGAAGATCGGAAAAAAGTATTCCTGAACGGATTGGTTTACACCCTGGGACGCGCCATCAGTTATTCAGGCATTGGACTCATCTTCTTTTTCGGTGCCAGTCAATTTGAATTTTCGGCCATCCTGCAGGAATGGGGAGAAAAACTTTTGGGGCCGCTGCTTATCCTAATAGGAATCGTTATGCTTGGGGTTCTGAACCTAACTATTCCGGGGCTAGCCACCTTGAGCGAAAAATTGGAAGAACGATCACGTAGTGGTTTTGGCGGTGTATTACTCCTCGGAATTGTCTTTGCCCTGGCCTTTTGCCCCTACAGCGGTGTCTTGTACTTCGGAATGCTCATTCCAATGACCATTAGTTCCGCCGGAGGATTATTCCTGCCCATCGTTTTTGCCATCGCAACGGGCATTCCGGTTATCCTCTTCGCATGGCTAATAGCATACAGCGTCGGGTCCATTGGCCATTTATACAACCGAATTAAAGTCTTCGAGCTATGGTTTCGCCGAGTAATCGCCCTTTTATTTGTTGGGGTAGGCCTTTATCAATCGTACAGCTTCTTTCTTGCCTAAAGAAAGTGGTATCGCTTTCAAAAAAGGAGTGTAAAAATGTAACCTTCCATGGAAGAAACTCCATTCATGAATAAAAACGACAACATGCTTCTAACCGGACAAGGGGAAAGGAGTTCGCTAACACCCGAAAAATTTAAAAGGATTAGAATAATAGCGGCCATCTCAATCGTACTTCCTCTATTGCTTGCTCTCTATCATTTTCTTCCTGAATTGGTCGATGCACTTACTTACGATCTTTTCAGGCTAAATCCGGAATCGCATATCGGACAATCGGTCAATTTCTTCTTTTACGATACCATAAAAATCCTGATTCTTTTATTCTTGATTAGCAGCCTTATGGGTGTTGTAAATGCCTATTTCCCGATCGATCGATTACGCATTTACCTTACCACCAAGAAACTGTATGGCTTGGAATACTTTCTGGCTTCGTTTTTTGGAGCAATCACGCCCTTCTGCTCGTGTTCTTCGATTCCTCTCTTCATCGGATTCGTTAAAGGTGGAATTCCGCTAGGTGTAACTTTTTCTTTCCTCATAAGCTCTCCATTGGTCAACGAAGTAGCAGTAGCCATGTTTCTCGGCCTGTTCGGGTTAAAAGCAACGCTTATTTATGCCGGAAGCGGCATCCTCCTGGGAATGTTCGGTGGCTTTCTCTTAGGAAAGCTGAAGCTAGAATCATTGTTAACAGATTGGGTACGGGAAATACAGGCGAACTCCGCACGCGAAAATGAGATCTGGGAGGGAGAACACACGCCTTTTATCGATCGGCTAACAAGCATTATCCAAGACGGTTGGGACATTGTCCGGAAAGTACTGGTTTATGTCCTCATAGGAATAGCCATTGGTGCTGCGATGCACGGTTATGTCCCGGAAAATTTCTTCACAGAATATTTATCAGCCGACAAATGGTACGGTGTTCCTTTCGCAGTTATTCTGGCTGTCCCCATGTACGCTAATGCCGCTGGAATCGTTCCCGTAATTCAAGTTTTTGTGGCCAAAGGCGTTCCGCTTGGAACGGCAATCGCCTTCATGATGGCTGTGGTAGGACTTTCCCTACCCGAAGCAACCCTGCTGAAAAAAGTGATGAAATGGAAACTCATTGGAATTTTCTTCGGAGTTATCAGC
>CALGAK010000014.1 GCA_937954085.1 uncultured Bacteroidota bacterium
TGTCGCTCCAAACTTTGGTAGCATCTAGATCGATATTCGGATAGGTAGTGGACCAGGTAATTTCAACCTCACCTTGATCGCAAACTGCTTCGTCGTCGATACTAGTTAGCGTGATAGGATTGAAACTGACCGAAAAACTTTCTTCAGCTAACACACTATAGCAATCGTTGTAATCGACATAAGCAATTGATTGAATCCTTACCGGAACGGATTCGCTAGTGGAAACACCATCGACAAAAATGAGCCATTCATCGGATAAGTTCGAGTGATTAGCTAGGTTAGCAGGGGTAACACCCAATGCTTCGCTCAGGAGGAAGCTTGTTTTGCCGCCAATGCTATAATCGGCAGCTAAAACAGAAGTTCCGTTATACCAAATATCGGTAATATTAGCTCCGGCTGGAAATCCTCCTACGAACCCGGATGGTTGGATTCCCGCTACCTGAATAGAGCTGATAAGTGCATCTACTTTAGGATTACCGGTCGGATTTGAAATAGTAGGATAGTTAATGGAAACAGTGATAGGTACAGGAGCATCCACAACTGCATTAATATTAGCAATTGGATCAATGGTAACACCTGTCACACCATATCCCGATACTTTAAAAGTCTCGGTAGCAAAAACATACTCATCAGCAAACGGATAGCCCGGAGTAGCATCGTCGAGTAAGGCAAGATTTTCAAACTTCACGTACACATCGCCAATCTCCATTGGCGAGATGGTTGCAATCCAATTGTTGGTAACCGCGGTACGGGCTAAAGGAAGGATGTAGCCAAGTTGATTAGTAGATGGATCTGACCGCTCGGTCACAACGGCAGAACCATATACTTGACTGGTTGCCTGACCAAGGACACTTTCCCATGGATTTCCTACGGGAGTTTTAATAGAGATGGTTGTTCCGGCTGGCAAGCTGATCGCTTGAGTCATCGCTGCATCGGAGTAGAAAGTAAATTTACTGTCGCTCCAAACTTTGGTAGCATCTAGATCGATATTCGGATAGGTAGTGGACCAAGTAATTTCAACCACTTCTTGATCGCAAACTGCTTCGTCGTCGATACTAGTTAGCGTGATGGGATTGAAAATAATATCAAAACTTTGTTCTGCTAAAACACTATAGCAGTCGTTATAATCGATATAGGCAATCGATTGAACTCTTACCGGAACGGTTTCGCTAGTGGAAACACCATCGACAAAAATGAGCCATTCGTCGGATAAGTTAGAATGATTAGCCAGATTAGCAGGAGCAACACCCAGTGCTTCGCTTAATAAGAATTCGCTTTTGCCTCCAACGCTATAGTCGGCAGCCAAGACAGAAGTTCCATTGTACCAAATATCGGTAATATTGGCTCCGGCTGGGAAACCTGCTACCATCGCTGGTTGGATTGTGTATTGCGGCATATAACTGATAAGCGCATCTACTTTTGTTCCTACAGGCAAAGGATTAGTAAAAGCAGGATAATCAACATTAATGCTAACCGGCACAGGAGCATTGACGACTGCATTGATATTGGAGATTGGATCGATGGTTACATCATCAGCTCCAACAATATTAATGGTAGTATTATAAAGAACAGTAGCTGACATGTAGGCTGGACAACCTCCAATTTCTTCTAAGGTATTAATGGAAAAGTTGAATACTCCTGGGCCCCATTCGGGATGGGTTGCCAGGTCGTATAAAGTAACACCTTCTGCCACCCCCAAGATGGGCTGATTAACTGTCACCCCATCTTTAGTAATTACACAATAAATATTAAAGGTTGGATTAGTTGTCTCCGAGGATAAGACATCGGTAAACGTAATGGGAATACTTGTCAAAGAGGAGCTTGCACAATAAGTAAACAAGGTGTCGCTGGGGAACTTTTGCACCTCACCTGCGAAAGAAATTTCGATTACGGGAAGATTCGTACATCCAACCGTTGTCGTGAGAGAGGAACTGGGGAGGTTTTCAGCCCGGGCATTCATAAATGGAAGTGCCAAAAAGACTCCTAAGAACAAACTTAGTAGAAATAGTTGTCTCATAATTTTGAATTTAATATTTAACATAAATTGATTTTACATCACAATTTTACTAGAACAAACCCATTTAAAAAGAAAGATAAATCCCATTACTATAGCTCATTAGCACAGCAAACTGCCATAAACGAAAGAGGATAGCTCATTCTAAAATCCTGATTAAATAGACAATATAAAACTAATAAAAATCTCGGTCTAATCATAACGGATTTACGGCATAAATATAAGCAGCTAATTCGAAATAAAACACACTGCTTTATCATTATTGCATGATAAAAGAAAGGTTTCGTCAGAATAGTGTCAACACTACACCGTGAAACCTTTTTCATAAATTTTATGTGATTGGGGGAATTTGTCTAAGTAATTTTACGGATTAGAACCTTGCAGACTATCCAACACCACTGGCTCGGGCATACTAAGTTCCAATAAATCGGCAATGGTTGGGAACAGCTCGGTATTGTCGATTATCCCTGCAAACTGATATGCTCCCGGACCGTGAGCAAATAAAGGAACCATAATCCCTGTGTGTCTTTTAGTAGAAAAATCGGCCTCTATTTCACCTTTTTCATAGTCGCCTTGCTCCAAGGATAAGCCCCCGGTTTCGTGGTCGGCCGTTACGATTACTAAGGTATTGCCGTCGGCAGCAGCAAAATCGAGCACCCGACCAATCAAGGAGTCGAACTCTAGGGTTTCCGTTGTATTGTATTCCAAATCGTTCGCATGCCCTGCCCAATCGATTTGAGAAGCTTCGATCATCAGAAAGAAACCTTTTTCGTGTTGCGATAGCAATTCGATGGCTTTCAGGCTGGCGGGTACAAAATAATCGCCCCTACCCTCGATGAGTTTTGGTGGATGCTCTTCCCAAAAAAGTCCTAGCACTTTGCCGGGATTCACCGCATTTAAACCCTCCATATCGTAAGCAATTTGATAATTCATGGCTCGAAGCCGATCGCTTATATTCTGCTGATCTTCGCGTTTTTCAAAATGATCGCGTCCGCCGCCAATCGCCACATCGATGGTATTTGCCAACAAATCTTCGGCAATCGCTTCGGCTTCGTCCCGACTCAGCTCGTGTGCGTAAAAAGCTGCAGGGGTGGCGTGAGTAAGTGCACAAGTGGTTACCAGTCCGGTTCCGAGCGAGTGGTACTTAGCTAATTCGGCAAGCGTTAACAAGGTATCGCCCTGAGGGGAGAGCGAAATGGTTCCATTGTTCGTTTTGGTTCCGGTGGCAATCGCTGTTCCGGCGGCTCCGGAATCGGTAACATAATCGTCGGCTGAATGGGTGGTCACGAATGCAGTGTGCTCCATGTTCTTGACATTCAGCTCGCCATTCCGCAAAGTCATGGCAGCTTGTAACTGGGCTAAGCCCATTCCATCGCCAATCATCAGAATAACATTACGCGGACCCTGCTTAATCGGCTCGGCCGATTCAGGCTGGTTGGTTTCTTGCGATTCGCAGGACAAAAAGCTTATGAGACCTATTAATAGAAAGATTTTTTTCATGAGTGCATCTATTGATTACAGGATTAAAAAACTGGTTTGAGGCGAATGAAGCTGCTTGTGAGCAGCATGAACTGAAACGGGGTTTCTTAGCATTTTGGAGGATAAAATAGTACTGGCTTAGATGAGAGCATCAAAGTAAAGCACTTGAACAGTAAAGAGCTTTAAGGAAAAATTAGGAAATCGTGATTAATACGTTTTGGTCATATTTTCGGGAACCGCAATCAAGAAATCAGCTTTTGCAAAATCCTCTTCCGGAATCGAATCGGGGTGCTGAAAATAAGTCACCGAAATGGTTTTGATGCTTAACTCAGGCTGATACTGATTCAGATACCACACGATGCTTTCGAAGTTATCGGAATGATAGGCTCCATTGTAGTGAAGAAACAGCTTTCCTTTGGTCCAATTCGCCAAGATAGACTCCGCCATGGTTGCATCCTTAATCGCCTGTGCTTTAGGCAGATTATCATTCCCATGACCTCCACCCATCGGACTGCCACCCATCATGCTCTGGTAACAATTGAGTTCCGGGTCGTAGGGTATTGGAAAGGCTGCAAAATAAGTTTTAGCGGTTTCACTGAGGTCTTCCAGCGCTTCGAACCCTCCAGCATACACCATGCTGGCATACCGACGAGGGATATTCGTTGCAATGAAGGGCAGCTGATTATCGCGGGCAAATTCAACTAAAGGCTTGTAATCAGTTTTGTAGTTGTTCCACAAGCGAGCATCGGCTTCAAATTTTTTATCGTTGAAACGTTTAGTCAAGTATTCATCGAGCAGCAACTGATTATCGCGTTCAAACATTTCAGCTCCCAGCACAAGAAGAGAATCTTTCGCTGCAAATAAATCTTTTGTCAGCTCGTGCTGCAACCAGTGGCAAATGGGGTCGTTATGATACTCGCCAAACAAAACAATATCTGCTTCCTCGAGCTCACGAAGCATTTTTTCGTACTTAATATCTTTTCCCTTACTATTGAACAGGATGTAGGCCGGACGATCATTTTTAAAAGCCACAAGCGACAAGATTATTGGAAGGAATAGTAGTTTTTTCATCAGCAAACGATTTATGGATTAAACGACGCATGGAGCTATTCTGCTAGGTGGCTCCGATAAACGAACCAGCTAAACGGCAGACAATTCTTAGCGAAGGGTTCATTCAAACAAGATAGACATTACAAGTAATTTGGGACTATAACACGATTAGGCATTAGGGGTTCAAGGCATCCTGAAGAATCAAATCGTACATCTCGAAAAGGCTCATGCCATGACAGGCCAATTGTTTGGGTACAATGCTTTCGGCGCTCATTCCCGGAGTGGTATTTACTTCGAGAAAGTAGAGTTTTTTATCCTTTAGGATAAAATCGACACGAACCAATCCGCGGAAGTTCATGGCATCGTAAATCTGGCTGCTTAGTTCCTGACATTCCTTTGCAATTGCTTCGGGAATGCGCGCCGGGGTAATCTCATCGGCCAAGCTTGGATCGTATTTCGCTAGCGTATCGAAATACTCCGTTTTGCTCACAATTTCGGTCAGGGGAAGAAGGATTTCCGTATCGCGGGTTTTGATTACTCCACAAGTTATCTCGGTTCCTGCAATAAACTCTTCTACAATCACTTCCGTACTTTCTTCGAAAGCTTTATCGATAGCCGGGACCAAATCTTTAGCCTCTTTCACTTTGGTAACACCGTAGCTCGATCCCCCATCGTTGGGTTTCACAAAGCAAGGTAGTTTTACGACACGAATAATTTTTGCCGGGTTATATTCTTGGTCCTTGCGAACAAGAACGGCATTGGCTGTAAGTACATTAAAGTTTCGCAGATAGGTTTTACTGGCGAATTTATTGGCGCTAAGAGCAGAGCTTAGCACGTTCCCGGTCGAATACGGGATTCCCACCAATTCAAAGTAGGACTGTATGATTCCATTTTCACCCGGATGACCATGAATGGTGATTAAAGCTACGTCGAAACGAATTTTCTGCCCTTCTTTTTCAAAACTGAAATCATTCTTATCGATGGGAACAAATTCATTCTCCCCGAGTACAACCGACCATTCTTCGGGTGAAATCAGTACGATATAAGGCTGATAATGATCCCCTTCGATCATTTTTTTTATTTGCTGGGCAGAGCGCAAGGATATTTCCTTTTCCGATGAAAAGCCACCGCTCACGATGGCAACTAAATTTGGGTTCATACAGTTTCGTCTTTACGGTATTCAATATAGTTTCTCCATTTGTAGAGGGCGTTGGTCATATCGTCGGGCAATTCGCTCGTAAACTCAAGCCATTCGCCGGTTTTGGGGTGGGTAAAGCCCAGCGACTGAGCATGCAGAGCATGACGAGGTAAAATCTGAAAGGCATTATTCACAAATTGCTTGTACTTCGTAAAGCTGGTTCCGCGCAGGATTTGATCGCCACCATAGGTATCGTCGTTGAACAAGGGATGCCCAATGTATTTAAAGTGAGCACGAATTTGATGGGTTCGACCTGTTTCCAGTTTGCAGGCAATTAAGGACACATAACCGAGGTTTTCCAGCACTTCATAGTGGGTAATAGCTGGCTTTCCGTAATCGCCCTGCGGGAAAACAGTCATAACCTTTCGATCTTTGAGAGAGCGGCCAATGTGCCCTACAATGGTGCCACTTGTTTCTGCTGGAACTCCCCAGACCAAGGCTAAATAGCGTCGTGAGGTAGTGCGATCGAAGAACTGTCCGGCTAAGTGGTTTTTAGCTTCTTCGGTTTTGGCAACAACGAGCAAACCACTCGTGTTTTTATCGATCCGATGAACCAGTCCCGGACGTAATTCGCCGGTTTGATAAAGAGGTAAATGGCTAAAATGAAAACTGAGAGCATTCACCAGGGTTCCGGTGTAATTTCCGTAACCGGGATGCACCACCATACCGGCTTGTTTATTCACAACGACCAACTGGTCATCTTCATACACAATGGTAAGGGGAATATCTTCGGGAATAATCTCGATTTCTCGTGGCGGATAGGCCATTACGATGGTGACCACATCGTGGGGTTTAACCCGATAATTGGATTTAACCGGTTTGTCGTTTACGCGGATATTACCGGCATCGGCCGCCTCTTGAATCTTTGATCGGGATGCATTTTCGATTCGATTAACCAGAAATTTATCGATCCGCAATAAACCCTGCCCTTTATCGGCTTCGAATCGATAATGTTCAAATAACTCTTCCCCTTGTTCCCATTCTGAATCGTTTATTTCTTCTTGATTGTCGGGATAGAGCATTTCGGTCATATAGGTACTTATAAAATAGGTGTAGCAAGATGTTGCATGCAAAGCTGCAAAAAAACATTCAGCTTAGAAAAGTGCGAAGCTAGCGTTGGATAAATATTTTTTCACTTTTAGCAAAATCGTCGCCTTGAACCTGAATCCAGTAAAGACCGGTTGGCAAAAACTGAACAGAAACGGGAGAAATGGTTTCATGCATTTGATCTTGCCACAAGCATCGACCGGTAGCGTCGAAAATGCGCACTTGGAGCGGAATTGGCTTAGCAGCATTCGTTTCAATCCAAACATAATCGCGTGCCGGATTCGGATACAACTTGATTTCGGCCGGCTCCGGGACTGAAGGTTGCGATAAAAGAGGTCCCTCAAAATTGAATACAGGACGAATCATGAGCGCCCCTTCGAAAGAGGAAGGCACCCAACTACCGGAAATATTGTAGTAAATATTCGGGTTGAACCAGTTCGACCCATCGTCGGGTTTACGAATACTATTTTTATCGAAGCCCACATTGAGGAGTTGCGTCGAGGTTTGTTTCCATCCAACGTAGAAGGTATCGGGAACCTGTATGGCCGTATCGACCCCAAAAGAATTCTGGAACCTGTAGGTTTTAAATTGATGGAGGCTATCGCCGAACTGAGGTCTTAACCCGATTTGACTGAAGAGCAGGTTGCCTGGTTGTTGGGTGGTTGGATTGTGATCCCACACCATCACAAAGAAATACTCATCGTTTGCATCTCCGAGGGTTCGATTGAAATACATCTGAATAGCCCGTAAGGAATCGGAGGCGTAATAATTCCGAAAACGATAGGCCAACAACGCATTTTGAGTTCCTTCGCCATAGAGTCCGTAGCCACTTTCGGCCGAACCATCGTCGTAGGCATAGTAATTATGAAAATGCTGATAGTAGTAGGCTGTATCGTTGTTTGCCGTAAAATCAGCTACCGCCTCTCCCGGTTTTATCACGGACTGAACCTTAAACCGTGCCTCATCGAGGTCTTCGTCGCCGGAGAAAAATGGGTTCCCCGAATAGTTGTTCACATAGAGCGTATCGCCGGGCGGAAAGTTATCGCTTGCTTGTCCTCCGGGAATCAAATCGAGCGTATCGGTCGATTGCAACACATCGATTACCTGCAGGCTAAAATCGACAATCATGCTATTGTCGCGATGATTGGCAAAATTCAGAGCGTACTGAGTTTGTAATTGCGAGGCATTAATGTAGTAATGCAAGTATGGCATTGCGGTGTAGTCGAGCAGTAATCGGCCGGGCGGGCTCAAAAAACTCAGGTCCGTTAACAAGGTATCGGTTGCGGTGCGACCGGTATCGAGGTAAAGGTAATCGAGGTGCCAGTGGTCGACATTTCCGGCGAAGGAAGCATAAGCAATCGGAGTAAGGCTCGCATAGTTAGAGAAACGAAACTGAAATCCTTTTTCGTAGAAGGAAAAACCATCGGAAGTTGAGTCGGGTACCAGGAGCTGTACTCGGTTAAAATCCTGTAATGCCGATCCTTTCGCACCCCAGAGCCAATACCAGTTATCGGCATCGGGCGAATAAATTTCCAGATACAAGGAATCTTCGGTTTCCGGTGCATCGCCATTTCCCATAGGCTGATAATAAAAACTGAGATAGAGGCTATCGGACAGGGTTAAATTACTCAGGTCGATGGGCTTAGACGTGAGTCGATCGGCTAAAAAGCCATTCGCCGAGGCATCGTCGTACAAGGTTCCGTTAAACTGAATAGCATCGAGTGTAGCAACACCAATGCTAGGCGGATTAACGCCGTAAACCGTATTCACAAAAGCATGATTATCGGCCCAAAGGGTATCAGCCGGATAGAGTGTATAACTGGAAAAATCGTCGAAAAAGGGAAGCTTGAGTGTATCGTCCGAATTAGCCTGTACCGATTTGGTCGAAGGATGCAGTTGAACGTACTTAACCAGCTCCGGCTGGGTTTGCAGGGGGATTAAAATTTCCTGAGCCTGTGTATAGGCCAGCGTTAAGAACAACAGAGCAAGGAAGCCCGAGAATTTCTTCATTCGAGATAAAAAATTAATCATTTACGGATTGGTCTCCGGGCTTTCCACTACATCCTGATAAAAAGCCTCGCCGTTTATAGAATCTAAAATTGCTTGGTTTATTGTATCTACCGGCAATTTTAACGAATCGGTGGTAAGCCAGATATCGATGCTGGAGCCTAAGCGAATCAGTTTGCCGTCGATTGCTTCGGGGAATTGTTTCCACGTGAAAGCAAAGACGCTATCGGTGAGGTTTTCGTCGAAAATACTGTCTTCGTGTACCAAACCTAAACGAAGGTACAAACGGTCGGTAAGTTCTTGTACTTCTTCCAGTTTAAGTCCAATAAAGTCGGGAACCGGAATGCTTTCATTACTTAATCCCGATCCAAGCACCAAATCGATGGTAGCGCCCGATGGAATTGCATCTCCCGGCACGATTTCCTCTTCCTTCCAAAATTGTTTCAGCACAGTACCTACCGCTAAATCAGGCTGATAGGAAATGGTTCCTACGACTAAGTTCTGTCTTTCCAACACCGCTTTTGCCTGGCGAAAAGATAAATCGATGAGATTAGGCATCACAATCTGATCGGGCTCAGCGGAATTGATCGTAAAATAAACGGTACGATTTTTCTTCACCTGAAAACCGGAATCCGGCACGTGCTCAATAACGCTATGTGGCTCTAAATCGGCTACATACACCGAATCGATTAACACCCATTTAAGATGATTTGATTCGCAATAAGCCTGCACCGAATCGAAGCTTAGTCCTTTAAAATTGGGTAGTGGAGTCGATTTTCCGTGTAGGGTGTACATTTTCAATCCATAAATAGAACCGAAAAGCACCACTAGCAGGAAAAGCAGCACGAAAAAAAGCTGCTTCAGGAAAACCCTGCTGAGTAAAAAATATCGTGAACTCATAGTTGCACAGGCGATTAGTAAAAATTGCGATGAATGGTCAAAGATAGAAGATTGACCGGTAAGAAGAAACAAGGCGTCTAAAAAGAAATTCATGAATTAACCATGCGGCTTTGTATTTCCGCTTTTTGTCCGTGAGTTTCTTACTATTTTTGAGGCAATCTATTTTCAAATTCATGATTTACAGCGAAATTTTAGCGGAGCAACTTCCTTACCGTCCGCGCGATATTGATGCGACACTGGCCTTGTTGGAGGAAGGGGCAACCATTCCGTTCATAGCTCGGTACCGGAAAGAGCGAACAGGCGGTCTCGACGAAGTTGCCATCGAAGGTATTCGTCAGCATTGGGAAAAGTTGAAAGAACTCGACAAGCGAAAAGAAACCGTTCTCAAAAGCATTCGGGAGCAAGACAAACTCACTCCAGAGCTCGAACAAGCGATTACAAAATCCACCCAACTTTCTGAGTTAGAGGATTTGTATCTCCCTTTCAAACCCAAGCGAAAAACGAGGGCCTCGGTAGCCCGAGAAAAAGGCTTGGAAGGTCTTGCCAAAGCAATCATGGGGGGCTATCGTGGAAATTTGCTGGTTCAAGCAAAACGTTTTCTCAACGATCAGGTACCCGACATCGAGGAAGCCATTCAGGGAGCCAAAGACATCGTCGCCGAATGGGTTTCGGAGAATTTAGCCTCCCGTAGCGCCATGAGGCAATTATATTTAAATCAAGCCTACTTAATTGCTAAACGGAAAAAGAATGCGAACGAGGAAGAGGCAATTAAATACATGGATTATTGGGAATACAGTCAGGAACTCCGAAAGATACCTTCGCATCGCATGTTGGCCATCCGACGAGGGGAACAAGAAGGCATCTTAAGCGTCAGCATCGGGGTAGAATGGCAGAAAGCACAAAAACTTCTTCATACTATTTTCCTTAAAAAACGAATGGAATCATCTTTCTACCTCGAGCAAGCCATTGAAGAGTCGTTCGATCGGCTACTCGCACCTTCCATGGAGACGGAAATGGCGCAATGGTCGAAAGAGAAAGCCGATGCAGAGGCTATCCGAGTTTTCACCAGCAATCTCGAACAATTGCTTATGGCTCCACCACTCGGATTGAAGCGAGTGCTAGCCATCGATCCGGGGTTTCGATCCGGTTGTAAAGTGGTTTGTCTCGACGAACGAGGCAAACTCCTCCACAACGAAGCCATCTATCCACATGCTCCACAAAAACAAGTGGCACTGGCTAGCAAAAAAATCAATTCGCTGGTCGAAGCTTACAACATCGAAACCATTGCCATTGGAAATGGAACGGCCAGCCGCGAAACCGAAAGTTTTATCAAACGAATCAAGTTTAACCGGAACCTTCAGGTTTTCATTGTTAATGAAGATGGAGCGTCGGTTTATTCGGCCAGTGCAGTAGCGCGCGAAGAGTTCCCGCAATACGATGTAACCGTTCGTGGAGCCATATCCATTGGCCGACGACTCATGGATCCACTGGCTGAATTGGTTAAAATCGACCCTAAATCGATTGGCGTTGGGCAATATCAGCACGATGTAAACCAGTCGCTATTGAAAGAAAGTCTCCATCAAACGGTTGTGAATACTGTAAATCGGATTGGGGTCGATGTGAACACAGCAAGCAAGCAGTTGCTCTCCTATGTTTCGGGATTAGGACCGCAACTAGCAGAAAACATCATCACCTACCGAAATGAAAATCAAGGAATTAAAACACGAAAAGAGCTTCTAAAAATTCCCCGGATGGGCAAAAAAGCCTATGAGCAATCGGCTGGTTTTCTTCGGATTAGGCAAGGTGTAAATCCACTCGATGCCACTGCAGTGCATCCGGAGCAATACGATTTGGTCGAAAAAATGGCGAACGACCTTCAAGTGACCGTTGGCGAATTGATTGCTCGTGATGATCTCAGAAAATCGATTGATTTGGACCACTATTTATCTGAAAAAGTAGGCTTACCAACCCTGCAAGATATTTTGAAGGAACTGGATAAACCGGGACACGATCCGCGAAAAAAAGCGAAGGTCTTTGAGTTTGACAAAAGCATCTACCATATCGACGACTTAGTTCCGGGCATGATCTTACCCGGAGTGGTCAACAACATCACCAACTTTGGAGTTTTTGTCGATATAGGGTTAAAAGAATCGGGGCTCATTCACATTTCGCAGCTTAGTAACGAATTCGTTAGTAATCCTGCCGAAATTGTTCGCTTGCACGAGCAGCTTAGGGTAAAAGTGATCGACGTGGATATTCCTCGCAAACGGATACAGCTATCGCTTAAGGAATTGGAACAATAATTACCTAATTTGAGCACACTCGGCTAAAGCTACCGATTCACTCAGGTATTCCTTTAGGTACTTACCGGTATAGCTTGCGGGATTCTCCATCACTTCCTCGGGAGTTCCAACGGCCACAACTTGCCCACCGCGAGCACCTCCTTCCGGTCCCATATCGATGAGATAATCCATCATTTTGATCACATCCAGGTTGTGTTCAATAATAACCACCGTATTCCCCCGATCCACTAATTTTTGAATCACATCCATGAGTACCCGGATGTCTTCAAAGTGAAGTCCAGTGGTTGGTTCATCGAGCACGTAAAGGGTTTTTCCGGTATCCTTTTTGGCTAATTCCGCAGCTAATTTGATTCGCTGCGATTCTCCCCCCGACAAGGTAGTCGATTGCTGACCCAGCGTCAAATAACCAACTCCAACATCGTTGAGTGTTTTCAGCTTGTTTTTAATAGACGGAATATGTTCGAAGAAGGTCAATCCCTCTTCGATGGTTAATTCCAGCACATCGGCAATGCTTTTCCCCTTGTAACGTACTTCGAGCGTCTCGCGGTTATAGCGTTTGCCATGACATTCATCGCAGGGGACATACACATCGGGTAGGAAATTCATTTCGATGGTTTTCAACCCGGCTCCGCCACACGCTTCGCAACGACCTCCTTTTACGTTAAATGAAAAACGACCGGCTTTGTAAGCTCGAATCTTCGATTCGGGGAGTTGCTCGTACAGCTTTCGAATATCGTCGAACAGTTTGGTGTAAGTGGCCGGGTTCGACCGGGGCGTGCGACCCAGCGGCGATTGATCCACCTCAATGATTTTATCGATATGCTCGATGCCCTCTACCTTTTCGTAAGCTAAGGGAGTCTTGTTCGACCGATAAAACTTTTGGGATAAAATGGGCTGTAAGGTTTCATTTATCAAGGTTGATTTACCACTTCCCGACACCCCGGTAACTCCGATCAGGCATCCTAAAGGAAAATCGACCGACACCTGTTTCAGGTTATTACCTGCAGCTCCCAATAAACGCAAAAAGTTTCCATTTCCTTTCCTTCGCTGCTCAGGAATTGCAACCTGCATGCGGCCGCATAAATACTGTGCCGTGAGGCTATTCGACTGAAGCACATCGTTTAAGCTTCCAACTGCAACTACCTCTCCACCATGTTTTCCCGCTTTCGGTCCCATGTCGATAATGTAGTCGGCTTCCACAATCATATCCTTATCGTGCTCCACAACAATGACTGAATTACCTGCATCGCGTAATTGCTTCAAAGATTGAATAAGTCGGTGATTATCGCGCTGGTGCAGGCCAATACTCGGTTCATCGAGAATGTACAGAACATTTACCAGCTGCGATCCAATTTGCGTAGCCAAACGAATGCGTTGGCTTTCCCCACCACTTAGAGAGCGAGTTGGCCGACTTAAACTCAGATAGTCCAACCCAACATCCATTAAAAAATCAATTCTGGTTCGAATTTCCTTTAGAATTTCTGCTGCAATTTTCTGTTGCTTGGAGCTTAAGTGTGTTTCCAGGTTGGAAAACCAAGCTTTCAGAACACTGATTTCCATCAAGGAAATATCCGCTATGTTCTTGTCATGAATTAGGAAATGGAGCGCTTCCTTCTTCAAACGTTTTCCTTCGCATTCAGGGCAAACAGCTGTTTTCTGATATTGACTATCGGTACCGTTTTTCGTTTTGGTTTTAGTATTTTCTTTTGCTTGCTGAATCTGACGCAAGTAATTGAGTACCCCGTCGAATCGCAGCAGATAATTGGATTGTGAACCGAGGGGTGTGTTTTTAAGGCGGAAACTCTCGTCGGATCCATTCAGCACAACCTGCCAGGCTCTTTCGGGAATCTCAGCGATGGGATCTTTTAGCGAAAACTTATACTTTTCGGCTACTGCTTCCAATTGCCAAAAAATCATGGCTGGCCGGAATCGGCCCAATGCTTCGATTCCACCCTCGTAGATACTCAAATCGTCGTTGGGAATGATTTTCTTCAGATCCATTTCAACGATGGTTCCCAGCCCATTGCATCGCGGACAAGCCCCTGAGGGAGAGTTAAATGAAAAAGTATGAGGTGCTGGTTCGTCGTAACTAATTCCGGTCGACGGACACATTAAGTTTCGGCTGTAATAGCGTGGATCTTGATTTTTCTCCATGAGCATACAAATGCCGCCCCCTTGTTTCATGGCCAGGGCAATCGATTCACGCAGCCGCTTTTGATCCTGATCGTTCACAATGAGTTTATCGATAACGATTTCAATATGATGCACCTTGTAGCGATCGAGCTTCATGCCCACTTTGATCTCCCGCATCTCCCCATCGATTCGAGCATTCAAGAATCCTTTTTTTCGAAACTGTTCGAACAATTCCTGGTAGTGCCCCTTCCTTCCGCGTACAATTGGAGCCAACACGTAAACGGGCTTTTCAGCATAATTATCGAGCATGAGCCGGATAATTTGCTCATCGGTGTAGCGAACCATCGGCTCCATGGTATGATAGGAATGAGCGATTCCGGCTCGTGCAAACAGCAGTCGCAAAAAGTCGTAAATCTCGGTAATGGTTCCGACGGTTGAGCGTGGATTTTTATTCGTCGTTTTTTGCTCAATGCTAATAACCGGACTTAACCCACTTATTTTATCGACATCCGGACGTTCGAGGCCTCCGAGGAATTGTCGCGCATAGGCTGAAAAAGTCTCAATGTAACGCCGTTGCCCTTCGGCGTAGAGCGTATCGAAAGCCAGCGACGATTTACCGGAGCCACTTAAGCCGGTTATGACCGTTAATTGGTTACGAGGAATAGAAACATCGATGTTTCTGAGATTATGCACTTTAGCCCCTAAAATTTCAATCCGGCCTTCGGTTTCGACCGCCTCCGGAAAGGCATTGGGTTCGTCTTGATTCATGGTTGGAAAATATTCGCGCGAAATTACAAATAGATACGCTTAAAGCAATCGAACCCATGGAAAGGATTCAAATGAGCTTTAAATTTTTAAAACATCGCTACCTTAGGAGCAAAATTCTACACAATGAAACAGCGCTTCCTTCACTTAGTTTTACTCGCAGCATTATTCTTAGGGTGTTCTTCGACACCTCTAAACGCACAAATCAAACCCGATGTTTTGCATTATAACCTGCATTTAACCGTAACCAACTTCAGTAACCAAAGTATTTCCGGTATAACTGAAATTAGTTTTGTCCCCTCCCCAGGCAGCGACTCCATTATGCGATTCGAATTGTGGAATTTGATAGTCGATTCGGTAATCGGAAATGAAATTGCGAGCTATCAATACGATGGGAACCACATCGATATCCACTATGAAAATGCACTTTCACTTTCCGACACCTTCTTGGTAACCATTCACTATCATGGTCAACCCATGGCCGATCCTACCGGCTGGGGCGGATTTCGCTTCATGGGTGAAATTGCCTTTAACCTGGGAGTTGGATTTGGAGCCGACCCGCATAACCTGGGCAAATCGTGGTTCCCGTGCGTAGATACGTTCACCGACCGAGCTTCCTACGATTTCCACATCACCACTACCGAAAACAATCGTGCAGTCTGTGGAGGAAGTTTGCAAAGCATCGAAATGCATCCCAACGACAGTAGCCTTAGAATTCATCATTGGCACCATCCGGAAAATATACCAACCTATCTGGCTTCCGTTGCAGTAGGCCCTTATCAGGTTTTACACGATACCATTCAGGGTGTAGAACGCTCCATTCCAGTGGAACTTTATCTTACTGCAAACCTCGTAGCTCAAGCTCCCGGCAGTTTTGTTCACCTGGAAGACGCTTTGCATGCCTTCGAAGAACGCTACGGACCGTATCGATGGCAACGCATTGGCTATGTTAACACACCGGTTGGAGCCATGGAGCATAGCTGTAACACGGCCTATCCCGATCAACTCATCGATGGCACAACAGCCTCCGAACGAACCATGGCGCATGAACTGGCTCACTCATGGTTTGGAAACCTCATTACAGCTCACTCTGCCCAGGATATGTGGATTAACGAAGGCTGGGCCAGTTTCCTCGAAACCGATTTCATGGAAAAAGTATACGGTTACGACTATGCCAAAGAATACAACCGAAAACGACATGCTAAAAACTTGCTCACCTTGCACCATATCGATGGCGACATACCCTTGTACGGAATTGGACATGAGCATACTTACGCCTCAACCATCTACACCAAAGGTGCCGACATGGCACAAACGCTGAAAGGTTACCTGGGAGCCGAACTCTTCTACCCCACCCTGAAAACCATTCTCGACAACCACGCCGGTGAAGATGTTTCGGTAAACGACTTGAAAAATTACCTCGAACAGGAAACTGCGCTCGACCTGGATCCTTTCTTCAATGCTTTTATCCATCAACCCGGATGGTTGCATTTCAGTATCGATTCCTTTGTGGTTCAGGAAATGAACCCCGGTTTTGACGTACAAGTGTATGTGCGCCAACGCACCTTGCGCGCTCCTGCGTCACTGAGCAAATTACGTCTGCCAATCGCTTTTGTCAAACCTATTCCACAAGAAAAAAACTCGACCCCGGCCATCGATTGGCAAATGGAATGGTTCGAATTAAACGACAGCTCTGGGATGCAAAGCTTCAGCCTCGATTTCGAACCCATCGATGTAATCCTCGACCCCGAAGAACAAATCATGGATGCAACCACCGACACTTACCTGTGGCTTACTCCTGAAATAGGTGGAGGAACCTTTGCTGAAGCTTACTTTAAGTATGAAATTAATCCCGACTCCGATTCGGCTTGGGTGAGAATGGAGCAAAACTGGATTGCTCCCGACGGACTGCAGCACGAAGACCCTTCCCTACGCATTTCCACCTCGCGCTACTGGAAAATTCAAGGCTGGATTCCAACAGGATTTTCAGGGAAATTCATGTTCAACTACAACAATTACACAAGCAATAACGCGCATTACGATCACGAATGGTATCCTTTCCCCTCGGAAGCCGATTCCTTGGTTCTGCTTTACCGCAGCCGACCAGGAGATGAATGGACCGTGATTCCCTCGGAACGATTAGGACCTTCGCGAAATGGCTATCTATCAACCGATTTCACTCAAACCGGCGAATACACCCTCGCCTACCGCGACCGTAGTCTGGGAAGTTCAGAATGGATTGAGCATCCTTCCTGGAAACTTTATCCCAACCCAACCAAAGACATTCTTCATTTCCAATTCGATACAGAAAAAACCTTGTCCATCGAATTATTCGACTCCATGGGACGCTTCGTGGCTTCCTACGAAAAAGAAACGGGTGAAAATCTGAAAAGCATTCACCTTTCAAACCTTCACCCGGGTCGTTATTGGGTTAAAATCCTCAACACCGAAGGGTTTATGGGAGCCGATTCCTTTCTGTTTCTCCCATAAGCAATTGTATGAATTAAGGCATTCGTATCATCTTCTGAATCAGAACCTGATTGTGGGATTGTAATCGGCAAAAATACGTTCCGGCTGGCAGCCCATCGGTCCATACTTCCACTTCATGTTGCCCTTTAATTAAGGTCTGATTTACAAGCTCCCGGATAAGTTTTCCATCCATATCATAGAGCGATAGAGTTACCGGACCCGTTTCCGGTAAGCCAAACGAAATTCGTGTTTCGTTTCGAAATGGATTCGGTTGATTCTGCAATGAAAGCAACTGATTCCCAACATCACTCACCTTGAAGGAGCTTACTACGGAAATTTGTCCGTTTTTAAAGACTCCATTACCTTCGCTCCACTCGATAATTTCCATTTCAACTTCATCCTGAGCAGATTGTCGATACCAGATTAGTTTCATTTCCTCGCCAGGGAGAAAGACATTATCCTCTCCACTGGGCGCGCCCCAAAGGGTAAAGGCCATGTTCCCACCACGATAAGTACCCGATCCACATAACTCGCCACGACCATTGAAGGCAGCTACCTCATCGCCCCAATCCGGCAGAACCGGCCAGGCATCTGTAGGAATTGCCAGGGTCTGGTCGTACTCGCCGCGCGTAGCCAGATCGAAATGTCTGGATGAGAAACTATTTTGAAAATTGGCAGCTGCATACTCCACCGCATTGGGAGGATAGGTGAAGCTGGCTGGTCCATTCATCTTGAAAGCAAATCCTTGTCCGGGAAGCATATAGCCAATATCGTTTACCCCAAAAGCAGGCCAGTAGATAAATCCAAAAGTATTCTTCACAAGAATTAAATTGGATTCTACAGCACTCACCACCTCACTAATGGGAGCCGGATTATTTCTCAGATAAGCTACCATGCTCCAGTTTATCGGTAAGGAAATGGGATGAAACTCAGGAAAAATGATCGAACCCGACACATCGAAACTACAGGCTTCTGTAACCCGAATCTGGTAGGCTTCGCCGGGGGTAAAATCGCCTATCTGGTTCAAATTAAAAGAAGGCCAGAAAGGATTTCCGGCAAAATCTTTCGCCAAAATAATTTTATCGACAATGCTATTCACCACCGTATCGAACGAAGGATTAAAGGGTTCAAGATAAGTAGAGAACAAATTCCAGTTATAAACCAGTTCGATGGTTTGAGCTCCGGTTGTTTCGACTGTAAGCGATGCTAAACCACTCATCCCATTGATGACATAGTTGCCCTGATTCGGCATGCTGGTCATGTAAGTGGCAGTAGCCGGGAAGGTTTCCTGAGTGGCTGCTTTCCAAATATACCATTGAAACTTTTCGTTAGGAGCAAATCCATCCAAGCCATCGTCTTCGCCAAAAGCGGCTACCGCGCCAACCTGACCGGTGTATTGCTGATACCCAGCACAAACCGGAGTACCTAGCGAATCGTAGAATACACCAATAAAATCGCCCGGTTCGATGGGTACATTATCAATCGTAATAGGGGTTGAAGCTTGAATCAAAATAGTATGGTTATTTCCGGTATTGATAAAATCCCAACCCGGAGAAACAACAATGGGTCCTACAACCACGGTGCTCAGATACGCACAGGAATTAGCATCGGTCACGGTAAAGAGATAATTGCCCGGAGCCAGCCCATTGATCGAAGCGGTGCTCGCTCCATTCGACCAGGTATAGGCATAGGGAGCGGTTCCCCCGCTCACACCAAGCTGAATACTTCCATCGCTACAGCCCGCGCAACCTGCATCGAGCACCGTGGGAACCACCACGATCGGATCCGGTTCTGCAAGCGAAAAACTCGAGTCAAAAGCACATCCGTTAGCATCGGTTACACTTAAATGATAACTACCGGCAGCTAGCTGATCGAGCATAAGCTGGGTTGCTCCGTTCGACCATTCATAGGAATAAGGTCCTGTGCCACCGCTTACAACTACGGTTAAGCTACCATCGGAATTGCCGAAACAAGTCGGACTTGATTCCTGCAACAGGGTCGCTTGGAATGATTCCGGCTCTTCTACCACCACACTATCGCTCAAGGAACAATCATTCACATCGCTCAGGGTAAAGAAATAGGTTCCGGCCGTTAAGGACTCCCGCATAAAACCGGTAGCATTATCCGACCAGGTAAGGGTGTAAGGCGGATTCCCTCCCAATCCACTCAAGCTCAGGGATCCATCGTTACCTCCCGGACAACTCACTCCCTGCACGCTTAGCATGGAATAGTTGAGGACGGCAGGATCTTCGAGCACAAATTCAAATGATGCGGAGCAATTCCGACTATCGATTACGGTTAGGATATAGGTTCCGGCAGTAAGCCCTTCCACTAACGAGGCTGTTTCGCCATTCGACCAGGAATAGGAGTAAGGAGCTGTCCCGCCGGCTATCTCAGGTTGAATCATTCCATCGGCCAAACCAAAACAGCTAGGCGATGCAACAGTACTCGACAGTAATTGAATAGGTTCCGGCTCCGACAAGGCAACTGTTGCGCTATAACTACATGCATTTAAATCGCTCACAGTAAAGGAGTAATTCCCCGAAGGCAGGTTCTGGGGTGTAAATCCAACCGCTCCACCGCTCCATGTGATTCCAAAAATAGGAGTACCTCCGTCAATCTGAACCTGAATACTTCCGTCGGTTGCTCCCCAACAGGATATCGAATCGATGAGTGTAGAGGCTGTTAACTCCTCAGGTTCAGCAAGAACCAGATTTAAAACCGATTGACAATTATTCGCATCGCTAACGCTTGCCGTATAATTCCCAGCGGAAATCAGGTTCAACGCCAAATCGGTAGCTCCATTCGACCAAACCAAATCATAAGGCTGAGTTCCACCCAGTACTTCAATCTCCAGGCTTCCATTGGAATAGGAAAAACAGGAAGGCTCTTCTCCGCCAACCTGCTGAATAACCAGCGAATCAGGTTCCTCAAACAGATACTCCCCTTCCATCGTACAAGCATTTGCATCGCTTAGAGTATAAGCGTAGATTCCTGGTGCTAAGCCTTCTCGTTCAAAAGAGGTTGAACCATCGGACCAGCTTAGGAGATAAGGTGCCGTTCCTCCCTGAGGAGTTAAGCTAACCGACCCATCGTTAGACTGAAAACAGGATATGCCGGCATACTGGGTCTCCATCAATTCGAGTAAGGTTGGTTCAGCCATTTGAATACTTCCTTCCTGAGAGCAGTCATTCGCGTCAGTAAGCGTATAGTGATAATTTCCGGATTCGAGATTCAGTAGCATCAAACCAGTGCTTCCATTGCTCCAACTGGCTTCGTAGGGAGGAGTACCACCAAGCACGATCAATTCAATACTTCCATCGGAACCACCAAAACAGCTTACTTCCTGAACAAGAGCTGAGTCGACTTGTAAGGCAGGCGTACTCTGCACGTCAAAACTCACTATCAATGGATCGGTACCGGAAACCAATTCATATTCACCGGATAAGGCGGTTACAACAGAGGTTCCACCGGACATGAATGATCCCATAGCCGGGAAAGCAGGAGAGTAACTGGCCGTCATATCTATCTCGACATACTGACCCGATTTCCAAACCTTCCACTGGATTGTTTCGCCAACAAAGAATCCATTCTTTCCCGAAGTGGAATTATTCCCCTTGGCAACAAGGGTCGTGTTGGTTCCGGCCCATTGCACATAGCCGCCGCAATACAATTGACCTCCAAATTCGTAGAAAGCTCCAATATAGTCGCCCGTTTCAATGGGCAAGCCGGTAATCTGAATGGTTCCCGATTGGAGCAAAAAAGTATGATTAATGCTCGTATTGGTATAGGTCCAAGGAAGTGGAACAGGGCTTGGATTTCCAAAGTTACTATCAGAAATGGTAAGCGAATAATTGCCAGGGCATAAGCCTTCTAAACTGGCAGAACTTGAACCATTGGACCAGCTATAGAAATAAGGAGGGAAACCACCTTGCGGATTGGGCTGGATGCTTCCGTCGCAAGTTCCGGGGCAGGATTCATTGGTAACCACAGCATTTGTGGAAAGGAACAACTGCTGAGCAGGTTCCGTTAGTTCGAACGTATCAACTCGAGTGCAGCTTAAAGCATCGGTCACCGTTACGAAATAGCTGCCAGCCTCCAAACCATCAATCGCTGAACTGGTTGCTCCAGTGGACCATTGAAAAGTGTAAGGCGAAACACCCCCTTGAGCCGACAATTCAATAAAACCATCGTCTTCGCCAAAAAAGGACACCCCAAATCCATTGTAATCCGACAAACTTGGAATAAGCTCTATAGGAGAATTCTCTGGCACTTCGAAGGTATAAATCAACGTATTTTCAGGTGTTTCAGCCTGATGAATCCCAGCGAGGCTCAGAATACCCGACACTCCACCCTCAACAAACTGAGCATTATGAATAAAAGTGGTATTATAAACCGGTATTACGGTATCGACTAAGACCGAATCCTCCGCTTTCCATATACGCCATTCAAAGCTTTCGCCTGCTGCAAAACCTTCTTTTACACCAGAGGTTTGCGGGTCGTCGCCATAAGCAGTTAAACCGGTTTGTATTCCATTAAACATCGTGTAACCTCCACATTGCCAGGTTCCATTGTCATTATAAAAAACTCCGAGATAATCGCCAATCGATACCGGCTGCCCATTCACTGTTAAATTTCCGGGCGAAACAAGGATTGTATGAGTAATCGAACCTGCGGAATACGTCCAATCGAATGACGAAAGAAGCGCTGGCTCCGAGCTGTCCACCACGGTTAGGGAATAGCTACCTGCGCACAAGGAATCAAGCTCTGAGTCCGTGGATCCGGTCGACCAACTGTAGCTATACGGAGCAACTCCACCCAACACTTCGATCGAAATATTACCGGTGCAATCGCCCGAACAAGCCACCGGAACAATATCGGCTACCACCTGATAATCAAACACCTGAGCGGGCTCACTTAATTCCCAAGTGGCTTCCAAACTACATGCATTAGCATCTTGCACAGTGAGCGAATAAGTTCCAGCACTCAAACTCACCTGTTCAGCTTCTGTGGAACCATTCGACCAAACATAACTGTAGGGCTCGGTTCCACCGGAAACTTCAGTCAGAATAAAACCATCCTGCGCTCCGAAAACACTGATTGGAAATCCGCTATAATCCGAAATACTGTCATGAAGCACCAAGGCATCGGGAGCAAGCAAGGTAAAGACCAGTACCGTATCGTTCACTTCGGGAGCCGGAGGAGGGGTATAGGTTCCGGTTAAGCCGGTAAGGGACGAGAATCCGCCGGGAGCAAAGGTCCCCAAATGAGTGAAAAACGGACTGTATTGAGCAATCATCGACACTTCCTGATTATCGGCCGATCGCCAAATCTTCCATTGGAAAGCTTCCGCCGGATAAAACCCATTCTTATCGCTGGTAGTAGGATCGTTGCCCCAAGCACTTACCACGATGTTTCCCCCAGTCCATAGGGAATACCCGCCACAAACCAAATCGGTTCCCGATTCGTAAAAAACACCCACGTAATCGCCGGGCGAGGGCGACTGACCATTAACCGTTACAATGGGTTGGGACACCACAATATTGTGCATATCGGTGGTAAGCTGATATGCCCAGGGTAAGTCGTACTCAGGCAAGTTGGCGGTTTGATCGCTTACGGTAATCTCGTAGGTTCCGGCGCATGCATCGATCAGGGAATTACCCGTATGTCCATTCGACCAATTCACTTGGTAGGGAGGCTGTCCACCTTGAATATTTAAGGTAATGCTCCCATTGCAATCGTCGAAGCAGAGAGGGCTGTTCGATTCCCCACTAACCAAGAATGGACTGAAATAGGGATCCGTTCCGTTCAATAACGACAGGCCGCTCATTCCATTGACAACGAAAAAAGCACTATCGTTCAGGCTAGTCATGTAAGTAGGTTCCGCTATAAACTCTGCAGAATCTGCAGCGCGCCAGATTCGCCATTGGAAAAACTCCTGGTCGGCAAATCCATCTTTCTCCAGGGTCAAATCATCGTCGCCCCACACCACCACGGCCGTAGTAACACCTTCCCATAACACCATACCTGCACAAGCTGGAACGCCAAGGGAATCGTAAAATACCCCAATATAATCGCCGTTCTGAGCTGCAAGCCCCTGAATGCTGACATTTTCGAGCAACACCACATGACTATTCAATGTGGTAATTGGCGACCAGTTAGGCTGCGCGTAACTAGCCGGGAGCAGGTACCCAATGAAAAAAAACAGGAAGAAAAAGACCCTGGAAAAGGGAGCCTTTTGATTGGAAAAAAATCGTCCAACCATGGATTTATTTATTTGATTAACAGCTACTTTGAACATAGAAAGGGAAAGTTTTTTTATTGACTCACAAATTACAGGAATAATGTTAAGAATCAGAAACAAACTAGTCCAAATTTTCTACATTTGTTTGGTTTGAAATAATTAGTTCCAAGGCCCAACTTCGATGACTCAGAGACTACAAGCCAGTGAGCTGAATTTCAGCCAGAAAGTTACCTCGAAATGGGTGAAATTGGCTTCCAAAGGAAAGTTTCGAACAGCTGTATCTTTTCTTGATGCTTTATCGTTAAAAATCTCGGGAGCACGAGTGAAATTAACGTGACGTTGACCCAAAAAGAAGTAGCTTTCTACACCTAACGAATCATTAACAAAACAGAATAAACCGATGAAAATCAGCACACTTTTAGCAATCATCACCCTGGCACTAATCAGCTTCAGTTGCGAGCGATGCATTCAATGCGAAATTTACGGGAATCCCATTTCCGATAGCTTATTCAACGACCGCGACACCATTATTTATCCTGAATTTTGCGGCACACCCTCCGAAGTAGAAGCATTCGAAGGCGATGTACATTACAATGCCGATGCGCGCCAATGCGTTGTGTATAGCATCATCCGTGCAAGCGATCAAGTTACCCTTGCTACTTATGCCCATTGTGGGGGTATTCAGCAACTTGAAACCTTTACCCAATTCCTGAACGACTCCATTTTAAACTCGGTATATCTCGACCAGGAGGTATTCCTATTACTCGATACAACTATCCAAAACCCTGGAACTTATAAGTGCGTAGAAAAATAAGTAGAGCCAAGAAGCAAAGTCCTTAAACCAGTCTTCTCATTTTCGGTTTCACTCCCCACGCTACTCAGAAATCTTAAGCTACCCCTCGTTCACATCGAAAATCAACCCTTAAGTAATAATTCCTATGAAAAAGTTCTTCGGATGGATGCTGGTTCTACTGCTCGGGGCTTCGGCCTGCACCAGCACAACCATGATTCAATCGACACCGCCGGGCGCACGTGTGTACATTAACCAAGCTTCTGCCGGAAATACACCAATGGTTTATTCCGACACAAAAATCTCACTAAGCAAAACCTACATACGACTCGAAGCCGATGGTTACGAACCCCTTCACGTCGAACTGACCCGCGACGAAGAAGTCGATGTTGGAGCAGTAATCGGTGGATTATTTGTCGGGATCCCTTTTCTCTGGACACTCAAATACAAACCGGTTCATCACTACGAACTTATACCCTACATGTACGAGGAAGAATACCTTCCCGAACCCGATCCGAATTACTACCCCGATAAAGTGTACATGCTGCGCGAACTAAAAGCCCTGCTCGACGACGGCATCATCACCCAGGAAGAATTCGAAAAAGAAAAAGCCAAAATCCTCAATCCACAAGAAATTCGCCAAGAACTACCTAACCCCGAATGGGAGCAAGAAGAAAGGAAACGAAAAGAAATCGAAGACAGATTTCGCGAATCTCTAAAACAAGATACCTATACCCACGATAGCTATAGTAGCACAGGAAACTCTATCAGCCTCGAAGGTCGAGGGATGGTAGCATTGCCTAAACCTAAGCTGGAAAAAAATGAAGAAGGAATCGTTGTTATCGAGATTCGGGTGAATGCCAATGGCGATGTTATTTCCGCTACACCCACTAAAGGATCCACCACAACTAGTCCTTATCTACGTGAACTAGCCACAAATGCTGCTTTGAAAGCCCGTTTCACAGCCAAACCCAATGCTCCTGACCAATTTGGAACGATCACTTACCGTTTTCTTTCAGAATAGCTTGTTTAACGGAAAATATTGGAGCGAAGTGGAGATCCCGAGTAGCGAAAGCGGATCGGGAATGAACGGTGAATGTCGGAGCGCAGCGGAGATCCCGGTGGCGGAGCCTATCGGGAGTGAACGGTGAAT
>CALGAK010000015.1 GCA_937954085.1 uncultured Bacteroidota bacterium
TTATGGTAAACTGTTCTGTTTTTACGCATTGATTCTGGTCAGTTACAGTAAGCAAATAGGTTCCAGCAGGCATTTGACTTAAGTTTGCGCTACTTGCATTATTCGCCCACAGATAACTATAACCGGGAACACCACCTGAATCCGTCACATTAATACTTCCATTGGTTCCGCCGTAGCAATTAACAGCGGTTGTTGTTCCTGCAACCTGTAACTCCGTAGGCTCTGTAATTTGGTACGTTTCGGAAGCTGCACATTCGTTGGCATCAACTACGACAACGGTATAGGAACCAACACTCAAATCCATTAGATCCTCCGAGTTGGAAAAGTTAGACCAGGTCGAAACAAATGGAGCTGTTCCATCACTTATCGATAAGTCGATTGACCCTTGAACTCCACCATAACAAGAATTATTGGTGACTAAGGCTGTTAGCGATGGAACTGGGTTGACCAAGACATTGTGTGAAGCAACCCCGGAACAAGCATACTCATTGGTGACCGTAAGCATGTATGTACCCGAGCTCTGAACGCTAATGCTTGGAGTGGTCTCTTGGGTGGACCACAAGTAGGACGAAAAATTACCGCTGTTTAAAATAGCGGATTCACCTTGACAAATTTCAATATCTAGTTCCGTTGGAATAGGATTGGGATTTACCGTAAGGTTGAACTCATCGCTATTTGAACAATTATAATCATTGGTAACGCTCACGGAGTATGCTCCACCGAGAGTAATATCGATACTAGTCGAAGTTGATCCGTTAGACCAGATTATTTGTGGATAGTTACCCACTGTCAGATTAATCGATTCACCAGAACAAATACTCATATCCTCGCCAAGATTAACGGTTGGTTTAGGATTTATCGTCAGTGTAAATGCATCACTAGCTTGGCAACCATTGCCATCAGTTACAGTAATCGAATAAATTTCATTCAATGGGAGCTGGTTATTTAGATTGAAGTTTAAACTCAAACCGGCAGAACTTTCACCGTTTGACCATTGGTAGTTAGCAAAAGTGCCATCGGTGGTGAGTTGAACCGTATTTCCATCGCAGCTTATAGGATTACCCAGAATTTCAACTTGCAGTTCATATCCATCTAGAATGGAAAAAGTTTGATTAAAAGTATTTTGGAACGAATCAGTAATCGTTACAGAATAGTTGCCTGCAGATAATTCAGACAGATCTTCGGTCATGCTTCCATTTGACCACGCATACTGGTAAGGTGGAATACCACCGCTAACAGTAAGATCGACTGATCCATCTAATCCGCCAAAGCAGGTGACATCGTCTTGTGAGACATCAAGAGTTAGCAAATCAGGCTCAGTGAGCGTGTAGGTGTACTCATAGGATGTGCAATTAACATTGCTAACTGTTAGGGTGTAGGTACCTGCGACAAGATCTGTAATGTTTTGCGTGGTTGCACCATTGGACCATGTGAATGTATAGGGAGCAAGCGTTTCATTGATACCAAAATTGATAAAACCATTGGATAGACCATTGCCACTAACATTATACCCTCCATAATTCGAAAGAGAGAAATTGATCAAATAAACAGACGTCGTGAAGCTAATCTCCTCACCATAGGACAATCCGGATTCATTAATAGCATAGGCCCGAACATAATACGTCGTATTCGGACAAAACTCGGAGACTACACTCGAGAAAAGCACCGTAGTATCATTCGATAGCGAAGTGTTATCGTTGATCGTTGGATTTCCGCTTACATTCCAGCAGAATCCACGCTCAAGAACCGGGATGGATCCAGCGTAAAGGATTTCACCATGCAACATAGCCGTATTCGGGGAAATATCCGTAGTACTTAAGGTTGCTACCGTGGGTGTTGGATGCGCCAATGGACTTTCGATCGCCCCAATATCCGGGTTAGATCCTGCCGGGTTCGGACGGGGGTTGCCGAAGAAGTCGGTAGTTGGAGCAAAATCGGTTGTTCCTTTGCCGATAATTCCACTAGCGTTAATGGGTACCGAATAAATATCTTGCAATGTATTTTCAAAGCCGGAAATTAGATTTGAAGAAATTGTATCCCCACTAATAATAAAACCATTCGTGGGCGCAACATTTGCAGAATTACCAATAAAATTATTGGTAAAAAATATCTCGCTAATTCCAATGCCGCAACATGTATGGTAGGAAATATCAGCTTCGTTTTGGTCAATTATATTGTTTGCTATTGTGGCATTTACTCCTCCATACCAGTTTACGAATGATATTCCTACGCCGTTATTGTAGACAATTGAATTGTTAACAATAACGACATCCGTGGAGGAAGGATTTGCATTACCTCCTGTAAATAAACCAGAGAATTTATTTGAATGAATTAAATTGTTAAGGATAACTCCACCATATTCGCACGAAATTACAGCTCTTTCATAATTACTTGAGATGGCTGAATCACCATTCATTGTAAACTCACAATTTTCAATAGTAGCTTCATTATGAGTGGTTACTATATAATCCCCAATGTTATTTTTGAAAAAAGTATCTTTTATTTTTATATTTCCTCCAACATGCAAAGTACCCCAGATACCATTTAAGCCATTACCTTCGAATATACAATTTGAAATGATTGAATTTACATTATTAGTTACCTGAATAATTTGTCCAGCGTAATTACTAATGCTAAATCCTCGAATTTCAAAGTACTTATGGGAGTCATTGTGTTTTATCAATTGGCCAAAGGCTAGCAAATTCGCACCACTAATAATTGTAGCTTCTATTGTGTTAGGGTTTTGATCGTTTACAAAATCTGAAAACAGATAAATCTCCTTATTCATTGTAAGAGATTCCTCATATATTCCGGGTTTAACCCAAATTGTATCTCCATCACATGCTCGATCAATTGCTGTTTGTATATTTCTGAAAGGTAAGGTTAAAGTCCCCGGATTGGAGTCGTTACCTGCAGTATCTACATAAAACAATCCAGGTGAAGCATTAAAATAGTTTATGGTGATTATGCTGTCGCAACCCCATAAGGTTTGAAGCGTATCGGTATAAACTCCAGTTTGGTTAATGGTATAATCACCACTGGGAACAACATAGCCTGCACAAGAATAAACTGTTAAGGTAGTATCCTCAGGCAGATGAACAGTTAAGTCCAAAGTGACCAGACCATTGCAAATGGTATCTCCTTGAATGGTCATTGGG
>CALGAK010000016.1 GCA_937954085.1 uncultured Bacteroidota bacterium
GCTCTGACCAACTGAGCTACATCGGCAACTTTTAAGAACTTATTAACAGGCACTAAGACCCGCTAAAAATGGTGTGCAAATGTAAATACATTTTATTTTAATTCCCAAATAATAATAAAAAAACTTTGGGGCATTTTAAATGCCCCGCAGCTTTTCTTTATGCTTCTTGATTTGACGACGTAAAGCCTCTACCGCTCCATCGGTCGCAGCCTCAAAACTGGAGCTCTGACGCTTCGCAAAAAAATCGTTTCCGGGGATCTCTATTCGTATTTCAGATATTTTATTCTCTGCATTGGAAGCTTTGTCCAAGCGTAAAAAAACTTCAGCCCCGATTATCGAATCGTAAAACTGTTGAAGTTTCCCTACTTTATTCTCTATGAATGATTCCAGCTTTGAATCAGCATCAAAATGAATGGATTGAATCTTTATGTTCATAGTAACCTCCTTGTTTTATGCTCGTGGATGAGCCTGTTTATATGCTTTTTTAAGTTTATCAATGTCTGTGTGAGTGTACACTTGGGTCGCTGCCAACGATGCATGTCCCAAAAGCTCCTTGATAACGTTTAGCTCTGCTCCATTATTGAGTAAATGGGTCGCAAAACTATGGCGTAAGACATGGGGACTTTTCTGGCTGATTGAACTGAACTTGTCCAGGTAATTATGTATGCAATTATACATCAACTTCGGATAAGCTTTTACTCCTTTATTGGTTAAGATCAAATACCCCGAATCTGACTGAAATAATTCAGTCCGCTTGATTCGATAGGATATAATCAACTCCTCCAACTCTTTGTTCATTGGAATAATCCTTTCTTTGTTCCTTTTACCCTTCACCCTTAAAACCTTTTCCGAAAAGTCGATTTGCCCGATCTCTAAATTAATCAGTTCCGATAAGCGTATGCCAGTGTGATAAAAGGCCAATAAGATGAGCGTGTCTCTATACTCACTAAAACTCTCAGGTGTGGGTAGGGATGCTATAAACTCGGCGAGATCATTCATGTCGACAAAAGGGGTCAGCGGGAGGGTTGCCTTAGGTAAGTGTATTCTTTCAACCGGATTTTTCGTAAGCAAAGCAGAATAAACCAAAAAATCTCCCATTAATCGCAGAGAACTGATTTTTCTGCGAATACTGCGAGGAGTCATTCCCCTTTCCAATAAGGTCTGAATATACTTTCGAATGCTTCGCGACTGAAAAGCCTTCAGGAAAGCAGCATTATCGCTTATCTCGTAAAAACGAAAAAACTGCTCAACATCAGTTGAATAAGCTTCAACTGTGTGAGCAGAATAGCGTCGCTCGTATTGTAAATAATGGTAAAAGTCGTGTCGTATCATAGCTCTAAAAATCGGAGTTGGTAATTAAAATTGCAAACCCAGATTTTTAAAGCAAAGGGTAATAAGATTTACTCTTCTCTTTGAAGTTGTTGTACATAGACAGCTCGAATTTTTTCTTCGCGCTTCGCAACCGATGGTTTCTTAAATGCTTGTCGGCTACGGAGCTCTTTAATGGTTCCGGTTCGTTCGAACTTTCGCTTGAAACGCTTTAGTGCTCTGTCTATATTCTCGCCCTCTTTAACTGGAATAATAATCATTTCTTCTAGCTTTAAATTTTTTGAGCGGCAAAGATATAAAACGAAAATTCAATACCAAATATATCAATTAAAAATAAACTTTGAAAAAGGAAAAGACTTTATTCGCTAATATTTCTGCCAATTTAATGTTCGATTCCGTCGTTAAGCCGGCAATATGCGGGGTAACAATCACCTCGTCAAAACTCAATAGTTTTTTGAACGTTGTGTCGTCAAAAAGTGATAAGGATTGAAAATTGCTCTCTTCGTACTCCAAAACGTCTAAACCGGCGCCTAAAACCAACCCCTTCTCAAGCCCTGTAATAAGGTCTTTTGTATGCACAATGCTGCCTCTCGATGTGTTAATCAAAAGGATAGGCTTTCTGAACTTTTCCATTCGAGGCATTGAAAACCAATTGTGCGTCTCTTCGTTGTAGGGAATATGAAGACTCAAGATATCTGCTTCCTGATAGATTTGTTCCAAGCTAGATTCAACTATTCTGGGTGTTCCAAACCCTGTCTTGTACTTATCATAGGCTAGGACCTTGATGTTAAAACCTTGAAGCAATTGAGCGAATGCCCCTCCTGTATTTCCGAAGCCTATGATGCCTATCGTTTTGCCAGAGAGCTCGAAGCCTCGGTTCTTACTTCTGTCCCATTGATGTAGGTGTACTTGCCGATCTGCAGAAACTATTTTTTTACTGAAGCCTAGTATCAAGCCTAAGGTGTGCTCTGCCACAGCATCACGATTGCCCTCTGGACTATTGATGCATGCAATGGATCGCCTGATACAATATTCCTGGTCGATGTTTTCCATTCCTGAACCTAATCTGCCAACGAGTTTGAGGTTGTCGGCAAATTCCAAAAGCTCGTGATTAACTCGGTATCCACTCCGAACAATCAACGCGTCATAACCTGGAAGAATTGCTTTCACTTGATCAGGTTTTAAACCATATCGATGATCAACTTCAAATTGATGAGTTGGAAATGGTCGATGGAAGGATGCATCCACCTTTTCGATGATTAAGATCCTGATTTTGTCTCTACGATCCACTGTACATTGTTTTATTCAGTCATGATTAGCGATCGAATGTCACCCGCTCTCCATACTTGATGGGTTCGACTGATCCGTTGATGTACGCCGGATGCCCGTTTACAAAGGTACCAACGATTTGGGATGAAAAACGCATCCCTTCAAATGGGGACCATCCACATTTATAGGCGATAGTATCCTTATTAACATAGGTGTTCGCATTGAGGTCAACTACAACCAAATCGGCGAAATAGCCCTCACGAAGATAGCCTCGTTGTTCTAATCGAAAAAGCGCTGCTGGAGCATGAGACGTCTTTTGAACGATTTCGGGTAAAGTGAAATGTCCATTATGGTGAAGCTCGAGTAAGGCTAATAGGGCATGTTGGACTAAAGGGCCACCCGACGGAGCATTCCATAATGTTTGATCCTTTTCAGAAAGAGTATGTGGTGCGTGATCGGTCGCTATTACATCTATCTTATTATCCTTTAAGCCCTGAATCAATGCTAAACGGTCACTTTCACTTTTGATGGAGGGGTTCCACTTTATTTTCCAACCTAATCGTTCATAATCCCTATCGGAAAAGAATAAGTGGTGAACACAAGCTTCAGCTGTTATCTTTTTCTCGGAAAGTGGAGTTGACTGATCGAATAATTCGAGTTCCTTTTCAGTAGATATATGTAATATATGTAGTCGACTTTGATGTTTCTTTGCCAAGGCAACAGCCCCTGAAGAACTTAAATAACACGCATCGACCGATCTTATTTCGGCATGCTTCTCAAAACCGATGGTATCACCAAACTTGCTTCGATATTCTCTTTCATTGGTTTTTACAGTCATTTCATCTTCGCAATGGGCCGCAATTAATACCGGGCTATATTTGAATAGAGCATCTAATGATGCTGGATCATCGACCAATAAATTTCCGGTAGAGGAACCCATGAATACTTTAACTCCGCAGATCTTTTTGGGATCTACCTGCTTTATCTCTTCAATATTATCGTTGGAAGCTCCTAAATAGAAGGAGTAATTTGCGAATGACTTCTGAGAGGCGAGGGTGTATTTCTTCTCCAATTCGTCTATGGTTATAGCAGGAGGAAGGGTGTTGGGCATTTCAAAATAGGTAGTAATTCCTCCCATAAGGCAAGCCCTTGATTCTGTTTCAATATCTGCCTTATGAGTAAGACCGGGTTCTCTGAAATGAACCTGGTCGTCAATCATTCCTGGGAAGATGTATTTCCCACTAAAATCAAATTGCTCTGGATAGTCCTCAAAACTCGGAGTATCCAATGTGATTGATTCAATTAGATTTCCACTTATAAGAATATGAGCTTTCCAGATTCGGCCCTCGTTTACTAGTATTGCATTCTTTAATGCTATTCGTCTTTTTGTATTATTAGTCATGATGAAGAATCTTGAAAATCATTGAGATGTATTGCTTGATTGCAGCAATGACAGCTTAAATAATTGGGTTAAAGAAATAATTAATGTTCTGAGTAAACCTTATAATGACGGAATAGACTGCGCCACTTCAGTTTTATTACGCCCCAAACTGCCTCATTAAATATTCCTCCACTCATTTTTGATGCGCCCAGCTTTCGGTCGGTAAAGATGATTGGAACTTCAATGATCTTGAATCCGTGCTTCCAGGCCGAAAATTTCATTTCAATTTGGAAAGCATATCCCTTAAATTCAATTCCTTCTAAATCGATTGTTTCTAAAACCCTTCTTCGGTAGCACTTAAATCCTGCAGTTGTGTCGCGAATAGTCATGCCCGTAATAAGTCTGACATAAGCAGATGCATAGTACGACATGATAACTCGGCCCATTGGCCAGTTAACAACGTTTACTCCCGATATGTATCGAGACCCAATCGCCAGGTCTGCATTTTCTTTCTCAATTTGCTCAACCAGCCGCACCAAATCGTTTGGATCGTGGGAAAAATCGGCATCCATTTCACAAATAAAATCGTACTGCTTGGATAAGGCCCATTTGAATCCAGCGATATAGGCTGTGCCTAAACCTTGCTTCCCAGCTCTTTCTATTAAAAAGACCTGTTCAGGGTACTGCTCTTGAAGTTGTTTTACGATTAAGGCTGTCCCATCGGGCGAGCCATCGTCTATAATTAATATATGGAAGGAAAGGGGAAGGTCAATGACGGCACGTATAATGGCCGCTATGTTCTCTCGTTCGTTGTAGCTGGGAATGATTACTAATCGACTTACAGCGGTTTTAATAGTATTCACGGTATCGGTTTTATTTGAGAGCAAAATTAGCAGAATCCGTCTAAAAGCATAGAACACGACACAAATGAATCACAATTGGGAGACATGAATCTTGAGTAAGCTGGTGGCAAATTTTATTCTGTAATATAAGGTATAGTAAGGAGCCTTACTTTTAGGACAAGTATCGTGAAAAGGGTGTTGGAAGTGTTGATTAGTGCGGAGGAAGCAGGAATTTAAGAATGGTCATTAAAAAAAACATCGACTTTAAGTAGAAGATAGACAAGCTATTAGTGATAAGTTGGAGCTGATTTAAGCGGCGATTATGAATTATTTTCAGTAGACCTATTGTGGGTTTAAAAACTATCTCTATCTTTGCACCCGCTTTTGAAAACAACGACAGATTATCGGTCACCAAATCAAGAGAAACGTTCTAAAAAAAAGATGAAAAAATGTTTGCAAGGAAAGAGTTTTTTGTTTTATCTTTGCAGCCCTGTTTCACCAAAAGGGACTCAGGAAAAAGTTCAGATTTTTTTGAAAAAATGTTTGCAAAGTTAAAATAAAAGTTCTTATCTTTGCAGCCGCAAATTCAGAAAACGATTTGCGAAGTTCTTTGAAAATATTGATAGAAAGGTAAAGTAAAATAACTTGTCAATTTGACAATGAGGATAAATCTTGAGACAACATTTAAATTCTTTTTTACAATGAAGAGTTTGATCCTGGCTCAGGATGAACGCTAGCGGCAGGCTTAAC
>CALGAK010000017.1 GCA_937954085.1 uncultured Bacteroidota bacterium
ATTCAAGCCATTTTTCTGAAAAAGATGCATTTTATAATGCAACTAATATAGAATCTCTTCATCACATGAGCAGAATTAATCACTAACGCTATTTATACTATGAAAAAGTTTTCCTTAATCAGTTTACTGGTACTATTTGTAACCGGAATTAGTTTTGCTCAACCTCCAGGAGGTTTTGGCGGTGGACATCCCGACGGAATAGGACATTTGGGCGACAGCCTTGTGTGTGATTCTCTGGGTAATCCGAATCATCCTCAACCGGGCGATAGCATCGCTTGCGATTCACTCGGTAATCCGAATCATCCATTCCCCGGCGATAGCTTATGGGTGGATTCTCTCGGTTTTGGGGGTGGACATCCTTGGGGCGGCGGACATCCCGACGGCATGGGACATTTGGGCGACAGCGTGGCTTGCGATTCTCTTGGTAATCCGAATCATCCATTCCCCAGCGATAGCTTATGGGTGGATTCTCTCGGTTTTGGGGGTGGACATCCTTGGGGCGGCGGACATCCCGACGGCATGGGACATTTGGGCGACAGCCTTGCATGCGATTCACTCGGCAATCCCAATCATCCCTTCCCTGGCGATAGTCTTGCCTGCGATTCACTGGGTAATCCGAATCATCCGCATCCGGACGGCTTAGGTGGCCCTTGGGGCGGCGGACATGGCTATGGTATTTGTGATTCCATTGCTACAGATACGGCATCGGTCGATGTGCTTACTAAAACCCTGGTCTTTTTATCAGAGCCAGTGCTATATCCGAATCCAGTAGTGAACGAATTGAATATTCAAGCTCAATCGAATTCTTCCGGCGATATGATGATCCGTGTATTTAACTACACCGGCCAAGTTGTCTTACACCGGGTACTTAGTGTAGGCGAAGGGGTTACAACCCTGAAATTATCAGTAGAAAACCTTCCTCATGGAAACTATATACTCTTGCTCGAGATGAGCGGAGAAAGAACGACAAGTCGTTTCGTTAAATAACGACAATCATTTTGGTTAGTTTGGTAAGGCCTAATCCCTGCGGGGGTTAGGCTTTTTTTACTTATTCCCCCTCTTGGTGCTTAATTCCTGTTCCGGAGGACAAGGATCAAAGCTCTTTTGATCGATCGATTGAATGGAACCATCAAGATGATAATAAAAGGTATGCAGCTCTCCGATTTTCCCCAATGGATCGATGTGGGCTTCTTGATGTTTGCGACCTTCCGGTTGCGCATAGCTAGCCCAATAGTAATGTCCGTTGGATAAGCGGTAAGCGGTGTAGATGCGTTGTTTCTGCTCGTTGAATTTTTCTGTTCGGATAAATTCCGGACAATCACCCTTGTATTTTCGATATTCCTGGATATCTCCATCATCGAATCGTCGGATGTACTCGGCATAAGTTCCCGGAAACTGACTATAATAGTATTCATTGGCGCAGGAACTTTTGCCAGGAGGAATATTCGTGACATGAATTAGTCGCTGATCTGAAATAATTTCGTCCATTGGTTCAGAGAAATACCAATATCGGTGTCCATCGTGAAGGATAAACAAATCCTGTTCTTCGATCCGCACGAGCGATTCATTGCTTCGGATTACATCGATAGGAAGCAAGGAACTGGTTAAACCCGACAAGGGAAATGGAAATAGGTGTTCCTGCAATGCAGATGATTCTTTGAAGTCGTTGTAAAAATGGAAGTAATCCACTGCACCTGGAATTAGGGCGATTTGGTAGGATAAGACGATTCGATACTTTCCGGCGAAGAGAGGAGCGTCAAGTGCTAGTGGCCAGATTGGCGACACAGCTTGGTAGCCCTCATCGTTCGGATTTATAAGGATTGTAAAGTTGACAGAATCCATTTGATTTAAGAAGATAAGTTCGAAGGCATCATCTTTTATCGGTAGTTTTTCTTGTGACTGGCTGGTCATTCTTGGGAGGAAGCAGTTTTGAGCGCCATCAAAGATTTCGATTTTAAAGATTTGAGTCGCTGAGGTGCCATTTTTTGGCAAGAATAGGGGGTAAGGATTGGGTCCAGTATTCTTCAGAGTGATAGCTACACGGATGGTTTCTCCTTCGGAGTAGGTTGATTTATTTGATTTCACCCTTAGTTGTAGGGGTTGGTATGGCAGATCTGCGAGGGCATGCAAGGAGCAAGCGACCAGTAGGAATACAATGAATCTTTTCATGCTCGATATTTTTATTACCTGAACAAGATACGCTTGTTTTTTTTTATGAATGTACATCAGTCACCAATTTTCGTCCTGAATAGTTCGTCAAATCAAGAATTTTACACTTTTTACCTAACCGATATTATCCATAATTTTTAAATATTTTATCTTTTGGGCTGGTTTTGGGCAAAATATAAAAATGAGAGGTGTTAGTTTTGGAAGGATGAAAAAAATAACTTTGGAAACTTAATTTTTAATTTATAACATTTTGTTGTCCGAAAAACGATAATAAGGGAGAATTAGCCCAATGGACCGATATCCGCAAAATCCTAACAGTTGCCGTAGGGTTTTATTATTCGGAGCATGGAAGGGTAAGAAGCGAAAAAAGCGACGTAGGGTATTGAACGATAGGGAAAAGCCTTTTTCCTCCATCGCCACTTGTAAATCCTTCAAGTCGCTCAGGTTCATAACCGGCCTCCCGAAGTGGTTTTCTATCGCCAACTTCAAGGAAACATGGATTCTGTCGTTAATGGTTTCCATCTGTAATAATCCTTATTTCTGATGTTCCAATTATAATGTGTGCTGCTCAAAGCTAGCTCACAATTAGCTGAAACAATGTTCATTTGGAGTTCATGTTGTTGCGAGAATATGATTGGGAAAATACGTTTACCATTGCTATTTACCCCTCATTTTTATAGCTTTAGAACGTTAAACACTACTACTATGAGGCATCTTTTATTCATTCCATTTTTGCTTATGCTAATCCATGTATCTTCCATTGCACAAACACCCAATCCCTCTCTCAATGCTCCAGAGGGTTGGAAGCTGGTTAATGTTTCAGGTCTCCAAGGGTTTATCAATGGAGAAGGAAAGGAGGTGGTTTCTCCCCAGTATGAAAAGATTCACGAATTCAATGCTTTCCGCGAGGGATGGGCCTTGGTTGAATTGGCGGGTTATCAGGGGTTTGTCAATACAGAAGGAAAGGAGGTTGTTTCTCCTCAGTATGAAAAGATTCACGAATTCAA
>CALGAK010000018.1 GCA_937954085.1 uncultured Bacteroidota bacterium
TTCACTGCTCAACGCAATTTCATAAATACCCGCCTCGCTGTTGAAAAATCCTACCGGAATACTTTCGGTAGCCGGACGCTGGTCGATAGAAAGTTTACTCGCATCGTCGCCCAGTGAATAAAGCATGGATACTCCCTCATTGGCCGACATAATTTTGAAGGCATCGGTAGCGAAATCAAAGGCTCCAGTGGCTGTTTCGTTCCATCGAATGTACAAACGATCCGTATGTTCAGGCGAAGTAGCCTCGAGCACCAACAAACTAGCATCGGCGGCTTCTTTGTAATACGTCAAATTAGTTGGATGAACACGATTCGAGTTGCTCACACTAAAATTAGTAGCTCCATTGGAGGGCACATAAATGAAGAAAGCTTGCAAGGGCATCGCAATGGATTTCCCATCTCCGCTTCCGGCATTCCAGGATTTATAACCGTTATCGTCCCAGTAATAAATCGCTCCGTAGGTATCATCCAAATCGGCCCAATTCAAACCCGATGGATAAGGATTACCTACCAAATTCCAACCCTTATTATCAGCTCCAGCTGAATTATCATCATCCTTTGCTAAGGCAATCGATTGAGTACCAGTATTAGGTGCACCGGTAAATCCAAATGTCGCATTGGCATCGGTTCGGTAAAAAGAATAACCTTTCATTTTAACTAAAACCTCTTCGGGAGAGGTAATTTCTCGCCATGCCCAATTGGTAGCAGGGTTGCTATCGTCAACTACCCATTCTTGCAAATAATCGTCTAGGAATAAATCGTAGGAGTCCCATGCTGCAACCGGGAGGGAAATAAGATGCCAGCGGTCGTTTTGAAATAAGCGGGAAACTTTGAATGTACCATTATTTTCAATGGTAGATTCAGTAATAAGCGATGCACCGGAGTTTATCAGAATGGAAGCTTCTGTAATTTGATTGTTTACAGCACCGGTAACGCGTAGTTTGCCTCCCGAGTTAACGACCACTCCGGCCGAGTTATTCATGAAACCGTTCACAATAACTTCGCCTCCGAAATTAATAGCAATACCGCTAAAAACTCCAGCGCCTACAGAAAGATTTGCACAAGTTAAGGTTCCTCCACTATTGACAGTAATGCTTCGAGAATCACCATTAATGGTAACACTCCCGCTACTAACCGCTGTAGAAATACTAACAGTTCCTTGGATAGAAACGGCCTCATTGGTTTCGGGTAAGCCTCCGGACCAATTGCCTGCATCCGTCCAATTATTACTTACAGCATTCGTGAATGTATTCTGCCCATTGGCCCAGAATCCGTTCAGACTAATAAGAAATATAGCCAGAATAGAGATAAACGTTTTACTCATAAAAAAAGGTTTAGAGGTTAGATTGTATAAAATTCAGATGAGGTCAAATCTAGATATATACGATTTAGTTAGCAATTCCACCTTCAAACCTTAATCCCTAATCCACTGACTATAAATACAATAAAAACCTTACGTCCTGTTTTTGTCCCGAATTGGGAACAGGCAATGAGAACAATAAGCCATGAATAGTAAGCATCAAACCCGGATAAAATTGATTGAAATCTGCTTCGATTTACGCTCCTACAAAAGGAATCGATAGACCATTAACCCATAGGAGGGAATTGATGCGTTCCGCACAAGGCTTATGCTACACGATTTCGATGGCACAAAGCAGCGTTCGAATAGACCCATAACAAGCTATTCAACTAAATACAAGTATCTTAGAGGGATTGTAAAAAGACCGATAGGCGAACCTGTTCGTTGGTTAAACCCAGTTTTTTACGCAAACGGTTGCGGGCCTTGGTTATACTTTCAGGGTTTTTACCGGTAATTTCAGCAATCTCTTTCGTTGACAGCCCAATTCGAATAAAGGCACTAAGCCTGCGGTCGTTAGGACTCAAGTTGGGGTTCAGGTCATGAAGTTTTTCGGCAAACTCGGGACTCAAGGAAGTAAAATAAAGCTCGAATTCTTTCCAAAATCGATTCATACGGGTTTTGCCAATTTCCTGAAACTGTTCCTGCATCTGCTCCATTTGAAACCCTTTATTGCCGGCTCTTTGCATTAGCTGCTCCATAATACTGAGCTCCTGCCGCTGGTCCATGATGTTCTTGATACTTTTACTGGCTAACCTTTGGTGATAAACGTTTACCTCCTCTTTCAATTGGCGCTTTTCCTCCTCGAGCAATACCTGACGAGCTTTCAGATTCTCCCGAGCTTCATAGGTCCTTTGGTATCGCTCTTCGCTCTCCCCATGTCGGCGCTTCCAGCGCACCAGAAACACTATCAGCGCAAAGGCAATCAAACCTAAACCAACAAGTAGGGCACTGTATAAGCGACGCGATGTTCGCATCCGCGCTTCATAGGCTTGCTCGCGAGATAAATATTCTTGTAACAAAGCATGCTGATCCAGCGCAGCTGCAGCCTCCCGTTCACGTATCA
>CALGAK010000019.1 GCA_937954085.1 uncultured Bacteroidota bacterium
TCTACGGAGATTCAACTCCAAACATTTATGGCTTGGCCGACTTCGATGTGTACACTCTAATCGTTATTGATTCTATGAATTGTATTGGACACGATACGGTCGAAATTAAATCAAAACAAACGATTCATCTAGAGAATGGCTGGTCTTATTGGTCAACCTATATTGATTTAGAAGGTGCTCGTGCCGATACTTTCTTTACAGGAGTTGGATTGCATAATGACATAATAATTATGAAGGATCATGCTGGAAATATTTGGGTGCCAAACTTTGGTGGTATGATGTATTTAGATCAACCAACTTGGGGTTATACAATCCAAATGCCAACTACCGGAACATATTCCTTTACTGCAGAAGGACGCATACTATGTCCGGAAGATCATGAAATGAGCCCTAATAATTATGAATTCTTTTCCTATTTAAGGACAACTCCTGCAAGTATTTCAACAGAACTTGCTTCCATCCCTGCTGGTTTGACTACCGCTGTAAAAGATTGGTTAGGAAATTTGTATTGGCCTGCATTTGGCTTTGATTATATTGACACTTTGTACCCTGGTCAAGCCTATATTATGTTGACCGATACTAATGTTTCTTGGTACTATTCTCCCAATGATAACAACTATGGAACAAAGTCTTTTAACAAAGGAAAGCAAGATTCTCCAAACAATATGGACATACGAACCGATACCTATATGATTATTGGGATACCGCTCTCCTCCTGGCAGCAAATCCCACCAATGAATTCTTTAATTCAGGCAGTGGGTGAAAGAGGGCAAGTGGTAGGCCGGGGAATTTTTACCGGAGGATTTTTAGGAATGGTTTTGTATGGCGATGACACTACCACTCCTTATGTGGAAGAAGGATTAAGCGCGGGAGAGAGTTTTACGCTGGAGATCGTTCATCAGGGGACTAAAACAAATAGTAAAGCTGCTATTGATTTGAAAAATTGGCAAAAAGGGAGTGGTTACTTTACCAAGTATACCGTTAACGTACTAGGTACAAATACCCAGGCAATGGTAGAATCCGAACATAGTATATCTTCCTTCCAAATTCTTCCGAATCCCAATGATGGGAAATTTAAATTAGAGCTGGAGTCGAGGAAAGAGGAAATAATAAGGATTTCCATCCAATCACTGCAAGGGAAGCAGGTTTTTGAATTAACTTCCGTTCCTCTTAACAAGGGGATAAACTCGATTGAAATACCTCTTTTACCGATTGCAAACGGCACATATATGGTTTATCTGCAAGGTGAAAGCTTTAGTTTAGGCAAGCAAGTTATTGTAAATAAGTAATTATATAAGCCATGAAACTCTTATTTATTACTTGTTTTAAAATTACCTTGTTAGTTATTGCTATCAATTTAACTGGTTTCAGTCAAAAGGAAACAAACAATTGGATATTTGGGCACGACAATTGGATTATTATCAATGATTCTGGAGCGGTTGGATACGAGCCGTCCTATTTTACTGCTTTTCAAACAGACCTAATACTAGCCTCTCATTCTGCATCTTTAAGTGACTCAGACGGAAACTTAATATCATACACCTCTGGCACGAGGATCTACAACAATCAATTCCAAGTGATAGAATCCTTAGGAAATTTCTACGATGATGATTTGATGATAGGCCCAAAATTGTATATTCCAATTTATAACATTCCAGAAGCATTTTCTTTGTTATTTCAATCTTATACTGGGAATAATAACTTTACCGTTCTAGATTATCAGTATAATTCTATTGACAACACCTTTATTCCCATACCTCTAAATAACGACATAGGAGGCATCCCCAAATTAGCAGCCACTTATCATTTAGATGGTAGGAAAATTTGGGTTGTAACGCACGATACCACGAATGTTTTTTATGCCTATTTAATAAATGAAAATGGATTAATAACAGATACCGTACATTCTGCTATAGGGTCCTTTCAAGCAGATACCAGCACGAATCTTTGCAATCATGCGAAGATGGGTTTCATCAAAATATCTCCAGGTGGAAATTTTATAGCTATGGGTAGTTATGGCTTAAACCTTATTGAATTATATCGATTTAATAATGAATCGGGTGTAATAGATAATAGAATTGAGCTCATACAGATTTATCCTTTAACTTTTGATTTTTCATCCAATGGTACTGTTTTATATTTTTCCGAATTTAAAGCCCAATGGTGCGGAGGCTCATCCCCTCCCTTGGATTCCGTACCCGTTTTTCAAGTGGATTTGCTCGCAGGTAATGAAGCTTCTATTATTGCATCTAAGTTCGATGTAAAAACACAATTCTCACTATACTCAAATCAAATACAGGGTAATATTCTACAATTAGCCTCCAATCAAAAAATATATGTTAGTATTGATGTTAACTATGGTTCTAATGTTGGTGTAATCAACCATCCTAATTTAATTGGTGCTGCATGTAATTGGGAGGATCAAGGTGTAATTTGGCCATCGAGTTATACTGGAGCAAACAAAGAGATTTTCCCCAGTTTTTTTACTCCATGGCTAGACTTTAATATCATCACCAACAATGCTGAACTTTGTTTAGGAGATACCTGTCTGTTATATACCAAAACTAATCAAGGCTTTGACTCTATCTGCTGGGATATTCCAGATCCTTCTCTTGGAATAATTTCAATTCCAAATGTCGATACGGTTTCACATTGCTTTACAGAAGCCGGAGTTTATGATGTTATGCTTAAACGCTACAGAAATGGAAATATGGATCAGTTAAAAAAACGCTTATACATCTACCCCAATGTTAGCATAACTTTTCCGCAAGACACGCTTCTGTGTCCGGGCGAAAGCATCTCCTTCACCGCTACGGCCGATTCCTGTGTATTTGCCTGGGCCAATAACCAAGGCTATCCTCTAGTGAACTCCGATAATATAGCAATTAACCAACCGGGTAAGTATTGGCCCGTTATCCAGAATTTCGACAATGTTTGTGGCAGTATCGATACAGTAGAAGTCCATTACGTAGCGAATGAACTGG
>CALGAK010000020.1 GCA_937954085.1 uncultured Bacteroidota bacterium
GGGGACTTACATAGGTGAAATCGGTTGGGTTGGTGCCGGTAGTAGAAACAGCAGTGTAAAACTCTTCAGGCCCCCAAGCCGTGGATAGCGATGCTGCCCATAAACTGACGGAGGAATTATCTCCCAAATTTAAAGCAGGAGAAATGAGCCAATCGTCGTTAGGTGCACTAGCTGTAGTAGTGTTTATGAGCATGGCCGCCTTATTCCCGCTATGGGGCATAAGGGTTGCCCCTGAGCCAAAGGCAGCTAGAGCCTCGGCATGATCGTACACATTAAAACCCATCGGTCCTGTAACCCCTAAGGAGGAGTAATCACCCCATACATCGCCTCCATCGATATCGACGGTAAACCATCCGTAAGGTGAAAAATTTTCGGTCCAGGAATTACCACATTCCTCAAAGGTGACGTGGTAATTATTGGTAAGAGCAGGATCGAAGATGGAGATGGTTTGGGTGAGGGGATTACTTGTTCCGTTGCTGTTGGATACTATCAGCGTAACCTGATAAGTTCCTGGTTGCGACCAGTTTACGGTGGGGTTTTGTAAGCTTGATACACTAGGTGTCCCATTCTGAAAGCTCCAATTCCAGCCAGTAGGTAAACCGGTTGATTCGTCGGTAAAATCAACGGGCGTATTGATTAAAGCTGATAATGGAAATGAAAAGGCAGGATCGGGTGGAGTGCTAAGTGTGGGGCAGGTCAAGAGGAAAGAGTAGTATTGTGCTGCGGTGTAATAGGAGGTACTACCTTGTCCAACTTCCCAGTAATCGCCTGTAGGGCAAATCATTAAGATAGTTGGGTAATAACTGAGATTATAGAGTGCTGCGATGTTATCGTCGTTAATGATTGGAAAGGGAGTTCCGGTTACCCAATCGCCTTGCGAGTTAGCCGAAGAACCATACAGTTCAATGGTGTCGGTATTGGCATCGGCCTCCACAAAAAGCACCATGGCTTCGTTTGTACCAGAAGGACCATAGGTATTATAGAAGGTTTTGAGAGCGCCATTCTGATGGAAGTTCCAACAAGGGGAACACCACGTAGCAGACAGCTCCAAAATTACCGTTTTCCCTGCATTCAGGTAGGAATAGAGCGTATGAGTATTCCCATTTATATCGACTGTAGTAAAATTAGGGGCTAAGGTACTGGGGTTTTTTGCAGCAAGTGTTTCCTTGATTGGTTCAGTGTCCTGTAAAGGCATCTTGCTTTCTTGGCTATAAGCTGCAAATGAGCCCAGAATTAGCCATAAGAGAAATAGTTTTGTTTTCATAATTCGAATAAAGGATCAGCTCTAAGTTGCAATAAATAAGTTTTTTAAACTAAAAAATAAGTTTCTAACTACTAAGTAAACGATTAATCCTAAGACTTTTTATTCTAGCGTCAAAATATTTTGGGTCGTTGAAAAAGTATCGATTAAAAGCATACCTGACAAACTGTCTGCACCAAGCCATTGGCAGATTATTTGCTTAGGTTTGCACGCTAATTTTTAGTGTTCAACCAAGCAGAAAAGCATCAAGCAATATGACAGAGGAAAAAAATTTGAATCAAGAGGAACAAGAACCGATTCAACCGGAGTTAGAACAAGACGCAAATACGGAAACCGAAACCGAAACTCAGTCGGAATCACCCTCCGATGCCGAACCGAAAGATGAATCCGAACTCGCTGTCAATCAGGATGAATTCGATAGCATCTGGAAGGATAAATACTTGCGGCTATCAGCCGATTTCGATAATTATCGTCGGCGTACCCTCAAAGAAAAAATGGATCTAACCCGCATGGGCGGCGAAAAGTTATTGAAGGATTTGCTTCCCGTAATCGACGATTTCGAACGTGGATTGCAAGTAGTTCGAAAAGCCGATGTTCATGAAACGGTCGTCCAGGGAATGGATTTAATCTACCTGAAGATTCAAGATTTTCTGAAACAGCAGGGCGTTCAGGAAATTAAAGCAGTGAACGAGGTATTCGATACCGAATTTCACGAAGCTATTACTAAAATCCCTGCTCCCAATAAAGATTTGAAAGGCAAAGTATTGGATGTAACCGAAAAAGGTTATTTGCTCCACGAAAAAGTGATTCGCTTTGCCAAAGTGGTAGTAGGAGAATAACCCGATAATTATGGCAAAAAGAGATTATTACGAAGTACTGGAAGTTAGTAAATCGGCCAGCAAAGACGAGATTAAAAAAGCTTATCGGAAACAAGCCTTGAAGTTTCATCCCGATAAAAATCCCGGGAATGCCGAAGCAGAAGAAAAGTTCAAAGAAGCAGCCGAAGCCTATGAAGTTCTTTCGAACGACGAAAAACGTCAGCGATACGATGCCTATGGACACGCCGGACTAGGAGGCCAAGCTGGAGGAGGATTCGGAGGTTTCAGCAATATGGAAGACATCTTCTCGGCATTTGGAGATATTTTCGGTGGACATTTTGGCGGTTTTGGCGGATTTAGCGGCGGCGGTCGTTCCTCGCAACGCGTCAATCGCGGCTCAAACTTACGTATTCGTCTTAAGCTAAGTTTGCACGATATCGCTCATGGTGTTGAAAAGAATATCAAAGTAAAAAAATACGTCGCCTGTTCCGATTGCTCCGGAACAGGAGCAGCTAAAGGCTCCGACTATTCCACTTGTAGCGCTTGTAATGGTAAAGGTCATGTAACCCGTGTAACCAATACCATTTTGGGTCAAATGCAAAGCACTGCCGTTTGTCAGTCATGCGGTGGCGAAGGCAAAACAATCGTCAATAAATGTAGTACTTGCTTTGGCGAAGGAATCGTTAAGGGCGAAGAGCAAGTGAAGATAAATATCCCAGCTGGAGTGATGGAAGGGATGCAACTTTCGGTTGCAGGAAAAGGAAATGCCGCCCGTCGAGGAGGGATCAATGGCGACTTGCTCGTTTTAATCGAGGAAGAGGAACATCCGGAATTGATTCGCGACGAGCACGATTTGATTTATCAGCTGGTGCTAAGTTTTCCCGACGCTACCTTAGGCACTCAAGTAGAAGTGCCCACAGTCGATGGTAAAGTGAAGGTGAAAATTGATCCGGGCACTCAGCCTGGCAAAGTGCTGCGTCTCAGGGGGAAAGGTCTCCCTTCGGTTAATAGCTACGGGGTAGGTGATTTGTTGGTCAATATAAACGTTTACATTCCCAAAAACTTGAGTAAGGACGAACGCAAAGCCCTTGAGAAATTGCAAGATTCCGAGAACTTCCAGGTTAGCAAAGAAGCTGGCGAAAAAGGCTTTTTCAATAAAGTAAAAGACCTTTTTAATACTTAAGCCAGCAACAACGAACTGCCGCGCGACTCCGCAACAACGAACTGCCGCGCGACTCCTGGCGCGTGGCTTTCATGAAGAGACGGAGAGCCGACTTAGCGAAAGCCAGCAACAACGAACTTCCGCGCGACTCCGCAACAACGAACTTCCGCGCGACTCCGCAACAGCGAACTTCCGCGCGGCTCCGCAACAACGAACTGCCGCGCGACTCCTGGCGCGTGGCTTTCAT
>CALGAK010000021.1 GCA_937954085.1 uncultured Bacteroidota bacterium
CGTTCACCGTTAATCGTTCACCGATTAGTTCCAGTACACAATTTTTTTGGTTTCGAAGAAAGCTTCCTGGAAGAAATCGGGAATGTCTTTCACCACCACTTTCGAAGGAAGCTGTTTCAGTTCCTCGGTCAAATCGCCTCCTTTTAGGGCGATGATTCCGTTTCTTAAATCGTGATGATGGGTGGTTTTTAGTTTGTTTCCTACCCATTCGATGAGTTGCGGCATAGGAGCGACAGCGCGGGTTACGATAAAATCGTAGCGATGCTTGAGGGTTTCGGCGCGTGCTTGGTCGGCCGATAGATTGCTGAGTTGCAGGTTCTCGGCAATATCGAGCACAACTTTGATTTTCTTCCCAATACTATCGACTAAATAGAACTTTGTTTCGGGGTAGAAAATGGCAAGGGGAATACCCGGCAAACCTCCTCCGGTGCCAACATCGAGAATGGACGATCCCGGCTTGAATTCGATAAACTTCGCAATGGCAAGCGAATGGAGGATATGATGAATCATGAGCTGATCCATGTCTTTTCTGGAAACCAGATTGATGCGTTCGTTCCAGTACCGGTATTTTCCTTCGAGTTGGTTGAACAGGTCAATTTGCCTGTCGGATAAGTCAGGGAAGTAGCGACGTAGTAATTCGGCAGCCATCATTCGTACTTTTCGGGATGTTGTTTTTTATGTTGCAGATAAAGGTGCCGTACAATGCCATCGGCCAATCCAACTTTGGGCACGTAAATTTGCTTTCGTTTGGTCCACTTAAGGATGTTGAGGAAAAGTTCACCGGCAGGGATGATAACATCGGCTCGGTCGGGGTTAAGTCCAAAGGTTCGAATTCGATCTTCCCATTTCATTTCTACGAGGTTATCGTACATTTCGAGCAGATGGTAGTAGCTGAGGGGTTTCCCTTCTTTTACCTGAGCTAATTTGAAGTAGCGGTTAATGTTTCCCCCGGTTCCAACCACCATGAGTTTCGGATAATTCTCAATGAGCTCGCTAAGCCATTCTTGCAAGCGACTAAATTCGCCTGGTTCAACGGTTTCGTGCAATAATCGAAGGGTTCCGATCTTAAAGGATTCCGAATCGATCACGCGTCGCTTCGACAGCAGCGTACATTCGGTGCTACCACCTCCTACATCGACAAAGAGGAAGGTTTTGTTTTCGCCCAAAGCATGGGTTACTTCGGTGGAAAAAATTAGTTCGGCTTCGTTGACACCGGAAATAATATCAACCTCCATTCCGGTAGCTGCTTTGATTTGGGCTACAACCTCAGAGCCGTTGGCTGCTTCGCGCATGGCGGAAGTGGCGCAGCATTGATACTGCACCACCTCCTGCACTTGCATGATTTTTTGATAAGCCTCCAAAGTGTAAATAAGCTTCTGTACTTTTTCTTCGGGAATAATCCCCCGTGTAAATACCGAGTCGCCCAACCGAACCGGCATCCGAATGATGGACGATTTCTTCATTACATTTTTCTTCCCTTCTTCAATCACGTTGGTAATGAGCAAACGAACGGCATTGGAACCGATGTCGATTCCGGCAAATTTCAGTAATTCAAGCTTCATGCTATGGCTTATTTCGATTTGTCGGGAGCAACCGGAATGCTTGGTTGTTTATAATCCCAATTCTTTAGATCTTCCAAAATAACTTCGATGGCTTTGTTGAGCTGCTCGTCGATACCTGCATATTCTTTAGCCGGGTCGTTATCGACTTCGATATCGGGTTCTACTCCCCAACCTTCGATGATCCATTTGCTCTCCTCGGCCGAGTAAGAGGCAAATTCGGGTTTACGCATGTCGGCTCCATCGATGAAAGGTAATGATCCGCGAATCCCAACAACTCCTCCCCAGCTGCGTTTGCCAATCACTTTGCCTAACTGATGCTTTTTAAAGGCATACGGGAACAAATCGCCATCGCTAGCAGAGTAATTATTGATGAGTAAAACCTTCGGCCCAATGAGCATTTGACGCGGGGTTTGAGTGGGGATTTGAGCATTTCGGAGCATGTTGCTGCGGGTAATTTCCCGACTAAGCCGTTCCATGATCATGGGCGAAACATTTCCACCTCCATTTCCACGATCGTCGATGATTAAGGCTTCCTTATCGAGCTGAGGATAAAAATGTTTGACAAATTCATTCAAGCCTTCGGGTCCCATGTCGGGAATGTGAATGTAACCTACGCGTCCGTCGGTTGCTTCGGCAACTTTGCGAATGTTTCCTTGTACCCAATCGAAATAGTACAAGCTGGACTCATCGGCAATGGGTGTTACGATGCAGGTGCGTGCTCCTTTTTCGTCGGGCTTGGCATTAAGTTTTATTTCTACGGGTTTATCGGCTTTGTCGATTAGGGCAGTGTAGATATCGTTCAGCTCCCGACAATCTTTCCCATTGACCGCTAGAATGAACTCACCTATCTGAGCATTCACGCCGAGTTCGCGGAGGGGAGAGCGGAGTTCTTTGCTCCAATTAGCCGCTTCGGGCAAATAGTCGATTTGAAAATAACCACTGGAATGTTTGCTGATTTTGGCCCCTAGTAAACCGGTGCTAATGCGCTTGGGCTCGGGACGATCGCCTCCGTTGATGTAGGCATGGCCAACATTTAACTCTCCAATCAATTCCCCTATCAGGTAAGTTAAATCGTTTCGGTGATTAACCTGCGGAAGGAGTGCGGCATATTTATCGCCCATAGCTTTCCAATCGACTCCATGCATGTTTTCTACATAGAAGAAATCGCGCATTTGTCGCCAGGCTTCCCAGTAAATCTGATTCCACTCCTCGCGGGTGTTGAGGTGAAATTGTAAACCCGATAAATCAATGGCTTTTTCTGTTTTGATGGAGGATGAAGGAGTATCGATGAGGTAGAAGTTCCCTTTGGAACGAATCAACATCTTTTTGCCGTTTTCGCTTAGACTATAGCTCATGCCGGTTCCCAACTCGGTTTCTTTCTCTTTGGTCAGATCGAACATTTTCAATTTCGACCCATCAGAACTAGTCGATTGGTATTGATTGTAATACACTTTGTCTTTTAAGGCAGTCAGGTTCCAGTAAGCACCTGCATCGATAGGCAGAGCAAGAATTCGTTGTTGGATGTTCTCCAGGTCGATGCGCAAATCGCTGGAGGTCTCTTCATCTTTTTTATCTTTTTTGGAATCCTTGTCGTTCTCATCGCTCGAATCGGCTAACGCATCGTTTTTGGGAGCAAAAGGTGAAGGTGTTTCTTTTTGCAGGGTTACGAAATAGATTTTGGTCATGTCGCGATAGGCGTGGTTCCATTCAGTTTCGCTGTAAATGGGATTGAAATCGCGTTTGGAGGTAAAAAAGAGGTATTTCCCATCGGTGCTAAAACTGGGGTTTGACGAGCTGTACCACGAATCGGTAAGGTCGGTAATAGTGCCTGATTCGAGGGAGAAAAGGCTGATGCGCGACATGTTGTTTTCGGCCGGCTTGCTGAAAGCAATCCATTTACTATCGTGACTCCAAGTGAAATCGTTCATCTCCCAAATGGGCGATTGATACACTTCGCTTATTTCGCCCGATTCGACCGTTACGTAGCGTAAGCGCATTTTCTTATCGCTGAAAAGGATTTTCTTGCTGTCGGGCGACCAAGCTATCCGGTAATAATAGGTGTCGGCATTCTTGGTGAGTTGGCGGGCTGGTTCGCTTCCATCGTGTTTTTGCACGTAGATTTCAAACTCACCGGAAAGATCGGAGATCCAGGCCAGGTGTTTCCCATCGGGCGACCAGCTAACATTTCGGTCGTGTGCTCCCGACGATTGGGTCAGATTGAGGGTGATACCTTCTTCGGCAGGAACATTGAAAATTTCGCCGCGGGCACTTACTGCTATCCGCTCGCCGCCAGGAGAAAGACTCATGGCACTTACATTTTTTGAAACATCGACCAGTCGATTGCGAGCATAGGTAAAATCGTCGGCAATTTGAATGCTTAGTTTTTCCTGAGTTTGGCTCGCTACATCGTAAACATAAAGGTACCCTCCATTTTCGAAAATGATTTTAGATCCGTTTATGCTAGGAAATTTGATGTCGTATTCTGTGAATTGAGTGAGCTTTTCTGTTTCTTTCGTTTCGGTGTTATATGCGAAAAGATTAGCGGTTCTATCGCGGTCGGAAACATAGTAGATTTTATTCCCAAACCACATGGGGAATACATCCTGAGCTTTATGATTCGTTATGTTGATGGTTTCTTTGGTTTTGAAATCGTACACCCATACGTCGTCGGCCATTCCACCTTCGTAGTATTTCCAGGTGCGGAATTCCCGGAACACACGATTAAAGGCTAGTTTGCTTCCATCGGCATTGTAGGAGCAAAATCCTCCGGTTGGGAGTGGTAATTCTTCCGACATACCCCCGTCGGCTGACACTTTAAATAGCTGACCAACAAAGGAGTTAAAGCTTTGTTTGCGCGATCGGTAAACGATATTTTTCCCATCGGGAGTCCAAGCCATAACAATGTTATTTGGGCCCATTCGTTCAGCAAGATCGTCGCGTTTTAGGGTAGCCGTGGTCGTAAGTCGTTTCGGAGTTCCACCTTTGGCGGGGATGGAGAATATTTCCGTATTGCCATCGTACTGACCGGTAAAAGCAATGGTTTTTCCATCGGGAGAAAAACGGGGGAAGATTTCAAATCCTTCGTGGTTGGTTATTTTGCGGGCAAATCCGCCAGTGGTAGCTACAGTGTATAAGTCTCCAGCGTAGGAAAACACTACTTGGTCGCCATGAATAGCCGGGAAACGCATCAAACGGGCTTCGTCTTGAGCGCTCATTGGGAGGATGAAAATGAGCATCGAAAGGCTCAGAATCAGAAAAAGTCGAGTCATGTGGTTGGTGTTTTAGTTAAGGGAACCAAAGTTAATAATATTGAGGCTTGCGCGGGGTTTTACAAACGCTAATTTTGTGTTTTTCAAAAGGGAAACGATATGCACTTAAAGGGAGTACTACCATATTTACTGAGTCTTGTTTTGCTGCTTTTATCGGCAGGAAGGATTGGGATTGCCAATGATCCGGGAAAACAGCCGCATTTTTTGCAATCCGGCGATTCCGAATGGGTAGAGAAAACCTTGAAGGAATTAAGCCTGGACGAAAAAATAGCTCAGTTATTCATGGTGGCTGCTTACTCCAATATGGGCGAGGATCACAAAAAGCATGTTCGCTACATGGTGGAGAAATTAGGCGTAGGTGGATTGATTTTCTTTCAAGGTAGCCCTTCGAAACAAGTCGAATTAATCCGCTACTATCAGTCGGAAGCCAATGTTCCACTGCTGATTGCAATGGATGCGGAGTGGGGCCCTTCGATGCGAATCGATAGCACGCTTCGCTGGCCTTACCAAATGCAGCTTGGTGCAATCGATAACGACGAACTGGTTTACGATATGGGAGCAGCCATTGCTCAGGAACTTAAACAGCTCGGAGTTCATATCAATTTCGCTCCGGTTGTCGATATCAATTCCAACCCGAACAATCCGGTTATCAATCATCGCTCTTTTGGTGAGGATGTGGTCAATGTAACCCGGAAGTCCTTGGCGTATATGAATGGTCTTCAGGATAATGGGGTACTGGCCTTTGCCAAGCATTTCCCAGGACATGGCGATACGCACACCGATAGCCATCATGCGCTTCCGATTGTAAACCGAAGCCGGGCCGAGGTGCTTTCCACCGAAGGAATTCCCTATCAATACCTCATCAAACGCGGATTAGCCGGAATCATGGTTGGCCATTTGCTCCTCCCTCAGCTTGATTCGGTTAATCCGGCCTCCCTTTCGCCGGTAATCATTCAAAATTTATTACAGGAAAGTCTCCAATTCGAAGGTTTATGCATTACCGATGCACTCAACATGGCCGGAGCACAGCGCAAAGCCGAACCTGGAGAAGTAGAAGTAGATGCACTGCTCGCCGGAAACGATATCCTCCTCATGTCTACTAATGTAGGCAAATCGATAAAAGCAATCCGAAAAGCAGTTAAAAATGGTATCCTAAGCGAGGAACGAATCGATCGTAGTTGCCGTAAAGTGCTGAAAGCAAAATATGCCGCCGGCTTAGCGGAAGGATCAATTCCGGAAGGAAACGATTTAGTGCAGCAACTCAATCGGCCCAGTAGCAAAGCACTGCTCCGTAATCTCAAGGCCGAATCGGTTAGCTTGATCAAAAACGAAGGAATCATCCCTTACGCCGATTTGGAAAACTTTACACCCGAACTGATTTATTTCGGCGAAAAACCAACAGTTCTGCACGAAGCGCTCGAATGGTACGACTCAACCTTATTTGCCGAAAAGCCGAAAGCCGATTGGGATCAATGGATTCCTCGTCCCGAAGCCAATCACCTCATTATCGCCTTCGAAGCCAAGAGCCAAAGTGCTTCCTCCCGCTTTGGAATAACTCCCGAATCGGTCGAAAAGGCTATGCAATTGGCCAAAACACGCAGCACGACCCTAATTCTTCTCGGTAATCCTTATGCGCTTCGGTATTTCCCCAGTTTAAACGACTTCGACGCTGTATTGGTCCTGTATAATGCCGATTCCGACATGCAAGAGCTGGCTGCGCAAGCTTTATTCGGAGGAATCCCTCTCAAGGGTCGCATCCCGGTTGGAATCGAGGAGCATGGAATCCGAGCCGGCGATGGCGAGCGAGTTTATAAACCCATTCGCTTGTCGTTTGGATTACCCGAAATGCAGGGAATGAATAGCGATAGTTTACACAAAATCGATTCGCTCCTTTACGAGGCAATCGAAGCCGAGGCTATGCCCGGCGCACAGGTGTTGGTCGCTCGCAATGGTATGGTGGTCTATCATCGGGCATTCGGTAAATTGAGCTATGATAAACCCGAAAAACTTAGCACGCATCACGTGTATGACTTAGCATCGATTACTAAAATAGCAGCTACCTTACCGCTCCTGATGCATTTTGATGATAAGGGCTTATTCGATGTGAATCAACCCCTCGCTCATTATCTTGCAGCCCTGGATACCAGCAATAAAAGCGACCTAACCTCGAAAGAAATCTTAGCACATCAGGCAGGATTACAAGCCTGGATTCCTTTCTTTCGGAACATTTTAGCCAGCGACGAATGGGCTGCTCAAGTTTTTAGCGAAACGCCCGATTCACTCTTTTCCATTCCCCTCGGTGCTCGCTTGTATATTCGAAACGATTATCGCGACAGTATTTTGCACCACATTATCGCATCGGAATTGAGAGAAGAAAAAGATTATAAATACAGCGATTTAGGTTTTTATCTTTTTCAGGAATATTTGGAGCAAACCAGTGGTAAGTCGCTGAACGAACTGTGCGACAGTCTCTTTTATCGACCCTTAGGAGCATCTACTTTGTCGTATTTGCCGCTGGAACGGATGGATAAAAAGTGGATTGTCCCAACCGAACTGGATGGGGAATTTAGACAAGAATTGGTACACGGTAATGTGCACGATCCCGGAGCTGCTATGTTGGGTGGAGTGGCCGGACACGCCGGTTTGTTCTCCAACGCGCTCGACTTAGCGAAAATGATGCAGATGTATTTGTGGGGCGGCAGCTATGGAAACAGGCAGTTTTTACCTGCCAGCTTGATTCGTCAATATGCAACTCCTCCTTATCCGGTTGCCGAAAATCGAAGGGCACTTGGTTTCGATAAACCTGAATTTGATCCTGAAAAAGATAGCCCGATTTCGCGGCTGGCATCGGCTCGGAGCTACGGACATAGTGGCTTTACCGGAACCATCACTTGGGTAGATCCCGACAAGGAGTTGGTGTACGTTTTACTTACCAACCGGGTAAATCCCGATAGCCGAAATAATCGATTTGGAAAAATGAACGTTCGTCCGCGGGTGGCCGACATCATTTACCGATCCATCCATTGAGGATTGGAATTATAAGAAGGATAGGAACTATTTCAAGGGAGTTTTTTGAAGGAAATGGGGATTTTGTTTAGGCGACATTTCTTTCTATTCCTTAAATAGCAGGTTTTACATAAGACCTTGGATTTACCACAATAGACGTTGAAAGGCTTCAACTGGCTGCTGTTTCTTAGGTGCAGATTGCTAATTGGTATGCCTTTAAGGTTTGATGATTTGGACGAACCGGAAGTGCTTGTAAACAGTATAAAAGGAATTTCCGGGAACCCGAGGTTAGCTTGCACCGCTTATTCTTTTCAAGGAATCTTGTTGACTGCTTGAACGATTCGTTTTTCAGATTGATTAACCAGTCGAAGTGCAAAGCAAAGTGCTTTAACCATTTGGCCTGAAAGGAAAATTATAATCGCGGCAATTGAACTTTTCTTGACTTGTTATTCTTTTTAAGCTAACTTTTAAGGAGCTTATCAAAAAGGAGGAAACACTATGAAAACACTTGCTTTAATTATTGCCGTATTTTTTGTGCTGCTGATGTTTTTATCGGTCCTGACCGCCAATTCACAATGGGCGGGAAAGATGCACGATATGCTTAAGAAATTCTTTTACAAAGAAGGAACCGGAGAGGTTTAGTCGGCAGTGTAATAAATGCTTATACCCAGTTTGAGTTCTTCGCCTTGCAAGCGGTATTGCCATTGGTCGCTTTGGCCATCTAGGGTTCGAGTAATGGTTTCGGAAATTCCGTAATGGTATCGCATTTCGCCAAAAACGCCTAACCACTTCAATAGTTTCAATTCGATTCCGGCAGCGGGCCATACCTGACCGGCAAAAAAGAATAGATCACCATCTTCCATTGCACCCGGCCAACGAATAATTCCTCCACCCGCTCCAAAGCCAAGTGTTGCATAAAGTTTATGGTCGAAAAGATTGATTTTGAAATTCTTACCTAAGTCGAGGAAATAAATTTCCTGATCGAACTGCACCAAATGGGGAAGGGGAGTCCAATTGGTTTGATCGGGGCTGTATTCGGTATACGTACGAGTGAATTTTCCGAAATAAGTGAAGTTAAGGGTGGTTTGATGCCAGAATTTTTTTCGATTGATTAACCCAAACTGATAAGCCATGTTGTAATCGTTTGGAAAACGGTCGGCCGACCGATAATGATAGGTAGGGCCATCGTTAATTTGGTGGGAGATGGCATATTGGTCGAAGCTGGCCAGGGTAGATAATTGGAATCCTTTGTTGTATCCACTGGCCTGAGCAAAGGTTTGCACAGGGAAGCAAGCCGCTAATGCAGCAATCAGCAAAAAGGGGAAGAAGTGTTTGGTGCCCATCAGACTAAATTATACGTATTTAAGGCCGCGAAATTATAAAACAATCCGGTGATTAAAAAGCGTTTAGCCTCCCGATTTCTTAACCTTATATCCTTCGTTGAGCAGAATTTGTAAAATTTTGTCGGCAAACTCTCCTTGGATTAATATTTCACCGTCCTTCGTTGTACCGCCAACGCCGCATTTATTCTTCAATAACTTTCCCAATTCTTTTAAATCGTCGGGGTGTCCGATGAAGCCTTTTACGATGGTTACAGTTTTACCGTTGCGTTGTTTGCGGTCGTGCATTACCCGCAAATCTTGCTGGTTTGGAGCAGGTGTTTCCTCGAGAAACTCGTCTTCTCCACCCGGTAAAAAATCGGGGTTAGTCGAGAACACGAGTCCTCCTGAGGATGATTTCTTTTTACTCATACACGATGAACTTAATCGAGTGTTTCGAATCGAACATTGGTTACCGTTTTGATATCGGGAACCATCGAACGGAGGGTGTGTTCCACCCCGGCGCGGAGTGTTTGCAAGCTCATGGGGCAAGTTTCACACGCACCCGTAAGACGAACTTTTACCTCCATTTCTTCTGTCAATTCAATGAATTCAATGTCGCCACCATCGGCTTGTAGAAAGGGACGGAGTTTTTCCAGTCCCTCTTCGATGGTGTTAATTATATTGGTTTTGTTTTCCATGCGGTTAGTTTAAGCGCTACAGCCCTTCGTATTTGTAATCTCTACTTTCTGGGTGGGAGCAAGTTTATCGTTGCGTTCATTCACCTGCGTAATGAAGACGTCGGCCAGGTCGGAGAATGCTTTACCGGTTAAGGTATTTTCATGCAGGGCTGCCGGATCGCCTAAGTCTCCTCCTTCGCGGATTCCCGAAACGAGTGGAATCTGACCTAAGAGTTTGAAATTCATTCGTTCGGCTAATTGCTTAACCCCTTCTTTCCCGAAAATGTAGTATTTATTTTCGGGTAGTTCTTCGGGAGTAAACCAAGCCATGTTTTCGACTAATCCGAGCACTGGGACGTTAATTTTGGCATCGGTAAACATGCCAATTCCTTTAATGGCATCGGCAAGGGCTACCGGTTGAGGAGTGCTCACGATGACGGCTCCCGAAACCGGAACTTCTTGTACGAGGGTGAGGTGAATATCGCTGGTTCCGGGTGGTAAATCGATGAGCATAAAATCGAGTTCGCCCCAATCGCCTTGTTCCATGAGCTGCTTGAGCGCCGAAGTAGCCATTGGGCCACGCCAGATAAGTGGATCGTCGGGGTTCACGAAGAAACCGATGGAGAGCATTTTAATGCCGTAATTCACAATTGGCTTAATCATGTCTTTACCATCTTTCTTGTAAATCTCGGGTCGCGCTCCTTCTACTTTGAACATTTTAGGAATCGATGGACCGTAAACATCGGCATCGATTAAGCCTACCTGATAACCCTTTTGTGCCAAGGAAACGGCTAGGTTAACTGCAATGGTCGATTTTCCAACGCCACCTTTTCCAGAGGCTACGGCAATCACATTCTTAACGTCTTTGAACAGTTTGGGTCCTTCGACATTCAAAGCAGCAGTGTCGATTTTCACTTCTTTACGGGGCTTACCAACACTGATTTCAACCTCTAGATCGGGAGAGAGGTAAGTGCGCAAAGCAGTTACGCAAGCCTTTTGCAAGGACGATGTAAAGGGGTCGTTCAGTTTGCGGGGAAGTAATTCCAGTTTAATCGAATTCGCTTCAATTCGAATATTTTCTACCATGCGAAGCTCCATAATACTCTTTCCTTCGCCCGGATACTTCACGTGCCCTAAGGCATCGTGAACTTGCTCTAAACTATAGCTCATGTTATTTTTATTTGAATTAAATAACGACAAATTTAAAGCTTTCCCCGCTTTCAACAAAGGCTTTTAACCCTTCAAAAGAGGGCGAAAATCATAAATTGATATGCTTTACAGCAAGCTAAAATTGAACTTGATATAATTCTGAATCCTAAGTATCTTTGCGTATCCTCCCCGGAATGCGGAACGGCTGCTGTTTCCACGAAGCGGAAGATCAGGTTAAACTAAAAACACATCTTTATGGAAAAAATTGAATCGTATTGGGCAATGGCCCAAGGGTATCTCTTGCAATACGCCCCCAAAGTGTTGCTAGCCATAGTGGTTCTCATTATTGGTTTATGGTTGATTCGAATTTTGAATCGTGCTACTGTTAGTGTGATGAAAAAGAGGGAGATTGACCTTTCCTTACAAACTTTCCTCGCTTCCCTTTTAGGAATGACCCTGAAGGTTTTATTGATTATTTCGGTAGTTAGTATGGTTGGAGTCCAAATGACTTCTTTCATTGCCTTGCTTGGTGCTGCCGGTTTAGCCGTAGGTATGGCTCTCTCGGGTACATTGCAGAATTTTGCCGGAGGAGTGATGATTCTCATTTTCAAGCCCTTTAAAGTGGGCGATTTCATCGATGCTCAATCGTACATGGGGGTGGTGAAGGAGATTTTAATCTTCAATACCATTCTTACGACCCCCGATAATAAAACGATTATTCTACCCAATGGTCCGCTTTCAACCGGATCGATGGTAAATTTTTCTACCCAAAAAACCCGACGACTCGATTTCGTCTTCGGTATTTCCTATTCCGATGATATCGACCATGCTAAAAAAGTTTTGAAGGATATTGTGGATGCCGATACCCGATTCCACACCGAACCGGCACCTCTCATTGCAGTGAGCGAACTGGCTGATTCCTCGGTGAATATTCTCGTTCGTGCATGGACCAACTCCGAGCATTACTGGGATATTTACTACGAAATGTTTGAAAAAGTAAAGAAAAGCTTCGACCGCGAAGGAATTACCATTCCATTCCCTCAAAGCGAATTACATATCCTTCAACCTTCCAACGACTAACCCATTTGTACTTAAATCTGGACACTATGAGATTTGTATTTACCACTATCTTTTTATTTACGTGCTTCCTCTATGCCGGAGCACAAGCCGATACGGCGACAGTCAAACCTCCCGAAAAATTTTGGAAAACCGGCGGATTGGCGGGCTTTACCTTCTCTCAGGTTACGCTGCATAACTGGGCTGCCGGGGGCGATAACTCCATCAGCGGAAATATCATCCTCAATGCTTTTGCAAATTATAGCAAAGGCTCAGTTAGCTGGGACAATAACTTCGATATGGGTTATGGACTCTTAAAACAAAATGAAGCGGAAGCCCGGAAAACCGACGACCGAATTGAATTTACCTCTAAGTATGGTCGGAAAATTAACGATAAGTTGTTCTATTCCGGAATGCTTAACTTCCGAACCCAGATGTTTCCCGGATACGATTACAAGAAGGAGCCGGGTGCAAAACACTACATCTCCGATGCCTTTGCTCCCGCTTATGTTACCATTGCACTCGGGGTCGATTTTAAACCAAACGATGATTTTACCTTGCTCTTCGCTCCCTTAACGAATAAAACGACCATCGTGATGAACGATTCGCTTACTTCCGCTTTCGGGGTCGAGGACGGAAAGAATGTTCGTTACGAAGCAGGGGGATTTCTTCGTGCTGCCTGGAAAACCAATGTAATGGAGAACGTGAGCATGCAAACAAAAGTGGAGTTCTTCTCGAATTACTTGGAAAATCCACAAAATGTCGATATAAACTGGGAAGTGCTCGTTGTGATGAAAATTAATAAGTTCCTTTCTGCCAACTTTAGCATTCAAACCATTTACGACGACGATACCAAATTCGAAACCGAAAGCGGCACTAAAGTGGCCAAACTTCAGTTCAAAGAAATCTTCGGTTTGGGTCTGAATTACAAGTTTTAAGCGGTCATTGCTTGAATCCTATTCTTAACATTCTTCAAAGCTTGAGTTTATCCGACTCTTTCATAGCTTTGAGGAATGTTTTTTTTTTATAACTAAACCATGCATACTGCCATTCAACGTATCAGCTTTTTAGGAACAGGCCGCCTGGCGCATGCATTCGCAACCGAATTATTGGCGGCAGGCTATGTTATACATCAAGTGTGGAGTCGCACTCCCGCTCATGCACAGGCTTTTGCAGCGAAGTTCGGAGGTACGAATATTCCGAGCCCTCATGCATTGGATTCAACTAACGACCTCTTAATCCTGGCCATTAGCGACGATTCGCTCGACGAAGTAAACGCGATGCCTATCCCTCGCAATTTACCTGTGGTGCACACTTCGGGAAGTAAGTCATTGGATGTGCTGGATAGTTTTCCTCAACGCGGAGTGCTCTATCCTCTGCAATCGTTTTCAGTTCAAAAGAAAGTCGATTTTAAACAAACACCCGCATTTATCGAAGCCAATTCACCAGCATTTAGCGATTCGCTTTTTCAATTAGCCGAATCACTTTTTGGCGAAGTACACTCAATCGATTCCGAACAACGTGCCTATTTGCACCTTTCGGCTGTTTGGGTCAATAACTTTAGTAATCATCTGTTTACGATGGCGCAAGAGCTAATGGCAACCCAACAACTCGAATTTAACTGGCTTATGCCCATTATCCGAGAAACTGTTGCTAAGCTTGATTATTTGAAACCCAACGAAGCGCAAACCGGTCCAGCCCTGCGCGAGGATGCCAGCATCTTGCAAAAACATTTGCAGATGCTTCGGGAACTTCCGGAATTTCAGGAAATTTACCGGCTCATGAGTCAACACATTCAGAAAACCCATTCGAAAAAAAACTAATATGCCTCATTTCAAAACCTTACTTCAGCATGTGAAGGCTTTTGCCTTCGATGTAGATGGAGTATTCTCTTCCTCGCAGTTGGTCTTGCATCCTTCGGGCGATATGATGCGGAGTATGAACATTAAAGACGGATATGCGATTAAACGCGCTCTCGAAGCCGGATTTCCGGTTGCTATCATCACCGGAGGAACCTCGGAATCGGTGCGGATTCGATTTCAGGCACTCGGAACAAACGATGTGTATTTGCGTGCACACGATAAACTCGAACACCTGAAAGATTTCATGCACATCCATCAACTTCGGGCAGAAGATATCCTCTACATGGGCGACGATATGCCCGACTACGAAGTAATGCTTCGCGTAGGATTGCCCGTGTGCCCGGCCGATGCTGTGTCGGATATCAAAGCTATCAGCAAGTATATTTCCGACCGAACGGGAGGCGATGGGTGTGTGCGCGATGTGGTTGAGCAGGTACTCAGAGCACATGGATTATGGAAGTAGCCGGTTCGTTTCAGCCACTATCGCAATTTCAGGCTGTTCCAATCATGCTGGCATCCGGCTCGCCACGGAGGCAGCAGTTGTTTCGTGAATTAGGACTCAATTTTCAGGTTTTCGTTAAACCCAATATCGATGAATCCTTTCCTTCGCAACTGAAAGGAGCCGAGATTCCGCGGTATTTGGCCGCAGAGAAAGCACAGCATTATACCGACGAAATTCTACAAGGGAATTTTCTAATTACGGCCGATACTATTGTCTGGCATCAAGGATCGGTGGTCGAGAAGCCGGCCAATCGCGAGGAAGCAATTGCCATGCTGAGCCGATTGAGTGGAACGGTACACGAAGTATTCACAGGTGTTTGTTGCCGATATGGACAGCAAACCAAAAGCTTCGAGTCCCAAACCGAAGTCTCTTTCAAGGTGCTTAGTATCAACGAAATTGTGTATTACGTGGATCGATACCAACCCTTCGATAAAGCCGGAGGCTATGGCATTCAGGAATGGATCGGTTATGTTGCCGTTGAGTGGATTAAAGGTTCCTACTTCAATGTTATGGGGCTACCTATTCATGCCTTATACGAACTGATGAGTAATTGGGACTTTTCAAATTCCTAGTCCTCATCCTGTGTGAATATGTTCCACAGCAAGCAACACGTTTTATACTTCCATGCTTAGACGGAGCTTTTTATATTTATCGCTTAAAATAAATTTCAATATGAAGCACTTAAGTCTCTCTCTCCTAATCGTACTATCCTTTCTGTCGCGTCCATTGCATGCCGACGAAGGCATGTGGATTCCACTCTTTTTAGAAAAATACAACTATGCCGATATGCAGGCGAAAGGTCTCCGGTTATCGGCCGAGGAAATATTCAGCCTGAATCAAACCAGCCTCAAAGATGCCATCGTGATTTTTGGTCGCGGATGCACCGGTGAACTCATTTCCGGCGAAGGCTTGTTACTCACCAACCATCATTGCGGATACGGGCAAATCCAATCGCATAGTTCGCTCGAAAACGATTACTTGACCAATGGCTTTTGGGCCATGTCGCGCGCCGAAGAACTCATTAATCCGGGGCTTACAGCCACGTTCCTGGTTTCCATGAAAGATGTCACCACCGAAGTACTGGAAGGGGTTACTCCCGAAATGACCGAGAAAGAACGGCAGGATAAGGTGAAAGAAAATTCCGATAAGCTTATCGAGGAAGCGACCAAAGACACCCATTATTCGGCTGTTGTTAAACCGTTCTTTTATGGAAATCAGTATTTCCTGTTTGTGAATGAGGTGTTTAAAGATGTTCGCCTCGTAGGAGCTCCTCCTTCGGCAATTGGGAAATTTGGAGGCGATACCGATAACTGGATGTGGCCCCGCCATACCGGCGATTTCTCTCTCTTCCGAATTTATGCTGCTCCCGATGGAACTCCAGCTGAATATGCACCGGAAAACGTACCTTATCGTCCGAAAAAGTTTTTGCCTATTTCGCTAAAAGGAGTTGAAAAGGGCGATTTTACGATGGTGTATGGGTATCCGGGAACCACCCAGGAATATCTTCCTTCCTACGCTGTAGAGCAAATTATGAATCAATCCAATCCGCATAAAATTGCTATCCGCGAGGCTATTCTCGATGTGATGAAAGAATCGATGGATGCCGACCCGGCTGTACGGATTCAATACGCTTCGAAAAGTGCATCGGTTGCTAACGCCTGGAAAAAATGGATTGGCGAAAGTCGCGGCTTACGTAAGCTGGATGCTATCGAGAAGAAAAAAGCGTATGAAACCGAATGGCTCAACTGGTTAGTTGCCGACCGCAATCGACGCGAAAATTATAGTCGTATTTTACTCGATTTTCAGAAAAACTACGAAAAGTTAGCTCCCTACCAACTTGCAATGGACTATTTTATGGAAGCTGGATACTCGATGGAGCTGGTTAAGTCGGCTCGGATTATTGCTCCACTGCTTAACCTGAAAGAGGATGTGAGCGACGAGGAAGTAGCTCAAACAGTTGAACGAATTCGTTCTTCGTACCAAAACTTTTTCAAGGATTATCATCAGCCTACCGATAAAAAGATTTTCAGAAAGGTATTCCTCGATATTTATTCGGAAAATGTGCCGGCTGAATTCCTTCCGTCAATTTTTACGACCATAAACGACGATTTTAAAGGCGATTTCGATGCCTATGCCGATGAACTGTATCAAGAGTCAATCTTGGTAAACGAAAAGGATCTTTACCGATTCCTCGATAAGTTTAAAGCATCGAAAAAGAAACGACTGGCGAAAGATATGGGTATGGAAGTGTATCAAAGTTTGATGGAATTGTACCTAACCAAGATTAGAAATGTTCAGGGGACCATCCGACAAAGCAACGACAGTATTATGAGGCATTACATGGCGCTGCAGTTAGCCATGGAGCCGGATAGAATTTTTTACCCCGACGCAAACTTTACCTTGCGAATCACTTATGGTCAGGTCGATGATTATGAGCCCCGCGATGGTGTTTTTTACGAGCACGTAACAACCCTCGATGGTATTATGCAGAAGGATAATCCGGATATTTACGACTACCGGGTTCCAAAGAGGCTAAAGGATTTGTACGAAAGCAAAGATTTTGGTTTTTATGCTGAAAATGGCACTGTACCGGTTTGCTTTACAGCAAGTAATCATACCACGGGTGGCAATTCCGGAAGTCCGGTGCTGAATGCCGATGGTCATTTGATTGGAATTAATTTCGACCGAAATTGGGAGGGAACCATGAGCGATATCATGTACGATCCCGATCAGTGTCGGAATATTTCGCTCGATATGCGTTACTTATTGTTTATTGTCGATAAGTTCGCCGGAGCCGGTCACTTGCTCGACGAAATGACGATTATTCGATAAAGAAAAGCGGGATTCTGATAAGCATCAAAATCCCGCTTTTTGGTTTGCATTGGCACGTTCAAGCATCCATTCGAAATAGGTTATTTGCCACCCGGAAATTGGCTAATGCCGCATGGATTAGCCGTTGCGGGGTGCAAACTAGGTGAGCTATTTCAAGTTATTCATGGCGTATCGAATCAATTCGGCCGTGTTGTGAACTCCCAATTTCTTGTAAATATTCGCTTTATGTACTTGCACCGTTCGGCGGGTAATTTTTAGGTGTTCAGATATTTCCTGACTCGATTTACCATCGGCAAAGAGACGAAGCACTTCGAATTCGCGTGAGGTTAATTCACTTCCATCGCCGCTTTTCCCTTTGGGTCGATCGCTGGTGAGTTCTTTCACAATCACTTCGGCAATTGCGCCTTTAAACCAGGTGTCGCCCGAGGCTACCGCTACAATGGCTCCAACTAACTCCTCGGCAGTCGATTCTTTTGGGATAAAGCCTTTTACACCGGCACGCACAGCCTCCATGATGTACATTTTACTGTCGTACATACTCACCATTAAGATGGGTGTTTTTTCTTTCGTAGCTTTTAACCTCTCGCAAACATAAATGCCATTGTAAATAGGCATGTCGTAGTCGATAACGTAAATGTCCGGGTCGAATGTTTTACCAAGATCAATGGCTTCTTTCCCATTTTCGGCTTCCATAATTTCGGAAGCAACACCAGATTCCAACAGAATTTTACTTAATCCCCTTCTAACCAGGCCGTGGTCGTCGGCAATTAGGATTTTGAATTTCGGGTTTGATTTAATCATGTTTCAGCAGTTTGTAGATTTATTTTGGGTATGGGGAAAGTAAGTTTTATTATGAATTGATTCTCCACTCCTGAGTAGAATTCAATTCGGCCGCCAATCATACTAGCGCGGTGCTGCATAAACCGCAAGCCGCCCGAGAGCTTAATCGTGCTGCTTTGATGATTCATGCCATAACTGGTGAGTGTAAGCGCTAGTTGTTGGTTTTGAAGGGTTTCGATGTGAAGGCTATATTTCTGTTCGGTGCTGTATTTTAATGAGTTTGTTAAGGATTCCTCGATGATTCGGAAAACATGTGCTTGAAAAAGTAAAGGAAGGCTCGAGAACCGATAATCGCCCTCTTTGATAATTTCAAATCGGTGCTTATCGGCGGTGCGTAGGAAGAGTTCTTTAAGCGCGATGTCGAGATCGTTCTTGGGCAATAATTCCTCATCGATCTTGGTGGTAATCGACCGGAGTGTTTTTATTGCTTGAATGAGATCGTTGCGGGTTTGTACTAAATCCGATTTAAGCGACTCATCTTTCGCTTTGGTTAAATTATCTTCCAACTGAAGCTTAAGGGAAACTAGCAATTGTCCAACATGGTCGTGTATCTCGCGTTGTATGCGGCGGCGTTCATTTTCCTCACCCAGTAAAAAGGCTTTGGTCTCAATCGAAACCATGTTCTCGTTTTTATCGACTCCGTGGGTGTAAAAGTTGACATCTTTGCCAACTTCGGTCAGCAAAGGTCGTATGTCTTTCACCGACATTAAAGCGACTTCCTCCCCTTGATTTTCGAGATAGGAAATATTTACGATAACCGGAATTTTGCGGTTTTCAATGGTCTGATGATTGGCCCCACCAATCGACTTTACTTTGCCCTGCATCAAATTTTCTAACTGAGCGAAATCGGGAACAATGTCGTCGAGAAAATAGCTCTCCTCTGCTTCGGATTCAAATCCATATAATCGTTTCGCGGCTTCGTTGTACGATAGAATGGAAAAATCGTTGGTACTAACGAGCAGAATGGGATCGGCTGCTAGCTGAAATAAACTGCGGTAGTGTTTTTCTTGTTCAAAAATTCGCTGGCGATAAGCAATTTGCCGGACAATATTATCGAGTATGCCAATTAATTCGTGGCGGGTAAAGCTTTTACTTAAGAAGTAATCCGACCCCATCCGATAAGCTCGCTGAATGATGGAATCGTCGTTCATGGCCGCGAGGCCAATTTTGAAAGGTATCCCTGGGTTTTGTTGTTGCACGTCGTCCAAAAACTGAATATCGTCGTCGCTAATCAGGAATAAATCGTAGATGATAATTTCGGGGTTTTCAGCCAGAATGATGGAGCGAGCTTCGTCGAACGCCGTTGCGGTAAATAGGTTAAATCGGTCTAATGGCTTGATGCAACTTTCGATGTATTTCGAAAAGCTGGGAGCCTCCTCGATGATGAGGATGGAATGGGGATGATTTGTTTCTAATTGTCGATTCATGAATAGGCTCATTATGGGGTAATAATAAGGTCTTTTTTGATTACTTTAAACAAAATATGCTACAAAACAAGTGATTGCGGTAGAGCTATGCTTATTTGGTTCCAGCTTTAAACTGCCTCCGGAAAGCTCCAGAAGCTGTTTTATTATACTCAAACTTAAACTGGCATTTGTCTTAAATGGAAGGTTATCATTTAATTGCATGAAGGCATCGATCGATTCTTCGGTAATGCCCTCTAAAATGGCTTCGTTGGTTGTGAAGCTGAGAGAGTATGATTCAGGCAATTGATTACCTGAAATAACTAATTTAGATTCTTCGCTGCTTAACTGAAATAAAAGGCTGCATATTTCACGCACAATCTTGCGGAGAATATCTTCCTGAATGTTCAGGGGAGCAGGTTCAATGTGTAGTTCACATTGATTGGCGCGATTGAATTGACGAGCCTTCAGAAAAGATTCTTCGTAGAGGATAGGCTCGATTGTATGGGGTTTTAACAGATGCTTTTCAATCGTTAACCCGAGTTGCAATTGAATGTGAACGAGGAAATTCTCGATGAGACCATTTAAGTTGTTGGCGGATTCCAGGATTTCTTCGCCAAGCGACTCTAAAATTGTGGAATCGAAATCTTTACTGATTTCAGCCAACAAGTTTCCATGACTCATAATGGAGTTTAACGGAATTTTCAACTCTTTGGGCAATTGAGTAATGATTCGGTTTTTAAGATCGGAAAGGGATTTTTCGGCAATCTCTTGCTGCTGCCGATGTTTGGCTAAACGAGCTTGTATGGCTTGCAATAAATCGATTCGGGTAAAAGGCTTCGTAATGTAATCGTCGGCACCAATGTTCATTCCATGACGAACGTGTTCGCGCTCGGTGAGTGCCGACATAAAAATAAAGGGAATATTATAGCTTTCTAGTTTCGATCGTAACTCAAGGAATAAGCGCTTGCCGTCCATTACGGGCATCATGATGTCGGAGATGATGATGTCGGGATGGGTAATCTGCACTTTTTCCAATGCCTCTTCCCCATTGGCGGCCGTTTCGACCTCAAAGTCCTCAAATCGCAACCAATCAGAAATTTCTTCGAGTAGTTCCGCTTCGTCTTCTACCAATAAAATTTTTTTCTTTTCCATAGTACTCAAGCTTGAATGCCAAGGGGATAGTTCTTTCTTGGTGAGTACAATGTTATGAATTTATCCTATCATTTTTTCTTCTTTTTAGGGAAAATAAACGTTAAAGTAGTCCCAACGTTAACTTCCGATTGGACATCGATTTGACCACCATGAAGTTGCACTGCTTCCTGAATAATGGGTAAACCTAAGCCGGTTCCATGTTGCTTCGACACATTCGAAGCTCTGAAAAAGGGTTCGTACAATCGATGCATTTCTTCAGCGGGTATTCCTATCCCAAAATCTTGAACTTTAATAATTATTTCTTCCTGTTGCTCTTCAATTGTCAAAAGAATCGGCTTTGTTGGGTCGGAATATTTAGCTGCATTATCGATGGCATTGCTTAGGATTCGCTGCATGAGGTTGGAATCAAAGTCCATAACCACAGGATGTTTGGGCATCTGGGTCTTAATATGGTGTTTAAACTCGGGCACTGTGCTCAGTAAGTTGGCTATGTTTTGAGTAAATCCGACAATATCGCTTGCCTGTGGAACAAAACTCTTGGAGTCGTCCTTTAAGCGGGTTAAACTCAGCAAATCTTCCATGTTCCGTTTCAAGTGATTTACCTGCCCCGCAATTTTATCTAATCGCGTATCCATTTCCTGCGGTGTCATTCGATCTCGATAGGCTTTGAGGCTTTCGGTAGTAGCCATGATGGTAGCAAGGGGTGTGCGGAATTCATGCGAAGCTTTTTGAATAAAAACGGTTTTGAGTTCGCTGAGTTGTCGCTCCAAAACCAAGGTGTTTTTCAAGAGCTCTGCTTCCTCCTTTGTTTTGGATATATCTGAGGCTATACCAACACGCGCGAATTGATTCCCATTTTCGTCAAGTACCTTGGAACTCCGTAGTAAGATCCATCGTATTTCACCATTTCTCCGTATGATTCGAAAGTTTAGTTCAATAAATTCTTTCGAATCGTAATAATCATCCAAGTGTTCCGAAACCATTGCTCTATCGTCGGGATGGATGCTGGCGAAAAAAACGTCGAAATTTTCGTATAATCCTTCGGCTGGCCGGTCGAATATTCGTTCAAACGAATGGTTCATGTAACTAATCTTCTGTTCCCCGGCTCGGATAAGGTACACCACATCCTTCATGTTGTCGGCTAATAAGCGAAACTGCTGCTCGCTCTCTCGCAGTCGAAGCTCCAGGTTTTTGCGTTGGGTAATGTCGGTAATGGTTCCGCTAAGGCGGATGGACTTGCCATTTCTATCCCATTCCGATACACTTCCGCGATCGCTCACCCAAACATACCCACCTTGTTGATGAAGCATGCGGTATTCGGCCTCGAACGATTCAGTAATCCGATCAGCGCAACGCAGGATCTTTTCGTGAACCATGTCGGCATCGTCGGGATGCACCAATTCGTAGTAGGAGTCAGCCTGAATGATTAACTCCATGTCGGGATTTCCCAGGATGTTTCGAATAACGGGCGAGAGGGTGATAATTCCTTTGTTTAGATCCCAATCCCAAATGGCCGTTCCAGAGGCTTGGGTGGCAAGTCGCAGTAAATGTTCATTTTCAAACAAATGCTTTTCGTAGCGGGTGCGTCGTTCAAAATTAGCAAGCAATTCGGCCAGGAACTGCAATAATTCCATTTCGCTCTCAGTCCAAACTTTTTTCTCGCGTACCGCATCGAACCCAATGAACCCAATCAGTTCATTGTTAATGCTGTACGGTACCGCAATCAGGGTGATGATCCCTTGAGGCTCGAGTACTTCGCGTGTTCCGTCGCCTTCCGGGAGGGCTAAAACATCTTCGATGATGAGCGGTTGGTTCTTGGTGTGAGCCTGCATCCAAAGCGACATATAGTCGAGTGGAGTGTTCTGAAGGTTTTCAATTTCAGGTGTTATCCCGTCAGCACACCACTCGAAAGTATTCGAGGCTGTGTATGCTTCCATGTCGTATTCGAAAATATAGGCTCGACCAACCTGAAAAAACTCCCCTATCTCTGCAAGCATTTCGTTAATCACCGCATTGGCTTCGTCGTTGTGGAGGTTAATCATTCTACCTGCCAGTTGCATGAGAATTTGCTGGAACTTAGTCTTGAAAATGAGCATTTGTTCCTGTTTCTTCCTTTCGCTAATGTCGCGACTCAGTCCCAACATCCCCATGAGCTCTCCTTCGTTCGAATAAAAAGGTGCTTTGAGTGTTTCCAATGGCACTAAATGTCCTTCACTATTCGGTACGGTTTCTTCAAAAACCATCGACTCCTTTAGTCGAAGTAGCTCCCGGTCTAGCTCATTGAAAGCTTCGGCATGTTCATTATTAAAAAGGTCGTGGTTCGATTTGCCAACTAATTCTTCCAGTGGTTTGCCAATGAATTTTTCAAAAGCAGGATTTCCTCCCAGGTATCTTCCCTGTAAGTCCTTGTAAAAAACCACATCGGGTATCGAATTTAATAAGCCTGATAATAAAGCTTTTTCATTGGCTAAATCTTGGCGAATTTTAATGCGCTCCGAAATGTCAATATGGAAAGCGGCAAATAAATCGTCGCGGATGTAAATGGCATTCAAAGCACACCAAAAAGTGCTGCCGTCTTTTCGTTTAAGTTTGAGGTCGGCAACGGAGCTTCCACTCTCTTTTAGCTGATGAAATAGCTCCATGCTTAATGGTTTCGAGTCGTCATCGACTAAATCGAGAATATTCATCTCGAGAAATTCTTCCTTCGTGTAGCCAAACATTTTACTCGATGCCGGATTACTCAGCACATAATCGCCTTTCTCATTTACGGCCAAAATCCCTAATGGCGCATTTTCTACAAAGGAATTAACCGTATGCTGGCTTTGTGCCAGTTGATTCTCGACTTGCTTGCGTTTTTGAATGTCGCGTATAATGGCAAATACTTCATCTTGCTTGAGGGGTAACATTTGGCACTCGAAGAAGAATTGCTGACCTCCCTCTTCCGATGAAAACTCAAAAACGGCCATTTCTTTGGTAGCCAGCACTTTGCTTAAGTTGTTCATGAACAACCGTGCTTCTTTCAGAGCAAAAATGTTTTGAATGTTTTCACCAATGCATTCTTGGTTAATGGAAAAAACTCTGGCTCGATACCGGTCGCTCAGTTCTAATATGGTTCCTTTTTGGTCGAGACGGAAAAACCAATCGGGGGAGTAATCCAGGTTAAATTCGCTGGCAATGATGCTCTTACGTAGCATGATTTCGATTTCCATTCGATCGGAAATATTCCGTCCGGTCGATTGGAAATAAAGGAGTTCGCCAGTTTCCGAGAAGAAGGCCTGATCGACCCATTCGTACCAGTTTTGATTCAAGTTGGGAGCTTGAGCTATTACAATACGGGAAATCTGATTTTTTTCCGGACTAAACTGTTTAAGCCCCCGAACGATTGCCTCTCGCTCTTGTGTCGGAAGAAATTGGATGTACTTGGTCCCCAGTAACTCTTCCCGGGTTTTTCCAAATGCTTTGCAATAAGCATCGTTTACATAGAGTAAGGTGGTGTCCGGTAAAAAACGACTCACTAAATCGGCTTGATTATCGAGTACTTGCTTCTCGATCGGGTCGATGGAAGGGTCGGCCGTTTGTCCATAACGAATCGTAACCAGGAGGATACAAACCTCCTTGGTGTCGAAACTTGTTTTGGTGGCTCGTACTTCGCTCCAAAGGTTGCCGCGATGCGGATGCACCAGGTAAAGCATTCGTTGATCTACCAGTCCCTCCTTGATCGCATTAATCAATTGCAGTAATTCAGTCGAGTTCTCTTTGTCGGTTAGGGTGAAAATGCTTGAACCGATTAATTGCTTGTCGGAATAAGAGAAATCAACACGAGCTTGCTCGTTTTGAAAAACAGTTTCATACGTATTTATGTCTAGTATGAAAATAGAGCTTGGAAGCTTGTTGTAAGCATTAAGGAGTTGAGATGCATTCATTTAGGGTTTCAGTTAATCGTGGAGCACTAGTAGTTTAGTGCAATTAAGTTACGAATAAATAAGTATTTCTGATAATGAGCTTCTCAAAATAAATGCATTTTTTAACAAATTCCAAGTACAAGATTACAAAATAATACAAGCTTTAATTTACTCGGAAAAGCTTGTAGCCGTGAGCTATTCAGGATATTGGAAGGGTGTGGATATTTGTAGGAGGGATCGAACGTACTATGAATCATTTCATAAAAAAATCAGACCCTCCATCGGTTAGATTGCTTAGGAAGGTCTGATATTTTAGATTCAATCATCTAGTTAACCTAGGTTGCTTTACTTAGTTCAGCTATCCTGGTTCAACCCTATTCGATTGCTGTTTCTTTTCAGGAACTTTTAGCGAAATCGTATCTGAACGGTTTCCGGATATTTCATTTCGTATTGATACTGAATGGTTTTAGTCTGATTAGCCGGAATGGTTAAATCCCATTTCAGAAACCCTTTCTTCTGATCGTGTTGTGCCCCGGATGATTCCGTAAGTTGAATTTCAATGACTTCTTGTTGCGAAACGGGTATTTGTTCTTCCAACGACAGTTGAATCGCTTCCGTCCGTTTGTTGTTTATAACTAGCTCGTAGGCGAGCTCATCTTTCACGGTTTTACCAATGATACGCTTACCACCTAATTCTTTTTTCGATTTCCGCTCCACTTGAACCAATCGGTCGCGACCGAGGGATACTTGAAGGGTATCGGCAGCTTCGTCGAAATGCAAATACGTTTCGCCTACGTAATTATCTTCAAAGAAAACTAATCCTTCGCCGGGTAGGAGGTTTAGAGCTGCGAAGTTGGCAATTCCGGCGGTCAGAAATACATCGCTATCGTATTGAGGGACTGCTTCGTGGCGGTAGGTAACCGGTATTTGATACTCTTTAATTCGTAAGTGGTTCTCTTTTCCATTGCCGGGAATGCTTACCTTTTCGCGAATCGAAAAGGATAATTGGGTAAGCGATTGGTTGGTTTGATTCTCGATGAAATCGAAGGAAATGACTTCATCTCTCAACCGCTGATTCTCTCTTTCAGCCATCATATCGCCCGAGGCAAGCGGCATTTTATAATGTCGTTCGGCTTGGATTACTGTAACTTCTGCTAGCTGTTGCTGAGCGGGTTGGAGTTGAATGTTTTGAACGAATTGCTGTCCTTTAGCCAGATAAAGATTGGGGAAGTTGTAGTTCTGGTAACCAATATTCTTCACTTGTAATTGGTAGTAGCCTTCTTGCACCGGGAAGAGCAGAAAATTGCCATCCATATCGGTATTCACAGCATAAACCACTTCGTTGTTTTTTAGTAAAAGCACGTTAGCAAAAGGAATGGGTTCCAATTGATTGCTATCGAAAACTCTTCCGCTGATTCTGCCGGGTTTGCTCCAATCGGTTTTTACCGGAACCGGTTGAGGCTGATTAACATACCAAATATTCATGCGGGGCTTTTCGCTGCTTTCGCGGGGAATCCCCGAAAGTAAGGTGATGGGTACTTCGTGCCAGTTCTCGCCGGAATTTTGAAAAATCTTCGCTCGAAAAGTAAGCTTGATCGGGTCGTTAATGTTGTTAGCCCGCAGTTCGTAATCAGGTTTCCATCCTGCCATATCGGTGCGATAACTCACTTGAATGGGATAACTTCCTTTTTGTAGGCATTCTACTTGGAGCACAATACTGCTGGAGAAGGGATCTTGTGTTTGCTGAAGTTGACTAATTTCTTTCTCCAGGTCTTCAATCGTTTTGTTGTGCTTTCGGATAGCAAATTGATAGTGCTGAATTTTTTTCTTGATGCTTTCGAGCTTTTCCTCATAATACTGGATGGCTAATTTAACTTCCGATACCTGACTAACTCCCTCTTTATTGCTGAATTGCCTGTTTTCATAAATCATGCGCTCCATTTCTTGTTGAATCAGTATTTCGTCTTGAATTTTACGAATACTGTCCTGCTCGGTGCGGATTTTTGTTTCCAGCTTTTTTTCGGCAGGCGATTTAGCATAGGACGGTTCTTTCTTTTCTAGCTGGATGGTGAGCAGTTTTACTTCTGGCTTTAGTTTAACCTGAATACTTTTGGCATCGAGAGGAAAGGGTAGCCCGTTAAGGCTGATGTATTGTTGTCCTTTGTTCAACCCTACTTCGCCGGTTCGTTGAACTTCGGCTCCCAAATAATACACTTTTACTTCGTCTATCGTTGTGGCTACGTGCAAGGTATCGCTTGCTGCCAGGTTGAATGCAAGCCCTATGGTTGCCAGAATAAGAAGGATTGATTTCATGCTCTTAAATTTAGGTTTAACGTAATATTATTCTCACCAGAACGATTCCCTTCACGCACAATGTATTTCGCTTTGCAGGAACAATGTATTCTTTCGGTATGGACTAAACTGCTTGTTGGTTTGCCATGTACTTAATGCTGTGTCGATAAGCCAGGGGGGGCTAGAAGCAGTACTTGCTTCTGGATTATGATCCATCGTATCGGTTTCTTGCAAACGTCGGCACGTTGGCAAAAGATGTGCCAACTCCTGCCTTTATAGTGGAGAAAAATCAGCCTAATTTCCCATCAATCAGGGTGATGGTTCGATCGGAAATTTCCGCCAGGTGTTCGTCGTGGGTAACAATCAGAATGGTAATGGGGTAGGTATCGCGGAGCTTGAAAAATAATTGATGCAATTCCTGTTTATTCTGCGTATCCAAATTACCTGAAGGTTCGTCGGCGAGCAATAAACGGGGTTTATTAATGAGTGCCCGCGCAACAGCAACTCGTTGTTGTTCGCCGCCCGATAGTTCCGAGGGTTTATGATGGATACGATGATTCAGGTTGAGGAAAGCAAGTAGCTCGAGTGCTTCTTTTTCGGCTTGTGCGCGGGAGCTTCCTTTAATGAAAGCAGGAATGCAAACATTTTCCAGTGCTGTAAATTCGGGTAGAAGTTGATGGAATTGGAACACGAATCCGATTTCCCGATTTCGGAATCGAGATAATTCTTGGTCTTTTAATGCGAATAAATTGGTGCCATGTATGTGAACGCTTCCTTGATCGGGACGGGTTAAGGATCCAATAATCTGGAGCAAGGTAGTTTTACCTGCCCCACTTGGACCAACTAAACTAACGAGTTCATTGGATTCGATGTGTAGGTCGATTCCCTTGAGAACATCGACGGCACCAAAGGATTTTCTTATTCCGGAAAGTTCAATCATGTTTAGTCCTGAATCTCCTCAACCTTCATTCGGTAGTGAATGTTTTTGAGCTTCAGCTCGTCGATGAGGGCGAGAACAAAATTCTCGTCCATTCCGAGGAATTCGGGGAAGATAAGTCCTTTTTCTTTGAAGATGCCACGCTTGAGCAAACGGACAATGCTGGTGGTGGTGAAGCCTGTAGTCCGAGCCATGGAATGGGTTTCGTTGGCTACATCGTAGCGGTCGAACATGTCGAAGGTGAAGCGTAATTTCTTCTGATCCTTGATGCCGGTTACCTCCATTTTCATGACGGTGAAATCGTGTTCTTTTTCATTGAGTTGCCACGACTTGAACAGCAGGTTGGTGGTGAAATCGATAGGACGGATGGTTTGGTTATTCACCTGAATCGGATCTTTACTCAGGAAACCGGAGGCTTTGAGTACTTTAATTTTATCGACATGACCCGGATAACGGAGTGTTTTTTCTTTAAGGTTGGTGGCTCCAATGGTATAAATGAGGCTTCGCAAGCCATCGGAAAGGAATGCTTCGAGGGTTCCGAGCTCGGGTAATTCGACGAGTTCAGGTTCGCTCAGGGCAGGTTTGACAACAATTTCACCATTGACGATAAAGCGAGCATCACGAGTGTATTCTTCTACTACGTCGATGGGCGAAAAAACTGCTTTGTATTCCCAGGGCCAGGTGCGCTGCTCGGGTAGTCCTCCCACGTAAATGATGGCATCGGTTGTTTTATCGAGTTGATGATGTGCGTAACCCATCAGGATATTACTCATGCCGGGAGCGACACCTGCATCGACAATAGCCGTTACATTATTATCGTAAGCGATGGAGTCGAGGTCGGAAGGATCTTCGGGCATAAAAGCGATATCGACTACATTTTTCTTGGCTTCGATAACTGCTTTAAGGGTTTGGTAACCAAGAAAACCCGGAACAGCACTAATGACGAAGTCGCAATCTTTTACTACTTCTTTCACGATTTCGGGTTTCGAAAGGTCTTTTTCGATGCAGGTAATTCCGAGGTTGCTTGGGATTTTTTTCAGGGCTGCGGGATCGCGATCAACTGCGCTTACTTCAAATTCCTTATTTTTTGCCAGGTCGGCAGCCATTGGGCCTCCTACTAAACCTGCTCCTAGTACAATAATTTTCATGATTTGCTTTCTTTTTCAATAATACTGCGAATCCCCGATTGATAGCCGCTCCAAGTTATATCTTCCTTTATTTCAGTATGAAACAGGGATTTATAGAAGGCAAAGTACGAATAATATGAACTGGATGTCAAAGGCTTTGGGGTGTTTTACAACTTATTTTTTTATGATAAATGGCATGCTTCTGATTAAGATGAATCACTTTTTCCAAATATCACGGGTTTCAAGTTCTATCCGGTGTTCAAAAAACATTTCAGCAATTTTCTTAAACATGGGAGTGTAATCGGAAACTAAAAAGCGGTGCTTGGGTTGTGGATTTGGGTTTAATAGCTGGTTTTCCTGAAGGAATGATTTAATCTCATTAGCGACTGCATTTCCTGAATCGACCACTTCGACGTCGAAATTGTAGAATTTTCGGATTTGATTCTTGATGAGAGGATAATGGGTACAAGCCAAAATGAGGGCGTCGGGTTCCGATAGATCGATTTGAGAGAGGTAGCTTCGGATAATGGCATTGCTAATGTCGTCGTAAATGAATCCTTCTTCAATCATTGGCACCAGCAAAGGCGTTGCCAGCGACACCACGCTGGCTTCCGGCATCTCCTCTCGAATTTTTTGTGGATAGGTATTCGACTGGATGGTCCCTTTGGTTCCGATGATTGCAATTTTTCGTAAGTGATTGGCATCTTTTACAAATCGAACGACCGGATCGATTACGTTGAAAACATGAGCGCGCTCCCCAACTCGTTCTTTCACCGTTTCGTAGGCTAAAGCCGATGCGGTATTACAGGCAATGAGGATAATTTTACAATTCTGTTCGAGCAGAAATTCCGCAATTTGTTCGGAATAAAACCGGATGTTCTCGGCCGATTTATCGCCATAGGGCAGGTGTGCGGTGTCGCCAAAATAAACAATCGATTCGTTCGGAAGTACACTTTTAACCGCGTTGGCAACGGTGAGTCCTCCAACTCCCGAATCGAAAATACCGATGGATTGTTCTGCTTTCATGGTTCAAAAGTAGCGCTTTGTTCAGTTAGGCGGTTATTAATCACAAAAAAAGCTACTTCCCTTTTTGAAAAGATGGAAGTAGCTTTTATAATGTGTTGGTCGAACTACCTTATTCAGTAATTCCCAGTTTGGTTTTTACGAGAGGCAGTACATTGATACTTTTTTCGGAGAAATAGACCACCGAGCCGGCCGAAATATCGAAGATGTAGAAGAATCCTTGTTCTTTACCCACATCCTGAACCGCTTTATTCGCTTTATCGATGATGGGTTGGAATAGTTCGGCTTCTTTGGTTTGATAGTTTTCTTGAGCCATTTGCTGGAACTCCTGAATACGCATCTGTAAATCTTGTATCTCGCGCTGTCTGGCTTGCTTAACGGCATTGTTATAGGTTTGCTCGTTTTTAATGTAATCGCCATACTTGGTTTCCATTTCGGTATTCATTACGGCTAATTGTTCCTCCAGCTCGTTTGCAAAGCTTTGCAGTGCTTTTTGCGCTTCGAGCCGCTCAGGCATGAGCGCTAAAAGTTCGGTGGAATTAATATGACCTAATTTTAAGTCCTGAGAAAAACTTAGATTGGAAAATGCCAGTAAGGCAATGATTAACAAGCTTCTAAGCGTTGATGTCATGATGGTTTATTTTAAATGGATAGTTGCTCAATACAATTCTTAAGGCTGATGAAAGCCCTTTCTGATTAAACGGCGCAAATATAATTAAATACTTTATTGAGCTATGTTTAGCCTGTTTTAAGAATTAGTTTTTATATCCGAGCTTTTGCAAAACAGCATCGGAGCGGTCGTAACGCGGATCGGTAAAAAGGATGCTCAATCCACTCGCCGCAGTGTCGAAAATGATGGCGTAGGAGCCTTCTTCGGCAAGTGCCTTGATTGCATTGAAAATTTCGTCTTGGATAGGTTTAATCAACTCTTGTCGTTTTTTAAACAGCATTCCTTCTTTCCCGAAGAACTTTTTCTGAAGCTCTTTTGCTTCTTTTTCTTTATTGATGATGGCCTCTTCTCGTTTGATCCGCATTTCTTCGGTGAGAAGTACTTTCTCGGCTTGAAACTCCCGATACATTTTATCTATCTCGGCATAAACGGTTTCAATTTCTTTTTGCCATTGAATCGAGAGCTGATCCAGTTGGTCTTGAGCCGATTCGTAGGTAGGTATATTCGAAAGAATATATTCGGTATCAACATAGGCATACTTCTGGGCCATTAGGTTGAATGTGAAGAGGATAGCCAATAGGCTGATGGCAAATTTTTTCATGGCTTTACAAATTTAGTTAAACAAAAGTGGTAGGAAAAAAACCGGAATTGCTATACAGGAATCTTGCCAATTATTTCATTTTTGATGCTAAAAACTAGATGTATTAAAACTGTTGTCCAATTACGAAGTGAAATTGGCTTTTGTTTGCAGCTGGCGAACCAATAATTTCGTCGAATCCATAACCCCAGTCAACTCCTAACATGCCAAACATCGGTAGGAAAACACGTGCTCCAATACCTGCCGAACGTTTTATTTCGAATGGATTGAAATCGCGGAAGTCGAACCAACTGTTACCCCCTTCCAGGAAGCTGAGCACATAAACGGTAGCTTGCGGATTAAGCGAAATGGGGTAACGCAACTCGAGGGTGTATTTGTTGTACATATTTCCGCCTAAGGTTGGGGTTAAAGAGCCGTTGTCGTAACCACGCAGCGCAATGATTTCCCGACCATACAGATTGAAACCGGTTAGCCCGTCGCCACCAACGTAATACCCTTCGAAAGGCGATCTCGCGTCGGAATTGTAGTAGCCGAGAAACCCGAAATTTGCTTTCGCATTCAATACTAAATCGCCAGCTAGGCGCGTAAACCAAGATGCTTTAAAGGTCCATTTGTGATACTCTATCCACTCGTACTTTTCCTGATCGGGCAAAGTAGAATAATCCTTCCCGTTTAAGAGAGAGTAAGGAGGTGTAATTTGCATTTTCAAGGAGAAAGACGATCCGCGGCGAGGATAAATCATCTGATCGACCGAGTTGCGGGATAGCTCGGTGGTGAAACTAATATTGTTGGAATTACCATCGGTAATGATGAAGGAACTCCAATTACTCAAAGCATAATTCTGAAAACTTAACTCATTGTAGAGTACGAAAAAGTCGTCGGGCCATTTGAGTCGGCGTCCCAACCCAATCGATACTCCGCTAATTTGAATGGAACTGCGCTCCGGATCTTCGCGGTCGCGTCCGTCGGATTGCATGGTGTTATAAACCGAAACAGTGAGGGAGGTTGGTTTTTTCCCTCCTAGCCAAGGTTCGACAAAAGAAGCGTTGTAGGATTGGAAATACATTCCGTTGCTTTGAGCTCGGAGACTCAGTTGTTGTCCATCGCCTGCTGGAACCGGACTCCATGCCTCCTTCTTGAGAAAATTTCGGGTGGAAAAGTTAGTGAACCGTAAGCCAAAGGTACCAACGATCATGCCCCAGCCCCAGCCACCACTCAATTCAATTTGGTCGGAGGGTTTCTCTTCTAGCACATATTCGATATCGACTGTTCCGTCGGCGGGATTGGGAGTTGGGTTCACACCGATATTTTCCGGGTTAAAATAGCCCAGGTTGGCTAATTCACGGTGAGTTCGGATAATATCGCTTCGGTTGTATAGCTGGCCGGGTTTGGTGCGAATTTCGCGCCGGATAACATGTTCGTTGGTTTTAGTATTACCTGAAATCAAAATGTTGTTGATGGTTGCCTGCTTTCCTTCGTAAATCTGCATTTCAATATCGATGCTATCGCCTTCTACCTGAACTTCAACGGGTGTAACCGACGAAAAGAGGTAGCCGTTGTCCTGATAAAGGCTGAAAATACCTCGGTCTTCCATGTAGATTTTTTCTTCCAGCAGGGCCTGGTTGTAAATATCTCCTCGTTGAATATTGAGTAGCTGGGACAAGTCGCTGCTTTTGTATTTGGTATTTCCTTTCCAGCTAATGTTGCGGTAAAAATACTGGTTCCCTTCATCTAGACGGATTACCAGCGAAAGGGAACTATCTGGGTTTACAACCAGCGAATCGCTCAGAATCTTAGCATCGCGATAGCCCATTTCATTGTACTTGGCGAGTAAACTTTGACGGTCTTCGCGGAATTTTTCTTCGATGAATTTCGACGATTTGAAAATATTCCACCAGGTACGCTGTTTTGTTTCCTTCATGGTCCGCCGTAGTTTATTGTCGGGCAGTACTTCGTTTCCTTCGAAACGAATTTCAGTGATGCGGGCTCGTTTCCCCTTGTCGATGTTGATATCGAGAATAACATGATTCAACAGGCTGGTGTCGTTGAGCTGCAGGATTTCGACATCGGTAAAGTAAAACCCTTTGTCGATGTAGTAATTTTTAATGTTGTAAATGGTGTTGTTTAGGAGATTATCGGTTATTTGTCCTCCTTTAACTAGCTGGAGGTAATCGTCTTTAAGTTCGTCGGCTTCGTGTTTTTTAATTCCATTGAAACGGAATTTCGATAATCGGGGTCGTTCTTTCAGGTCGATGTTCAGGAAGATGGTTTTCCCGATAATTTTAGTAGCACTGATGCTTACGTCGGAGAATAAACCCTGGTTCCAGAGTTTTTTTACGGCATCGCTCACTTGATCGCCGGGTACAGTTATTTTTTCGCCCACAGCCAGGCCACTGATGTTGATGAGAACTTGTTGGTCGAGGTAAAGGACTCCAGATACGGTAATGCCACCAATTTCGTATTCCTGAGGGCTATCGTAGCGCACTCCTGTGCTGCTTGATCCGAGGCTAAGCTGGGCATTTAGTTGAGGGAGGAAACTAATGGAAAGAAGGATTAGCGCGATTAGTTGGTGTTTATACATCCTGAACCTGGGTATTTATTTGTTCACTGGTTTTGCCGAATCGTCGTTCACGGTTTTGATAATCGATGAGCGCTTGATACAGGTCGTCTTTCTGGAAGTCGGGCCAGCATTTGGTGGTAAAAAAGAGTTCGCTATAGGCAATTTGCCAGAGTAAGAAGTTACTGATTCGATTTTCGCCACTGGTTCGAATAACGAGTTCGGGATCGGGAATTCCGGCGGTACACAGTTCCTTGCTGAAAATGTCTTCCGAAATTTGATCGAGTGTTATTTCACCTTTTAATAATTGATTCCCAATCTTTTTGGTGGCTTCGAGTATTTCCCACCGCGCACCATAGCTAAGAGCCAGAACCAACTGCAGTCCGGTGTTGCCTTGGGTTAGTTCCATGGTTTCGGTGAGTTTCTTTTGAATGCGTTTGTTAAAATTATTCAAGTCGCCAATGGTGGTTAAACGCACATTGTTGTCCATTAGTGTTTTGCGTTCGGTATTTAGCGAGCTGATAAGGAGGGAAAGCAGCGAACTGACTTCCGATTCGGTCCGCTTCCAGTTTTCTTTCGAAAAAGTATATAAGGTAAGGTGCTTGATTCCGATCTCGGCAGCAGCTTCGACAACGCGCCGCACAGCATCCGTTCCTTTTTTGTGTCCAAAAATGCGGGGGCGATTTTGTTTTATAGCCCAACGGCCATTCCCATCCATGATAATGGCAATGTGTTGGGGGAGTCGTTCCAGGATGAGTTGGTCTTTCAGGTTTTCCATTAATCGTACACTTTCGTTTCGTTGTAGGCCGGGCATTTTATTCGACGATAAGCAAATTTATAGCTTATAAAAAAACCTGTAAATGCGTAGTAATCATTTCGGTATATGAGGGAATTTTGCCGGTATGCTTCCGCAGTCTGATTGTTGAGAAATTCTTCGAAGAGGGGGTTATTCGGGTAATCGCCTAATCCGTCGATTTCGTCGGTAAAGCTTTTATATAGTGTCCATTCAAATCCCATTGAGAAACGTTCGCTCAAGTTGTATTTCAGTCCCACGCCAAAAGGAATAGCCAAGGTTCCATTCAGGTTTTCGGAATCGAGAACGGTAAGATAAGCCAGACCAGCCGAGACATAGGGAGTGAATCGATACTTCATGCTGGTTGAAATGTAGGGCAGGAAATTGAATTCGGTCATGAGGGCAGCATCGATGGTAGAAACACGAAAAGAGTGACCTCGTTGAAGATTATAATCGTAGGGCGAGTTGAGATCGTTTCCACTGAGTTCGCCGTAGCGTAATTTAGCGGTAAGGGAATAGCGGTAGTCGAATATTTGCCGGTAAAAAATTCCATAGGCCGGGCTGGTCGCTTTAAATTGACTTACATGATTTATTTCGCCCAAATAATAGGACCAACCACCAAAATAACCGATGTCGGCCATCGATTGAGCCGATCCACGATTCACAGCCAAGCTTAAAAGTAGGAAGGCTGCGATCTTAATTACTTGAATGTCAGGTTTTTTGAACAAAATAATTTACCGATTTTAAAAGCGCCTAAAATTAATAAAATGAGAGAATAACCCACGATTAATTTCGACGGTCAATCCCCCACATTAATTTATTTCGAAGTGTACTGAAAAAACTGTGTTTGTTTGGTTTTATTACTTGAATGCTGCGAATCGATTTTTTTAGTTGAAGCTTTTGCTCCAATGGAAGATGATAAGAACGGTGGTCGAGGGAAACGAGGAAGGATTCGTTACGTCCTTCGATGGTGAAATCCAGTACCGATGCATCGGGTATGACCAATGGACGAACGGTAAGGGTATGGGGAGCAATGGGTGTTAAAATAAGGTTTTGCGACTGCGGGAGGACAATGGGTCCGCCGGAACTGAGTGAGTAAGCGGTTGAACCGGTTGGTGTTGCAATGATGAGCCCATCTGCCCAATAGGAATTAAGGTATTCCTCATCGATGGAAGTATGAATGGTTATCATCGAAGCGGAATCGAGTTTATGTATGCTCACATCGTTCAGGGCATAAGGAATTCCGTCGAAGGAGAATCCGGGGCTGCTCACTTCAATCAGGCTTCGAGTTTCTATGCGAAATTCATCTTGTAAAATCTCAACCATGCAGTCCTGCAAATCGTGACTGCTAATGTCGGATAGAAATCCTAGCCGTCCGCTGTTTATCCCGGCAATTGGAATCTGTTTGTCGAGGATAAAAGGAATTGCTTCGAGAAAGGTTCCGTCGCCACCAATGCTGATTAGAAACTCCGTTCTCGACGGAATCTCTTCGGGTTTAGCAAACGTTCGATAGGGAAAAGGCAGGGTTCCGGTTTGTTGCTCCAGGGTTTGGGCAAAATCGCGATAGAGGATGATATCCAAATCTTCCTTCATTAAAATGTTCCAAAGACCTTGTAAAGATTCTTCAAAAGAGGGCTTGATAAGCTTCCCGTAAATAGCAATGGTGCGTTTTCTTTCTGACATGAGTGTCTGGGTTTTAGGGATGGAAAAACGAAATAATTGGAAGGATTAAATGTTGAGGTAGCGCATAAATTCATCGTAGCGTTGCTCGAGTAAGTCGCGTAATTCCTTGTCTTCGTTAAAGGTGTGTTTGATGTGGTAGTTAAATCGTTCTAGGGTGAGAATGAGGGAGGTTGTATCGTTCGAATTCAATTTCATGGTAAGGTTCAGTTCGGTCGAATTGGGTTGGTTATGGAGGTAAAGACTCATGATTTTCAGGTCGTTTTCTTCGACCAAACGGCTCAGTTGAGCCAGGGAATAATCGTGTTGGCCCATTTCCAACACAATGATTGCTCCAGGCTGCCCCACAGCAATTAATTGGGAGAACTGCTTCACTAAATCACTCTGGGTGATGCATCCTATATAAGACTGGTCGGATTTAAGCACCGGAATAAGACTTAGGTCGAGTTCCGAAGCTAAGGCGATAACCTCGTAAATGTGCTGAAAATCATATACAAAGGGACTGTACAGAGAGAGGGCATAGGAGCCAATAGCTTCTTCTTCCGAATCTTGTTCAAAAATATCTTTATCGCTAATTAGCCCTAAAAAATCGACATGATTCACAATGGGTAAATGCGAAACTTTATACCAATCCATGAGCTGAAGCGCTTTGCTCCCGGAATCGGAAGTTAGCAGCGTTGGGATTTCATTCGATAGAAGTTCACTTGCAATCATATAGGTGGCGTATACGGCTGTTCAAGCTGCTATATTACGGAATTTTTTGCATTCGGCTTACCGAAACCGATAATGGAATTCAATCCCTAAAACATGTGAGTCGATGGCATTCCGACGATTGAATTCATGCTCGAAAAAATAGAAAAAATGGACCGAAGCGGCCAGGCTAATAAGGTAACTCCACTTGCCGACAATGCGGTACTGATGATTTTTCCAAGTTTGATGATCGGCCTTTGTAAACCATTCGAACCCGGCTTCGGGGGTCCATCGGCTCCCAAAAATACGGTAGGTGGCCTGCACGCGGTTGCGTAACACGAATTCTTGTGGCCAATTCACGTTGGTGGACAGTTCCTCGTAAAAGTAATCCGGCAACTCAGTTTGCGTACCCAAGCGGTAGGAGAAACTCCAATCGGTGAGCTGCCATTCGCGCGAAAGGGCCAAATTGATACGATGCTCTGGTAAAAATCGATTCCCTCTATTTGTCTGAGAATACCGATACACGGCCGAAAGATCCCAATCGGAGGCAAACTTCCATTGTATTTCGGGTTCGAATAATACTTGTTGGGCTCGACTTAAATTTTGGAAGAGTCGATACTCCATATTGAGTCGGAGGTCGATGCGATTATTCAGTTTTTTGCGAAGCGAAATGCCATTTCTCAATCGTAAATCGGGAGGTGGTTCGCTGGCAAAAGCCGGCAAAACAAACAGATTGATGATGAATCCTAGGAGAAAGAGTTTGATGAATGGGCGCATCGCCTTCAGATTAATGGGGTTTATTGGCTTGCGTCTTCGTAATAAAAAATGGTTATTCGTGCTGTATCGCGCAAGAAATTGATATTCCCTATTTCAATCCGATTAATCCTTAATCCGGTTCGTTCTTCTAAGTCCTGTATCAAAGCTGCTCGATGTTCGGGCTTAATCAGTTCGATTTTTTCGTAACGAATCGACTTTTGATATTCGTGCCGCAGAATGGATCGTTTTTCCAGGATGTAGGTGAACAGTATGATCACCGCATTGGTCAGCACGAGTTCCCCAAAACTGATTTTCTTGTTTGCCAGGGCATTGATAATGGAAACTCCAATTACGATGAATAAATAGGTCATCTCCTTGATAGGAATCTGCAAGGTTCGATAGCGGAGAATGCCAAAAACAGCAAAAAGTCCCAAGGCAAAACCCAGTTGGATTTTGACGCTTTCTAGCAAGAAACTCAGGAAGAAAACAGTCGTTCCAATCATAAAGTACGTGAAAAGGTAATCTTTGCGGCGAGTTGCCGGGTAGTATAACAATCGTACAATCAGAAAGAGAACAATAAAATTGAAGACTAATCTGCTGGCGAGTTTAAAGAAGTCTTCCCAATCGATTAACTCCATACCCAAAAGTGTTTCCATAAGGTGGTATTTAAATGATGTTCAGTTTTTTTAAATGAAGGAAATAGCGTTTAAAACGATTTTGTTTCAATCGGGGTTCTTCGAGGCAAAGGCCAAAGCAGTATTTGCTGAAACTGGTGGGATAAATTCGATGGGCTCTCAGAATTTGAGCTGCTTTCGAACGGTTTCCTGAACGTTCGGTTTTTATTTCTGCTACGCATAGATCTTGGTTTTGCCAATTGCTTTCCCAGTTTCCATCGTAGTATTGCAAATCCCAGTCTAAGGTTACTCGCTCAGCCTCCTGTTTGCTTACCAGGGTAATGCGGTTAAAGCTGCTTCGGAGGGTCGATTCGAGTTGGTCAACTTCGAAAGGAATGTGCTTATGCAAAAAGGGTTGATTTTGCTTGAGGTCGATGTCGAACTCGTTCACTGAAATGCGTTTCTTCAGGGTTTTATTACGATTGGTTTTTGTTTTAACCTCCAGGAAGTTATGCCCTGAGTTGGTGTAATTGCGCACCCGCACTTTTTGCCGGGAACGAGCTCCAAACTGATGGGCAAAAAAGAAGGAGCGGTCCGGAGTGTCGTAATATCGGGTGCGATACTCCTGGAGACGTGTTTGGCCAACATCGAGAATAGCATAATGGGTCCTAAACTGTTCCAGAATCGTGAGGAGATGTTTGCTGTGAAAAACAAATTTCTCATCGACCCGATTGAGCAGACTCTTCCCATCCAATTCGTCGAGCCCAATTGACTCGAAGGATTCGCACTCTACCTTAAGGTTCGACCGGGTAATATTCATAGCGGTATTCTTTCACTTTGATTAACCGATCTTTATGATCGTAATACGCTCTTGTTACTTTTTGCCCGGCTTTCCATGTGGTGACGGTCTTCTCCACTACCTCGCCCGATTCATTCAGGATTTCTTCCTGAATAACCTCGTTGTCGTCGTTGTATCGGTATTTAATCCACAACTTCAACTTGCCCTTAAGGCTCATTTCTTTGTGCTCCAATAAATTACCTCGTTGGTCAAAGAGTTTGTATTCAGTTTCCATGCTTGTATTTAAGCCTGATTCTTTCTCCGTTTCAACCTGAGAAATCTTTTTGATGCTGCCTCGTTGGGTTCCTTGTGCGCTCAAACTAATTGCAACGAAAGCCAAGAGTGTTGCCAATAGATATTTCATACACTTATAAATGATTAATGTAATGGATTCCTAAATCGACTGTTTCGAAGTCGTTCGTAATAAGAACCGATAATTCAATAGGAATTGATTCGTTCGAACCATTCAGGTTGTCGGAATAGAAGTAGATACGGTAACTCCCTTTAAGCAAATTGGGGAAGCTGAATTTCCCATCGGGATGGGTTCTGATTCGTTCGTCGTAAGTTCCATGATTGCCGTGCACCAGATACACCTCGAGTTCTTGGGCAAATATGGTATCCTGAACAAGCATGTGGTCGGGATAAACCGATTCTTCGCGATAGTTAACCTGAAAAATTTGACCGTGAATGGTCGCATAACCTTCGTCCCAGTCGCGGGTGTCGTACAAAACGAGTTGCCCCAGATCTTTCTCCTCGCCAGCATTCAAGCTGAGCTCGTAGGTTTTCTCCACCTTTTCCCGATGACCCGATTCGGGGTCTTGCGAATAATAATAAATCGTATAGGTCCCCGGAAATAACTGGTCAAAAAGAAAGTCGCCGGTGTAACTCGTTTCAACTTCGTCGCCTACTGTCGTTGACCCTCCAAAGTTAATGAAGACCGATTCGTCTTGCGCTGGCTGCTCCCACTGCAAAACCTGAAAGGCTGTGTCGAAGTAGTGCACTTGTATGTTCCCGCGGATGGAGGCGGTTCCTCCGTAGCCTTCGTTCGGTGTGCAGGAAGGAATGATTGCCCCCATAGCAATGAGTGAGAAAAGAAAAAGGAAGATTTTGGTCATTTTTGTGCAATTAAAAACTTCTAAAATTAGTAAAACCAAGCTCGTGGATGAAAGATTGTTCGATTTTTACGATTTAATCGCATCCGCTTGAACCTTTGCTCCCACCTGTGCTAAATTAGTCCGGTTTGATGAAAGTGAGATAAGTATTCGATGAGCGATGTGTTTTTCGATTCAAATGATGGTGTTTTACCTATAAACCGAATTTCCTTGCTCTGCGAAGGAGGTAAAGCAAAGTTTCTCTTTGATCCGAAAAAAAACCAACCGGTTGCTTATTTTTTCGAAGCTTCAATTACTTGGATGAAAGGGATTTAATCAGCTCACCCAAGGAATTGAACACGCTATTTTTTGCTTTTTGATGAAGCACCCAGGAATCCGTTTCAACGGCTACATAGGTATCGTCTTGGGTCGTGGCCGGCACACAGCGAAAGCCGGCTTTGGCCAAGGCTTTTTCTGTCCAAACCCACCGAATGCCCTCTCCTTTTAAAGGGAGGATTGTACCAGGTTCCCTTGGTAAATAGAAGGAACCGCGATCGATATCGAATTGGAGCAAGGCCTCAGAAAAAATGCTTGGGAGGCTTCCGTTTAGGATTAAATCTTCGGGACTTCCCTCACTCAGACCTCTGCGATGAAGCAGCAGGATTTTATCGGCTTCCTGTATGGCTACTTCTATATCGTGTATGGAGATGAGAATGAGCTTGTTCTTCTCGCGGCTGAGGGTGTGTAAGGTTCGAATGAGCTCAAACTTATGCGCCATGTCGAGGAAGGCGGCGGGTTCGTCCATAATCAGTACGGGGGTTTCCTGAGCCAAACTGCGCGCTACAAGTACGCGTTGCTTCTCTCCATCGCTCAGAGTGTTGAACAAGCGATCTTGCAAATTCAAAACGCCAGTTAATTCGAGCGATTCAGATACCAGCAATCGGTCTGTCCGGTTCAATTGACCAAGCCAGTTGGAATAGGGAAAACGGGCCAGCGCTACTAAGTCGAAAACGCGCAGGTGACTAATATTTATCCATTCGGTTGAAACAAACGCAATCGTTTGGGCTAGAGCTCGCTTGGTGTAACGCTGAAGCTGTTTGTCGTTAATCAGGATCGTTCCGTCGAGAGGCGCTTGCAAGCCACTAAGGGTACGTAATAGGGTGCTTTTCCCAATTCCGTTTGGGCCGATTACCCCAATCAACTCGCCTGATTGGAGTGTTAGATTTAAACCGCTCTGCAGGCAATTTTCCTCTGAGCCTTTTCCAAAGCCTATCGATAAATTTTGGGTTTGAATGCTGGCGGCTTTCATGCTAGCTATAGAGGTTTAAACGACGGTGAGAAAAGATTAGATAGATAACCACCGGGATGCCAATAAGAGCCGTAATGGAGTTAATGGGTAATACGCTGTCGGAGCCGGGTAATTGAGCAATCGTATCGCTAATAAGGAGGACAATGCTTCCAATCAGGATGCTTCCGAATTGAAGGATCCGATGGTCGGATGTTTGAAAATACATGCGAGTAATATGTGGCACAGCAATTCCAATAAAACCAATGGGTCCACAAAATGCGGTAATGGTTCCGGCAAGTATTCCTGTGCTTAACAAGATTAGGATTCTTGCTCCCAATATGTTCACTCCCATGCTTTTAGCATAGGTCTCGCCTAATAGCAGAGCATTTAAGGATTTATTGGCAAAAAAAGCCAAGAGTAAGCCCAGCGAAATAACCGGAATGAGCAATTTGAGTTGGGGTTGGCTTACATTGCCTAAGCTACCCATCGTCCACACAATGAAGCTTTTAAGCGAAGATTCATGGCTGAAGTATTGAAGGATGGTAACCATGGCAGTGGCTGCACTTCCGAGTAAGACTCCCAGGATCAAAATGGTCAGGATGTTTTTAACGCGAAGCGAAACGACGAAGAGGATGCTCAAAACAATCATACTGCCCGACAAGGCGGCTATAATTAGGGCCCAGTTCGAGGGGAGAAACATACCGGAAATGCCGAGGATGCCTGCTTGACCCAGCACCAGAATGGCAACTCCCAAGCTGGCTCCCGAACTAATCCCCAATACATACGGACCGGCCAATGGATTCCTAAAAAGGGTTTGCATGAGGAGACCACTAACCGATAAGGCGGCACCGGCAAAAACAGCGGTGAGGTACTTGGGTATTCTGAAGTCGAAGAAAACTTTTCGATAGCTTGGATTGGCATCGGCCGAATCTTGCAGAATGAGCCACCAATCGTTCCAGGAAATAGTCACGCTGCCCAGGCTTAGGTTTAGAAAGCTGAACAATGCGAACAAAACCACCAAGAAGCTGAACTGCAATGGAAGTGGAAGCTGGGCGATAATCGTTTTATTTTTCATGTAAGCCGCTGTAAATACGCAAAGCTTTGGGAATGAGTTCGATTTCGATGGGCGTGTAACCAAAATCTTCCCCATCGGTTTCGATGCGAACAGGCGGGTTCGATTCAATCCGAACTCGGTGACCACTGTGATAGCTTACTTCCGCTTTTTGAAGGTGAGTACCATCGTAAAGTTTATTCACGTTTTGTATCACTTTCCATTTTGGTAAATGTCGGATAATGGCTACATCGAGCACTCCATTTATCAAGTCGGCATGCGGTAATTGCTTCATTCCACCGCCGTTGTATTTACCCATCCCGGCTGTAAAACTGAAAATATCGTCGGAAATAACTTGCTCGTCGATTTCAATTTGCATGCGAGTCGATTCAAACTGAAATAAGCTGGTAAACAGCGTGTAAAGGTAGGTCCAGGCAGATCCTTTCCCGTTTTGCTTCGCAATGTTGGTGCGATGAGCAACAAAGCCATCGAATCCGCCTCCTAATGAATTTGCAAAGTAAACAGGCTGGTCTGGCTGACCTTGATTATACACCTTTGCCATGTTCTGGATGGTGGTTCGGTTTTCTTTAATCAGTTGGATGGCTTTGGCGTATTCGGTTGGGACAGCAACGCTTCTGCACCAATCGTTTCCCGCTCCAACCGGTATCATTCCAACCGTGAATTCATGATGAGGAACCGATTGTTGGAGGAAAATTCCATTTACAATCTCATTGAGGGTGCCATCGCCCCCCACTCCAATAAACTCTCTGAATCCTTGCTGAATCAAATCGATGCAAAGTTCGATGGCATGACCTCGATATTTGGTCTTGAAAAGTTGAAATTCGATGCCTTGTTTGTCGAGTTCCTGAACAATTATTCCAAGGTCGCGAGCTCCCATCCGGTTGCCGGCATTTTCGTTTACTATTAGGGCTTTTGCTTTCAAAAGTGGACGTTTTTTTTAGGAAAAAGTTCAAAGATAATAAAATTGCAAATCTGCATTATTTAATAGATTTTTGCCCATTACCTTTAAGAAATCAGAATGCCAAAAGTAATAGCTTTAGCGAATCAAAAAGGCGGAGTGGGTAAGACTACCACCGCCATCAATCTGGCAGCCAGTCTGGCTGTTTTGGAAAAAAAAGTTCTGGTTATCGATGCCGACCCACAAGGAAATGCCACCTCCGGACTAGGATTCGACGTGCGAAACGTAAAGTCGAGCATCTACGAATGCTTAGTCGATGGAGTAGATGCTGCCGAGGTAGTGCTGCACACCGAAATTGATGGACTCGATTTAATTCCTTCCAATATCGATTTGGTGGGAGCCGAAATTGAAATGCTATCCATGCCCGATCGTGAAAAAGTTCTGAAAACAGCAATTCAGTCGATTAGCCAAAACTACGATTTCACGCTCATCGATTGCTCACCTTCGCTTGGACTCATAACTGTTAATGCTTTGTCGGCAGCCGATTCGGTCATCATCCCGGTGCAAAGCGAATACTTCGCACTCGAAGGATTAGGTAAATTACTGAATACCATCAAGATTATTCAAACCCGGATTAATACTGAATTACAAATAGAAGGATTCCTGTTAACGATGTACGATTCTCGCTTGCGTTTATCGAATCAGGTGGCCGACGAAGTAAAGCGACATTTTCAGGAAATGGTGTTTGAAACCTTTATTACCCGAAACGTAACCCTTAGCGAAGCACCTTCGCATGGTAAGCCTGTTGTGCTTTACGATGCAGCTTCGAGTGGTAGCAAAAACTACCTCAACCTGGCTCGTGAGCTGCTCCAGAAAAATCGACTCACCAAAATTCACACGAAGCAAAAATCTTAATTCAAACTATGGCAGCTGCAAAGAAATTAGCACTTGGCAGAGGGCTGGGAGCCCTTATCGACGATGTGGATAAACAATCGGCACCGAAGAATGATTTTGTGAACGAAATCGATCTGGATCGTATCGATGTGAACCCTTTTCAGCCCCGAACCTCTTTCGACGAAGAAGCACTGCTCGAATTGGCGGCATCGGTTAAGCAATTGGGTATTATTCAGCCGGTAACTCTTCGCGAATCGGAATCGGGTCGCTACCAGATTATTTCCGGCGAACGCCGAACGCGTGCAGCTAAATTGGCCGGATTAAAACGTATTCCAGCCTATGTGCGTAAAGCGAACGACCAGGAAATGCTTGAAATGGCCTTGGTCGAGAATATTCAACGGGAGGATCTCGATCCAATCGAAGTAGCCCTAAGTTATCGACGCTTAATGGAGGAATGCCAACTCACCCAGGAGGTTTTGTCGGAAAGGGTCGGAAAGAAGCGCTCCACCATCAGTAATTACTTGCGCTTACTCAAGTTGCCCGTCGAGATTCAAAAAGGATTGAGAAACCAAAAAATTAGCATGGGGCATGCGAAAGCCCTGGTCGGAATTGAAAACGAACAGGAACAAATTGCGACTTGCCTCCGGATTATCGAAGAAGATTTGTCGGTGCGTCAAGCTGAAGAATTAGTGAAAAATTTGCTCGCTCCTCCTGCTTCCAAATCGAAAAAATCTAGCGAGAAAACTAGCGAATACAAACAATTGGAAGCTCATCTTCACCAACATTTTCAGTCGAAAGTACAACTGCTTCGAAACAATAATGGCAAAGGGAAAATAGTTATTCCTTTCAGTTCCGATGCCGACCTCGAACGCATCTTGGCTATGTTCGATCAAATGAAAAAATAGATATCCTTACGAATGATTCGTTTTCTTCCCCTGCTTCTAACTTTCTCTCTCCTGCTTGGGGGTAACTTCCTTTTCGCACAATCGGAGGAATCCGTGGTGTTGGAATCGGAAGAGGGGATTCAAACGATTCTTTCCGATACCATTCAAGGGCACAGCCCCCGAAAAGCGACCATCTACTCAGCAATCCTTCCAGGTGCCGGTCAGTTTTACAATAAAAAATACTGGAAAATCCCAGTGGTTTATACCGTTCTCGGAGGGCTCGGCTATTTCATTTACCATAATCATACGAATTACACTTTCAATCGAGATTCTTACCTCGAAGAAGCTGCCAAAGAAACACCGAATACGCTGCTACTTAATACTTACGAACTCAATACGGAGTACTATCGGCGGAACCGCGACCTAACCGTAGTGTTCACCGCTTTGGCCTGGGCTCTCAATGTAATCGATGCACATGTCGATGCTCACTTTGTGAACTACGATATAAGCCCCGATTTAAGCTTAAACCTTGAGCCTGGCTTTATCCCCATTTCCTTCAACCAACAAGCTCCGGCTCTCTCGCTTCGTTTTAATTTCTAGTCCGCTCGAAAAACTTTTTTACATGCTGTATACAACGCTTCATACTACCTCATTGAATCTTCATAAATTAATACTTGTTATTGCTCTACAGCTCTTCTTTGGGATGCTTGCCCAGGCACAAATCGAAACTCCCGATTCATTGCTGTTGGATACAACGGATCTCGAACTCCATGTCCAGGAGGTGAACGATATTCCAAGCATCTATTCCGGATTCGAGAAAAATTTGGATAGTCTTTTCCAGCTTTGGGTGGTGAACCAGGCCGAAGCCCTGCGTTTCATTCAAAGCGATTCCGATCAGTACACTTACGCTCTTCCTGGCGATAGTTCCTGGATGGAGGCTCAGCCCCTTCCCGCCGATTCGGTACTGATAGCCAGACTCGATAGCATCGAATCCATTATCGACTTACCCTATAATTCCATTGTAAGAGCGTTTATCGAGGTATATGCGGTGCAAAAACGCGATAAAGTTGCCCTAATGCTGGGTTTAGCCGATTATTACTTCCCCATTTTTGAAGAAATTTTGATGGAGAAAAATATGCCGGTCGAGTTGAAATACTTGGCGGTAATTGAATCGGCACTTAACCCCAAAGCGGTTTCTCGTGTCGGTGCAACCGGCTTGTGGCAGTTCATGTACAGCACTGGACGGCAATATAAACTGGAAATTCATTCCGAGGTTGATGAGCGAAAAGATCCCATTAAATCGACCTATGCAGCCGCAACATTTTTACAGGATTTATACGATATGTTTGGGGACTGGACTTTAGCCTTGGCAGCTTATAATTGTGGCCCGGGGAATGTACGTAAGGCCATCGCTCGTACCGGTGGGAAGCGAAATTTCTGGGATATTTATTACCGCTTGCCCCGCGAAACCAGAGGTTATGTGCCCGCTTTTATAGCTGCTACCTACGTTTTCAATTATTACGAAGAGCATGGCTATAAAGCTTTGCCGCTCGAATGGCCTCTCGCAACCGATACTCTCTGGGTGAATCGCGAAATTCATTTAAGCCAAATAGCCGACGTGCTCAACCTTCCTATCGAACTGTTGGAAGACCTAAATCCTCAATATCAGCGCGGGGTTATTCCGGCAAAAAAGAAAAGCTATGCTCTCATTCTTCCTGCCGATCAAACCGTGGCTTATTTGAGTCAGGAAGATTCCATTTTTGCTCATAAACGCGATTATTGGTTCGATCCGGCGCGCCGCAACCAAGCTCCATCCAAAGCAGTGAGCTATGGAGCTCCTCCCAAAAACAGTGTTAAACTAATCTACGAGGTTAAGGCTGGCGATAACCTGGGTGCCATCGCACAACAATACAAGGTACGCATTAACGATTTGCGTTACTGGAATAATATTCGCAGAAACCTGATTCGCATCGGACAAAAATTAGTCATTTATGTGCCGGAAAGTAGGGCAGATGAATTTGGGGTCAACACTTCTCAATCGTCGCAAACAAATGCCTCCGGGTATATTCCTGTTTCTTCGGCAGATTACGATCAATATGAAATTTACACCGTCCGCAGCGGCGATAATTTGTGGGATATTGCCAAGAAATTTCCGGGGGTGAGCTTCGAAGATATCAAACGACTGAATGGCCTTACCAATAAAAGTAGGATTCAACCCGGTCAGAAACTTCGAGTCTATGAAAAGTAAGCAGCATGGATTTCAACTTGACCGGATCCTCCTTTCCCTATTGTGGATTTTCGTGTGGCAACCTGCCGAGAAAATCCAGGCACAAACCAGCTTATTCGCAAGCTTACCCTCTGAAACTTACCCGATTGAAATAAGTTTTAAGCCGACTAATAATCCTGCTTTTGCAAGCGATACGGTGCTTTTACTTCCTTTTCAGCTGGAAGTGGCCCGTCTCCCGGAAGCAGGACCTGTTAAACCTCTTGATCGGCGCAAACAAAACCCGACTCTGAGCATCAGGAATGGAAAAGAGCAACTTCCTCTCCGATTTGTGGGGATGAGCGATTCCGGGCATGAGCGTTGGGAACTGCCTTATTTCCAGTCGGAACTGTGGTTCATGCAGAAGGACGATGCTGTTACCGGTTTTTGGAAACGAGTAGACCGCGATCAATCCTACCCACTTACATTGATCTTGAATCGTCATTCAAGGTTCCCAGTTGATCCCGGCAACAAATCCAATTCGATATACCTCGCCCCTCGCTATCAATTAAAAATGATTCATCCAATTGACTCAACCGATGTGCAGGAGGCCGTTGCTATTTTAGAGAAGACAAGCGATGGTCAAATTCACGGAACCTTCCTCACTGAGAGTGGCGATTACCGCTATTTGAGCGGAGTTCGAACCGGAAACCGACTTCAACTGAGTACTTTTAACGGTGTTTTCGCTTATCTCGTCGATCTTCAATTGAGCGAAGATGGGTTTGAGGGATGGATTCACTATGGGGCTTCTTTTAGCCATCGATTAGTGGCTGTGGCGAATGAAAAGGCTGCCTTAAAAAATCCGGAACACCTAACTCAGTTTACGGCTGAATCTGGTGTCTTTTCGCTGGAATTGCCTCATTACCAAGAACCACGGTGGTTTAAGTTTACTCCGGGCAAAGTAACCATCGTTCAAATAATGGGTTCGTGGTGCCCGAATTGCCTCGATGAAACTCGACTCTTTAACTACTTTCATCAACAATATGCCAATCAAGGATTGCAGCTCGTTGCGATCAGCTTCGAACGCTTTCAGGAGAAAGAAAAAGCTTTCCCGATGATTGATAAATTCGTTCGAGATCTGTCCATTCCTTATCCGGTTTTATTTGGAGGAAAAGCATCGCACGATCAGGTGCAAAAAGTGCTTCCCGGTTTAACAGGGTTTCAGGCTTATCCAACCACTTTGTTCGTCGATAAAAAGGGAACTGTTCGGAAAATTCACACCGGTTTCAGCGGTCCGGCCACTCCCCACTATGACCAATACGTGCTCAAAACGTCGCAATTCATTGAGCAATTAATGCAGGAGTAACGCATCCTGACTCTCGATCAATTTCCGGACGCGCAGGGAATCAAGTACCATTCGATTAAACCGCATTACTCCTTGTTGATTGAGGTGGTCCGCATCGAAAAAATCGTCTTCTGTCCAATTTACTTGTGGTGAATTGAAATCGATGAAGGTGCTGTAGGTGGCGATTCGTTTTTGCCAGTTTACCGGCGGATTTTTCCGATGAGGATGGCTCGGAGCCAGTGGGGTTGCAACCAATACTAAAGGGATATTTTCTAGTCTTGCCCGAGTTACTACCGATTCAAAATGAGTCCATTGGTAATCGAATTCGGAGCCAAGATCGCCCTTTTCAAAATCGGCACTGAATCCCCTTAGCTTATTTTCAACAAATCCTCCGCTTACGTAAACATCCTTGAATGTTTCAGGAGCCTCACGGAAATTTTCCCCAATCCCTAAAATCTTGAGCATGCTTGCATAAAGCCATGCATGATACGTTTGGATGTGATGCAGTTCTCTTACCATTTTGAAGCTCAAAGAATCAGGTGGAGAATTGGCTAGAATGTCTAATGCTGATTCAATTCCATCCATTTGAAATGACTCCGGCGAAACGGCATAAAGAATTACTTGCGGATTAAGTTGGTTCAGATATCTCTTTAATAGTACGTGTGTTTGTAAGGGAGTTTGATTGCTCGAACCTAAATTGAAGCTAGTCCAGCCTTCTTCACTGAAAACCCTTGGATCGAAGCCTCGATAAGCATGCGACGATCCCAGAAAAAGAATATCCACCTTGTTGTATTTGTCCAGCTCTTTTATTCGAGTGTGCAAATGCCCGTTTCCGCCGCGGGGGAAAAAGAGGTTGTTCCCGAATTTAGGTGGAACAAATAAACCCCATAAAAGCAGTAAAATGGCATACAAGGGAATCAGGAAAACCAGAAAAGCGAGGGATTTTAGGAGAAAGCGTTTCATGGTTGGAATTTAAAACTGAAAATAAATGAAAGGAGAGGCTTCGCTCGGATGAAGCATCATAATAAGGAAGAAGATAAACGCATAGCTTCCCCAACGAATCGCAAGTGGATAGTTGATTCCAAATCGCTCAAGTGCGTGCCGGTTGTGTCGCCCGAACCACTCTACCAGCAACATGAAGGTAAGGGTGATTAAGAGGACGAATGCTTTTGTCAAGTCGGTGAAGCTAGGGAGCTCGAAATAAGTTGGAGAAAAGAGCCCTTCGATGTAAAGGAAAGCTTCCGAAAGGCTTGCGGCCCGAAAGAATATCCAGGAAAAGGTTACCAAACTATAAGTGATAAGCATTCGGATACCTTCGCTTAAATCTGGAAGGTTATTTTCTCCACCAACGGTATCGATGTGCCGTCGGTTGCGTTTGGTGAGCAAAAGAGGAAGGAAAAAGATTGCGTGGAGAAAGCCCCAAATCACAAAGGTCCAGTTGGCTCCGTGCCAAAATCCGCTCACCAGAAAAATGACGAAGGTATTTCGGATTACTTGAAACTTTGTCCCGCGACTCCCTCCAAGCGGAATGTAAAGATAATCGCGAAACCAAGTGGAAAGGGAAATGTGCCATCGACGCCAAAACTCCGCAATGTCGCGGGAGAAATAAGGGAAGGCAAAATTTTGCATCAGACTGAAACCCAGTAAACGCGCAGTTCCAATCGCAATGTCGGAATAGCCCGAAAAATCGCCATAGATTTGAAAAGCGAAAAAGATTATACCCAAGGCTAAAGCCGAAGCATTCATAGCTTCCGGTTGAGCAAAAACCTCGTTCACCAGGATAGCGGCATTATCGGCTATCACCATCTTTTTAAACAAACCCCAAAGAATTTGACGAAGTCCATCGGTAGCCGCTATCGGATCGAAAACTCTCCTTTTCGAAAATTGCGGAAGGAGTTGGCTGGCCCGTTCAATTGGGCCGGCAACTAATTGCGGGAAGAAGCTTACAAAGGCTGCGAAATCTATAAAATGATGCGTTGGCTTTGTTTTCCGAAAGTAAATGTCGAGGGTGTAGCTTAAGGTTTGAAAGGTGTAAAAACTGATCCCGACCGGAAGGATAATCGATAAGGAATCAGCCGAAAGAGGACGGCCTAAAATCTGGAAAGCTTCTACAAAATTTTCAATGAAAAAATTGGCATACTTAAAGTAGGCAAGCATTCCTAAATTAACTCCCAGACTGATTGCCAGAAAGAGTCGTTTATGAAACCTATTAGTAGCAGCCTGAATTTTTAAACCAGCCCAAAAATCGACGAGCGTACTGAGGAAGATTAACCCTAGGAACCGATAATCCCACCACCCATAAAAAACGTAGCTAGCCACCAATAGCAAGGTGTTTTGCCAAACGATGGGCCTCCGATTCAGCAACCAATACAAGCTGAATACGATGGGCAGAAAAATCGCAAAATCGAGCGAGTTAAACAGCATTCCTCAAGGATTTAAGCCCGCAAAGATAGAGAAGGCAGCTCTAAATAGGATCCGTTTCTCATTTTTAATCGTTACCATATCATCCTGTATCTTTTTAAGATAATTGTCGGTATGATTCAAAGAAGGGTAGGTTTTCCTTCCAATTCGTATTCTAAGGGAGTTCTCCTTTTTATAAGCAGGTGCCGGTTTTGGCGTGTTGCAGCGCAACAAATAAGCATCACCAAAGAACGATAAAACGAGAGTAGTTCTTTTTTGTCAATGCTTCGCTTTGGTGACCATTTTTGGATCGGGGAGATGGGGTTAGGTTTTCTGTGTGGGGATTCCTGTAATCAGTCTATCTAACTAAATCCGAACGGATAATAAACGGTAGAGACTGGATATGGTTGGAGTATTTAAAATTTTCATGAACGTTGCTGTAATGTGTGTTTAAAGAATCAAAAAGTGTATATTTGTATCAATAATAAAACATTATGGCGAATAAGACACCATCTTTACTGCCAAGGATTCAGCGTATACTGGAAGAACTTGGTGAGAACCTGCGCTTAGCGCGGCTCAGAAGAAAATTAAGTGCCACCCAAGTAGCCGAACGTGCTGGGATGGGGCGGACTACTTTAGTGAAGATCGAGCAAGGGCACCCTGGTGTCGGGATTGGTCAGTACTTGAATGTTTTAAAAGTCCTAGGTCTGGAGAAGGATTTTTTACTTGTAGCCAAGGATGATGAATTGGGAAGAAAATTACAAGACGCGAATTTGGAAACAAGCAAGCGTGCACCTAAAAGAAACAAGCCATCATGAGTAAAAAAAGCTCACGAAGAGATTTATACATTTATGCCGATTGGCGCGAAATAAGCGGTCCGAAACTCATGGGTGTACTTCATTCTGAGCTGTTACGTGGCAAGGAGGTCTTTTCATTTGAATATGAACAAGAATGGTTGCAGGAAAACTTTTCCCAGGTTTTAGATCCTGATTTGTCATTTTATTCCGGATTATACTTTTTGAATGATGATAAAGCAAATTTTGGTGCTTTCCTGGATTCTTCACCTGACCGGTGGGGTAGAATTCTGATGCGCAGACGGGAAGCTGCATTAGCTAGAAAAGAAGGAAGAAGAGAAGAGAATCTGTATGAAACGGATTATTTGTTAGGGGTATATGATGGCCATCGAATGGGCGGACTCCGTTTCAAACTGGCTGCAGATGGACCATTTTTAGATAACAACAAAGAAATGGCATCTCCGCCATGGGCATCTATTCGGGAATTGGAACAAGCCAGTTTACGGTTGGAAGATGAAAATGTGGTGGATGACCCAGACTATCATAAATGGTTAAATATGTTAGTGACTCCGGGTAGTTCTTTGGGTGGTGCACGACCAAAAGCAAGTATAGTGGATGAACAGGGCCATCTATGGATTGCAAAATTCCCAAGTGGCAATGATCAATTTAATGTTGGAGCCTGGGAAATGGTAACCTATGAGTTGGCGAAAGCTGCCGGAATAAATATGGCAGAATGTAAGGCACAACAGTTTTCGAGCAAGCACCATTCTTTTTTAACTAAACGCTTCGATCGCACATCGGATGGACAAAGAGTTCATTTCGCTTCGGCTATGACCATGCTTGGTTTTGTTGAAGGCCAAGAAGGAGCCAGTTATCTGGATATGGTTGATTTTCTAACTACCTACGGAGGAAATGTAGAAGCTGATTTGGAAGAGCTTTGGCGAAGAATTATTTTTAGTATCAGCGTATCGAATACCGATGACCATTTGCGAAATCATGGTTTTATTCTTCATCCTGAAGGCTGGGTGCTCTCTCCGGCTTTTGATATCAACCCTGTGGAAACAGGAACGGGACTTAGTTTGAATATTTCGGATAGTGACAATGCATTGGATTTCGCTCTAGTTATGGAGGTGACGAAATATTTTAGATTAGAGGAAGAGCGTGCTCACCAAATTATGGAAGAAGTTACCGATGCGGTGAAACATTGGAGGGGCGTTGCCAAAAAATATGGTATTTCAAATGCCGAGTGTGAGCTTAAGTCCAGAGCTTTTAGGTTTTCTGAATAAAATGT
>CALGAK010000022.1 GCA_937954085.1 uncultured Bacteroidota bacterium
AGCCAGCTACGACAGAGTTCTCACCACCTGATGCAAACGAACTAAGCGCTTGAGTAGCCCCTCGAGCTGATCCAAGGGAAGCATGTTCGCTCCGTCGGATAGAGCTTTTCCCGGTTCGGGATGTGTCTCCAGAAAGAGCCCGTCTGCTCCCACCGAAATGGCTGAACGTGCAATGGTTTCAATCATTTCGGGATTACCGCCGGTAACTCCTTTTTCCTGATTGGGTTGCTGCAAACTATGCGTCGCATCCATTACAACCGGGTAACCAAGCGATTTCATCTGTGGAATGGATCGCATATCAACAATTAAATCTTGATACCCGAATTGGGTTCCGCGCTCAGTGAGAAGGATTCGTGGATTTCCAGCATTTTCTACTTTTTCGGCCGCAAAGCGCATGGAAAGTGGAGATAAAAATTGTCCTTTCTTAATATTCACGATGCTGCCGGTTCGTGCTGCAGCTTCCAGTAAATCGGTTTGGCGGCATAAAAAAGCGGGAATTTGAAGGATGTCGCACACCTCAGCTGCCATGCTAGCTTCTTCGGCAGTATGAATGTCGCTGATAATCGGCAATCCGAAGGTCGTTTTTACTTTCTCTAATATTTGAAGGGCTTCCTGATCACCCAGTCCAGTAAATGAATCGGCTTTCGATCGATTCGCTTTTCGATAGGATGCTTTAAAAACCAAGGGTATTTCCAGTTGATTGCTCAACAATTGAATCTGTTCGGCGATTTTTAGGGTAATGGTCTCCCCCTCAACGACGCAAGGTCCGGCCAAAAGGAAAAAATTACCAGCTGCTAGATGTCGTATGTTTGAAATGGATTGTAATGGATGAGTCATAAAAGGTATCGTTAAGAGCTTTCTACCAAGAAAAGTGTAAGGCCACACGAGCTTGTTGTGTGTAGGAGTTGGCCGGTTGTATCAACGTGTTGAAATCGCCGTAATGGAGTCGCAACGCTAACTCGTTCCAGATTTTAAAATCGGACGAAATCTGGAAATAAAACCGATTGCCTGCTAAAAGACCTGGTTCAAGCCCTAGTTTCCAAAATGGCATAATCTGGTAACGAACATTGGCCTGAATCATATAAACCGTCGGATCAATCAGCAGGTGGGTGTAGTGAAACCCGGTTTCTAACTCCTGATCGAACCATTTCTTATAGAACTGCAGATGAATTCGAGCAGGGGTAAGAGCGTAAAACTGGTCGTCTTGCAAGGCATCGTAATAAAGATCGCGGGTAAGCTCGGAGTAAATGAAATTATCTCCATTTTCAAAATTAAATTCCGGAAACAAATCGCTCACCGCTCCCTGGATCCACAAGCTCGTATCTTTACTAACCGATTCAGCTTGATTCATCCATCGAATCATTCCTAAATCTTCCAAACCAGCCGAAATCGACCAGTCTTGTTCGACGTTTTTATACTGATAGATTAAATCGATTCCAGCACCCAAGCCGTTAATGGAAAGGGTGTTATCGGGGTTAACTTCTTGGTAGGTGTAATTGGCTTCCAGGTTCAGGAACTCGCCAAACAAGGCGGTGTAAAGTTTGCCGGAGTCGAAGTACAATCGTTGGTAGGAATGTCCAACCAGTAAACTTGGTCGCGACAGCAACGTATGCCGATGCTGACCGTCTATCCATTCTTTACCGTAAAATAATTGTAAGCCGGAATAATGCATATCGTTATACTCCAGTTTATTAAGGTATGCATCTTCGCTCTGAAAGAGGGTGTTTCCAAAAAACAGCAGTTGATAGGAGTCGGCATTGAAATTGGCATGGATAAACCGCTGATTAAAAATGCGCATACCAAAAATGTTCCGGAACGTTGATCCTTCTTTCAGGCGGGTTTTTACTTCAATGCCCAATCCCAAGCGAGTCTCGGCAAACAGGTAGTTTTTCGATTGCAAATCGACTCCCTCTTTGATGTCGGTATTCAGGTAATCGCCAAGGTAGAGCGCTTGTATAAAGTCCTGATTAAGAGCATTTGAGTAAATGTTTACCTTTCCTTCGAGTAGGGCTGTATGCTCTGGTTTATCAGGCCAGTTGGTTGGTGATTGTGCCAAAAGGAAAAGGGGGTTAAGCAGGAGCACGAAGGCAAAGAATGAGTAGCGATGCATATTAAATCCCGGTATAATTATAAGGTGTGATTTTTCGCAGTTCTTCCTTGATGGTTTCGCTAACGGCTAATTGTTCGATAAAATCGAGGAAGGTTTTTTCAGTGATTTTCTCATTGGTGCGAGTGAGCGCTTTCAAGGCTTCGTATGGTTCGGGATAAGCTTCGCGACGCAGCACGGTTTGAATTGCCTCGGCAATAACAATCCGGTTTTCTTCCAAATCCCGATTAATTTTATCCTGATTGAGCAACAATTTATTCAAACCCTTTAAGGTCGATTCAATGGCAATGAGAAAGTGCGACAGGGGAACTCCAATATTTCGCAGAACGGTTGAGTCTGTTAGGTCGCGTTGCAGTCTGGAAACAGGCAATTTAGCAGCTAGATGCTCACTAAAGGCAATGCAGATCCCTAGGTTGCCTTCGGAATTTTCGAAATCGATGGGGTTTACTTTATGGGGCATGGCCGATGAACCAACTTCTCCTTTGCGGATGGTTTGTTTAAAATAGTCCATGGAGATGTAGGTCCATACATCGCGGTTTAAGTCGATGAGGATGCTGGAAAGGCGCTTAATGTTATCGAAAAAGGCGGCGATGTTATCGTAATGTTCTATTTGGGTAGTCGTTTGTGAGCGGTGCAGCCCCAGGATATTGTTGACAAAAGTATTTCCAAATTGAACCCAATCGATAGCGGGAAAAGCCACGTGGTGAGCATTGAAATTTCCGGTAGCCCCACCAAATTTCGCTGCAAAGGGAATTTGTTTCAAGGAAGCGGCTTGAATGTGAAGTCGTTCAGCGAATACTTGTATCTCTTTTCCCAATCGTGTAGGAGAGGCGGGTTGTCCGTGAGTACGAGCAAGCATGGGGACCGCTTTCCAACTTTCGCTTAGCACAGTTAATTTCAATTGTAATTGATCGATGGCCGGAAGGATTACTTTTTCCATTGCTTCTTTCATGGAAAGCGGAGTAGCGGTATTGTTAATATCCTGCGAGGTTAGCCCGAAATGAACATATTCCTTATAAGCAGATAAACCCATTCCATCCATTTTTTCTTTGATGAAGTACTCAACCGCTTTCACATCATGGTTGGTAACTTGCTCTATCGCTTTGATCGACTCCGCGTCGTCCAAACTGAATTCCTGATAGAGTTTTCTTAGGTCGATGAAGCTTACAGGATCGATCGTTTTTAGACCGGGAATAGGAAGCTTGGTAAGGGTGATGAAGTATTCTACTTCAACTTGAACACGGTATTTGATGAGTCCAAATTCACTGAAGAATGGAGCTAAGCTTTCGGTTTTTTTTCGATATCGACCGTCGATCGGTGAAAGGGCAGTGAGTTGATTTAAATTCATGATTTCCTTCTAATTGCAGGTAGTATAAGCCAATGAGACATTTTTTCAATTGGCCTCAAAGGTACAATAAGCAGGAAAAAAAACGGAGTCGCAGTTCATTATTCCGATTCATTCTCATCACCATCGCCCACGAACCATTCAAAGGCTCCCACATCGGGTGCTCCATCCGTTAATCGGTTGCGACCACTCAGGTCGAAGGGCAGAAGATAGGAGGCTTGAACTAAGGCACTACTGCGTGCAGGGGAATTTTCGGTTAAGGCAAAATTCTGATCGAAACTATTGTAAAAGGCCGGGTCTTGATTGAGGATACAGTTAATCATCCTCTCAGAATCCTCCAACTTATCTTCTTCGATACGTATTAAACAGTTTTCAAAATGATAATTGAAAATTGAAAAGGCATTGGGATATTTGTCGAGGACCAATTCATTCTCGTTACTTCCGTAAATGATGCAATTGTTGAAATAGGCATTTTCAAGCGCTCGAACCTGAAAATTCCCATTCACGTCTTCGTAATAATTATTCAGGACGAGGGAGGGTGTGACACGGTTGCCAAATTGATAATAATTACCAATCGTACAGTGGTTAAAGTTATATTCTCCACCTATGCTCAAAACGACTGCATATTGACCACAATTAGCAAAAAGAGTATTATCCACGCTCACTTTGGATCCTTGCGCCAACAACCCAACTGCAGTCATGTTTCGGATTTGTGTGTTGCTGATGCGCAAACAAGGTTCAATGGTGGCAAAGGTATCGACTTGTATGCCGATGACACTGTTTTTGATGATGGCCCAATCAATTTCGTTGTATTTACTGCCGGGTAGGAAATGAATGTACCCCCATTGCCCCGGAATTTCATCGTAGAGACTTTCCAATCGGTCGCCTTGAAAAACAACCGGTTCGTTGGTTGTTCCCTGCACTTTCAATGTTCCGCGCACAAATAAGCTGGAGTTTTTATGGAAATAGAGCTGGCAGCCGGCCTCGATTGTGAGTTCTTCGTCGTAATCTACTCCCATGGAATTATAAATTACATACGGTTTGTCGTTGGTCCAGGTTTGCGTTGGAATCCATGAATTGTCGATGTAATGATAATCTTGGCCAAATGCCATTAACTGAACTTTTTCTTGCTTGCTGCCAAGCATGAAAAGAATGCTGTCGGTAATTAAAACAGGAAGGTTATTCCCTGTCGGATCGAGGGTTACTTCAACAAAAATAAATAAGCTATCCTGTGGTCGGATTTGAATCAGGGAGGCTTCATTGCTTTGCCTTCCATCTACATTGAGGCGGTAATTTGATTCTTCGCCCCCAGCTAAGCGGATCTCGTCAATTTGGACGGTTCCGGTCTTGGAAGGGTTAATTACCGTAAAGTATTGTGTCGTTGATCCTATCGACGTAAAAACGGTATCGAAGAGCACCGTATCGCGGGAAAATTCCAATTGGACAGCCGAGCCGCTCAGAACGACATCTTCCGAATTACAGGAAGTGAAAAGTTGACTGTAAGCTACAAGCACGAGGAGGGAAACAGACAGCCATCGGGCAGACGAAAGGAATTTCATAGCGAAGGTTTAACCGGTATTAATCGGGTTGCAAATTAAACATAAAACGCAATTCGTAAAGGGATTCGTATGTATGAATCTGATTCAGATTGGAGGGAGAGAATTGGATCGTGTAAAACCCGATTGAAGCTCTTTGGAATCAGTCTAATTATGGGTAAAAATCCTGCTGAACAATATACCTAGACATAGGTAAAAAAATGGTCTGGCTTTTTTGCTTATTCGAAAATGAACCTAACTTTGCCGGAGTAGTTCTTAATCACTTTAAAACTTATCAAAATGGCTTACGTAATTAATGACGATTGCACCGCATGCGGTTCTTGCATCGACGAATGTCCGGTTGACGCAATCTCGGAAGGCGATATCTACTCCATAGACCCTGATGCTTGCACCGATTGTGGCGCTTGTGCCGATGTTTGTCCTGTAGAGGCTATTCATCCTGAATAAGCGAGTAGCAATTCAAGAAAAAATAAAAAAGTGTTCAGCAATCTGAGCACTTTTTTTTTGGTTCTATCGAATAGAACCTTTCCTTTTTAGCCTGATAAAAATTGTATCTTGCTCACACCGGCATACCATTTGCTAACCGGAGCAAGTTATGATGAAAAGGCATTTACAATCCATGATTAAGTTTACCATACCATCCTCCCAAAGTAAGGGTCTTCCTTTCTTTCTATTTGCTTCCTTTTTCATCTTTTTCCTCGTGGTGTATTCCAATAATGCCTGGAGCCAAATCGAACAAGCAAGCGATAGTGCTGTAAGCGTCATAAGCGAAGAAGAGTGGTTCGTTTTGCCGTGGTCGGCAGAAGATTCCATGCCAATTTACGCCCTGGAAGAAATAGCCATCTACAAGAAACCCTCCTATACCAAAAAGCGACACATCCGTAAGTACAATCGCCTCGCTAAAAAGGTTAAGAAAGTTTATCCCTATTCAAAGATTCTGGAGGCACGTTTGGCCGAATTAGAAAAAGAATTAGACCAAGCCGAATCGGAGTGGGAACGTAAAAAGCTCATTAAAGAAACAGAAAAGGAATTGTTCGCTGAATTCGAAGAGGTTATATGGAAAATGACCATTAGCGAAGGACGAATCTTGGTGAAATTAATCGACCGGCAAACGGGTAATTCGTCCTATGAGATTATTCGGGAAATGAGAGGAGCTTTTCAAGCTTTCTTTTGGCAGTCCATCGCATTGCTCTTCCGTAACGATTTGAAAGAGCAATACGATGCCGACCAAAATTTAGAAGATAAAATGATCGAAGAGATTGTGATGCGGATTGAACGAAACGAAACCGATTTACTCATTCATTAAGGCGAGCATTTCTTTTACAACAGCTGCTGCCCCTTCACCAATTTGAACAATGGTTGCATCGAGCATGTAACAAGGAGTGGTAACGAGTTTATATTTCTCATCGATAATTACTTCGCCATGGTCGGTTACTTCATGTTCTCCTCCCATCGACTCAATAGCCTTGATGGTTCCCGGATCGGATCCAATGGTCAAGGTTGGCTCATCGAGAATCTTGGCTAAGATAACCGGTGCAATGCAGAGTGCTCCGAGGCATAAGTCGTTTTCGACAGCATCGAGTACCGCTTGTTTCAACGCTTCGTTTACGGTCATATTCTCCCCATCGAAAGCAAAACTCGATAAGTTCTTGGCCGCACCAAATCCACCCGGAAGAAGCAATCCGTCGAATTGATTCGCTCTAAAATCAACCAAGGGTTTGATTGCTCCTCGTGCAATACGAGCCGATTCAATCAACACATTGCGTGTTTCGTTCATGACCTCGCCTGTAAGATGATTGATTACATGTGCTTGATCAATATTGGGCGCAAATATTTCATATTCAGCACCTTGTTTCATTATTTCGTACATCGACAGGGTTGCTTCGTGTATCTCAGAACCGTCGTAAACTCCTGATCCGCTTAGGATAACGGCAATTTTTTTCTTTTTCATAGTATTACAGATATAAAATAAGTAGCGTGTCTTGGATAGGTTGATTAAAATCAGGTAGGATAAGAACTTTATCCTTATTTTCCTGTGCTAAGTTCGAAAAGGAAAGCTGATTTTCCAATTAAACTTTGCAGATTAATCTTCGCTGAAATGTTTAATCAATCGTCGGTACTTGGAAAAAACATTCGAGCGGGAAACAAAGCCAAGGTACTTATCTTCATCAACAACGGCTAATACATACTTGCCGCTGGTATTAAATTTTTGAGCAACCTCCTCCATCGAATCATGACGGTTAACAAGCTGGGTGGGCACGTACAACAAATCTTTTATTAAGATCTCCTGATAAAGCTCCGGTTTGAAAATTTTATCCCGCACGCTGTCGAGGGTAACCAGGCCAACCAAGCGATTTTCCGGATCAACAACCGGGAAAACATTCCGGGTGGAACGGGCTATTGCGTCGATTAAATCTTGGAGAGTGCCATCGACAGGAACTGGTTCGAAGTTTTTCTCAATGAGTTTTTCGATATTCATCATCCTTAAAATGGCCTTATCCTTATGGTGAGTCATTAATTCGCCGGCCTTCGCTAATTGGGTGGTATAAACAGAATTGTTGACGAATATTTTAGTCGTGGCGTAGGCAATGGTTGAGACAATCATTAAGGGAATGAACAGTTCATACCCACCTGTAATTTCCGCAATCATAAAGATGGCGGTGAGCGGAGCATGAATTACTCCGGCCATAAGACCGGCCATGCCTACGAGGGCAAATGTGCTGTTCGATAGGCCCGCATTGAAAAGATTAGCAATGGTGCTGAATGCTAACCCTGTGTTCGCTCCAATGAAAAGGCTGGGAGCGAAAATTCCACCTACACCACCGGCTGCAATGGTGATGGCAGTCGCCACTACTTTAAATAATACCAGGAAAATAAGTAAACCTGCCGTAAGCAATATTTCATGCTGATAATCGTAGAAGATACTTTCTTCGTAGAGGTAGAATAAATTATCGTTTAGTGCAAGATTAAGGTCTTCGTAACCTTCCCCATAAAGTGATGGGAAGAAAAAGATGAGCACTCCCAACAGGATTGAACCGAACAATAACCGCTTGTACCAGGAATTTACTTTCGAAAAACGTTTGTTAATGTAAAGAAAGGTATGGGTAAAATAGATGGAAACAAACCCGGCAATCACCCCAAGCAAAATGAAGAAAGGAAGTTGGTCGATGTGGAAGCTTTCGGTTAGCTCTACTTTGTAAAGCACTTCTTGTCCGTAAATGAGGTAGGAAGTCATGGTTCCGGTAACCGTAGAAAGCAACAGTGGAATAATGCGAGTCATGGTCAAATCGAGCATGATTACTTCGAGTGCAAAAACAATTCCTGCAATGGGAGCTTTGAAGATGGCTGCCATTGCTCCAGCGGCTGCACAACCCAGCAAGAGTATAATGTCCTTGTAATGCAAATGAAATAATCGCCCAATGTTCGATCCGATGGCCGAACCGGTTGCAACCGATGGACCCTCCAGCCCTACCGATCCACCAAAACCAACCGTTAATGCACTGGCAACAATGGAAGAGTACATGTTGTGGCTCTCAATTTTTCCTTTTTGCTTGGATAAAGAATTAAGCACTAAGGGAACGCCAGATCGAACTGGCTTTTTAATCACATACTTAACAAACAGAACCGTAATCAGTATGCCAATTGTTGGGTAAATCACATAAGGATAGTGAAAGTATTCTTTCGAAAAACCAAAGGTCAGTAGGTGTTGAATGAGATGGACGGTATTTTTTAGAATGACGACACTTAGGCCAACAGCTAACCCAACCAGAACACTCAGTATGTAAATGAACTGGGTATGAGTAATGTGCTTCATTCTCCAACGGAGAAAGATTCGCATCCATCGTTTGGGTTGCCACGAAAGCTTCATGAAGATTATTTCGCTAGTTGATTAATACCAGATTGCTTTTATAAGTGCTTTGTCCGTTGTTCAGGCTAATTTGATAAATCCCGGCAGGTAAACCAGCCAAGGAAATTCTTTCTTGCTTGCCTGCAAATGACCGGCTCAATACCTCCTGACCAAGAGCATTATACAGTCTAGCAACCATTAGTCCAACGTTATTATTTAGTTCAATTTGAATCTCCGACTGTGTCGGATTTGGATAAATGCTAACTTCTTTCATCCAGGCCATTTCATCCGATTCAAGCTCCGAAATACTAATAGTTTCCGTTGCCGTTTGGCTAAAACAAGCATTCGAAGCCGTCAAACTGACGGTGTAGTCGCCTAGTGCCTGATAAACATGCATCGGATTTACTTCGACCGAGGAGTTGCCATCGCCAAAATCCCATGTATAATGATCGGCATTGCTTGCCATAGAGCTAAATTGAACGGTCCCACCATCAATGCTGCTGGAAAAATCGGAGCTTACTTCTCCAACAACTCCAATACTTACCGGTACTATTTCCGATAAACAACTAGCATCGATTACTTCCCAATCGTAGAAATAATAGTAGTAGTTGTAGCTATCGGGATCGCCTGCTCCATTGCCTGCACTGGAGTATTTTACGCTTAAAAGCTGATTTAGAATATAAGGATATTGAGTCCCTCCATTGTTCCGGAAAAGATTAGGGCTGGTGGGCCCTTGAATCCGATAATCCGTTCCTACAGGTAAATCGGCATTCAGGTAAATTCGCTGTTCACCTTCTGGAATAAAAATGATGTCGTAGAAAACAATGTTGTCTTGATTATCGTAAATCGTAATGGCACGATTAGCCGCAGCTCCGGAATATACTTTTACAGAAACGAGTTTAATAGGTCGATAGACATCGAAAACTAAATGATGATTAAAAGCACTGGTAAAATTACTGCCGGACCCACTATTGTCGGGCTTTCCTGCCGAGTATAGGTCGTCTTGCCCCATTGCTTGCACCCAGAAGGAAAGATCGGAGCTAAGGTTGTCGATGAAGTATTCTGACTGGATATCGATCAGTTCAGTTCCGAGTGAATCCTCATACCACAGTAGGGGTTGATTATTTTCGCTGCTGAGGTAGAAACTGGAGTTTGCACAAGTATCGATGGAACTTATTTCCGGTTCAATGTTCATGTTAACCGTAATGAAATTGGGGATTACAATGGTGTCGGTTCCGTAAGGATTCTCCACAATTAATTGAATGGTATAAGCTCCATCGCTTTGATAAACATGCGTAGGAGCAGCCAGCTGGCTGGTGTTTCCATCGCCGAAATCCCAATGCCAGCCATTGGGTAAGTTGGCGCTGATATCTTGAAAGGAAACAGATCCGTCGCAACTAACTAGTGGAAATGCACTGAAATTGGCAATTGGTGGGGTATTGGGCATGACACAGTTCCAGGTGAGTTCGAATCCACTTTCGGTTAAATATCCATCGCTGCTCTGCCGGATGGTAATAGCTCCTCCCGACGAGATAATCTGACCTCCTTCGGGTAACAGATTCCCGGAATAAGAACCTATCAGCGGACTTTGAGTGGTTGGTCCATCGTAAATGTACAAGAAATCGTATCCACTCTCGAAGGAAAACTCCGAGAAGTTAAGTATCACAGCCATTGCTCCGTTAGGGGCAATGGTAGCCGATGCATTCGTATTGTCTTGATAATTTTGGCTTCCTCCGCTATCGAATAAGGTTCCTTGACAACTAGAAAGGTTAAGGGAACCGGTAATTCCCATGTTGGCGATGCAGGGATAGGTCGGGTCGATGCTGATGAAGGAAGTTTGGATGCTTGTATCGGTTCCACAGGTACCACCTTCGGCAATGAGACTGACGGTGTAGTTGCCAAAGGAGTTGTAAGTGTGAACCGGATTGAGCAAGGTGCTGGTAGTTCCATCGCCAAAATCCCATAAAAAGTCGAGTCCATTGATGGAGTTATTCGTGAACTGAATGGGACTTCCTGGAGTACAAAAAATGTTGAAATCAACTGCAAAGTCGGCAACAACATCGTTCACATAGTTTGGGCCAACTCCAACAGCATACCAGGCACGTGTAACCGCTTCAACCTCAGAGGAGCAGGCGCCATACAAATCGATGGCTGCCATGATGCTCAAGAAGCGCGCATCGGCATACTGTGAGGTATTGGTTAGGTAAACGACCAAGGTTCGATAGGCAATTTTATCGGCCTTGATTCTGCCAATCGAGCTAACGCTATAAGCATTCCCCAAATCGTTAGTGCCCGATCCTCCTTCGACTAATAAATGGTACCAGTAATTCATGATGCCACTATTGGTATGCACACCACCATTGTCGCTACTGGAAAAATTCCAGAAATTCCCCTGATAGGTATCGGGCGATCCGTAAGCATTCGGGTTCGCCATGTCGCGAATAATCATGTTCATGTCTTCGCCAATGGTCCAGTTGGCATCGTTCGGCTTGGCATAAAACTCGACTGCTGCTCCAAAAATATCGGAGAAGCTTTCGTTTATGGCGCCCGATTCGTAAGCATAATCGAGATCGGCAGTATAGGTTGTTAAGCCATGCGTTATTTCATGCGCAACGACATCGAGAGCAGTTAGAGGATTCACGGTGCTTCCATCGCCATCGCCATAGGTCATCCGTTGACCGTCCCAAAATGCATTTACATAGTTTACATCGTAATGCACGTAACTGTTTAGAGCAAAACCATTGTTGTCGATGCTATTTCGGTTGTGAGTGTTGAAATAGTAGTCGTAAGTCATTTCAGAACCCCAATGCGCATCGGTTGCCACTTCGTCGAGTTGGGCATTGAAATTATTCCAGAAATTATCGCTATCGGTAAAATCGACTGCTGCTGAATAATTGGTGGAGTTTTGCAGATTATAGGTATTGATTCCGTTTCCTCTTCCACTTTCTCTTAACCGGAATCCACCGGTAAAGGAATCAGAGGTAATCTCCTGAAGTCCGGAATATTTTGTTTGAGCTGTACCGGGAACATCGATGGTTTGAATCAGATCCATTGCAAGAATGAGTTCGCCGGAAGCAGCATCGATGACAATTCGTTTGCGAAAAAGGGGCGAATGGGCGTATACTGTAAGTTCGTAGGCGTAGCGATAGGTATTGTCCGATTTTGGGTAAGATCCTGGGAATAAAAGGATTTTGGTTTCAGGGAGGTAGCTGGCGGTGCTATCCTGGGTTTCCCATTTCAAGTGAGCTTCTTCAGCAGGGATTTCCCATTTATAAACATCGGCGGGTGCTACTTCTAAGGCACGAGCCAGTGCATCCGATTGGTTCAGGAGTATGGTGTTCGAAGCTTCGATGCTGGACGGCAGGTATCCATTGAAGGAGATGACTTTCCCCTGCGATTGATGAACCACAATCACTGCATTATGGATTGGAATATTTTGATAATTAGCTTGATAGCGAAGATGCATATCGCCCAATTCATCGGTGAAAGCATTCAGGAGATCGAATTCGATGCCGCTGGGTAATGAAAAGGTTTTGCTTAAATAGCGGAAGAAATCATTCGCTAACATGCTGCTTTCTTCTTCAAAGGCAAGGAAGTCGGGGATTTTGTGTCCATTCTGGAAATGTAAGTGGCTTGCCTCTGCGACGATTTCCCGTGCTGCACTTCCTCTAAATTCTTGCGCATAGGAATTAAATCCTGCTAGGAAAAGAAGCAAAATACTCAGGAAGAATGTGGATTTTTTCATTGTTTAATTTATTAAGAACCGATGGAAAAGGAACCATCTCGTTCCAACGATTCCTGTATGGATAAGCGCCGTAAGGATTTTTTCGTAGATGGTTTCATGAGGTTCAAGGATTAACTATTGTGACCGAAGTAAATCTTTGTAAGAAAAAAGAATCATGGTGTATATCAGTCATTTAAAAAAGAATTTAAACTTTTCAATAAAGACAAATGAGGCTTGAAAAGTTCGAATAGGGAGCATTATTTTTTGATTCGTTCATCTTTGGCTAAAAATACGAGAACAAGTCCGGCAATAACTAATGGAATGCTGAGTATTTGGCCCATATTCAAAGCCATTTGATCTTCGAAAGCTTCTTGATTTTCTTTGAGGAATTCAACTAGAAAGCGAAAAGTAAACAGAAGTGCCATAAAGAGACCGAAAAGCCTTCCTCGATAATACTTGATTTCCGTTTTATGATAAAGAAGTAGCAGGGCGCCAAAAAGGAGGGTTGAGAAAAGTGCTTCGTAAATTTGACTAGGGTGGCGGGCAATGCCATCGTTTAAGGCAACAAAAATGAATCCCCAGGGTAAGTCGGTAGGGCTTCCTACAATTTCGCTGTTCATCAGATTGCCAAGGCGAATAAAGGTTCCGGAAATGGCAACGGCAATGACGACACGATCGAGCATCCAGAACATGTGCTTTTTGAGGACGTATTTACTAAACAACCAAACCGAAAGGATTATCCCTATTGCCGCACCATGAGAGGCAAGTCCACCTTGCCAGATAGCTAGTATTTCTCCCGGATGTTTCGAATAATATTCCCATCCGTAAAAGAAAACATGCCCGAGGCGTGCCCCCAGAACGGTACCAATAAAGACATACATGAAGGCGGAATCGACCAGTTCGGGGTTGACTCCATCTTTTTTAAAGAAGGATTTGACCAAATAAATGGAACTAACAAAGGCAAGAACCCAGGATAAACCATACCATCGGACAGATAGCGGTCCTAAATTGAAGATTTCCGGATCGACATCCCATACGATGGCTGCAAGACTTGAAAACATAGACTTTTTCGGATTGAATTAATTCGAACAAAGATAAAAGTCTAATCGAAAAAATACTGGTCAGCCGAAGTTTTCGCAAGGGTTTCTTGGCTTTGTTTTTTCGCTTGTTTATCAGCTTATTAGGTCGAAGGAGGGGAAGTTCTCCGGGGGGAGTTCTTCAACATGCTGTTTTTCGATGTTCAGCTCGTAAAGTCCTCGACTGCAATATTCGATAAAGGTTTTAAGCGGGAGGTCGTTTCCCTCTGCATGGATAATCAGTTTTTTACCATTATCGGAATAGGTTGCATTACCGGTAATGGCTAACTGATAAGCTTTTTGCATAATCGAAAATCGAACTCCGGTGTGTCTTACATCTCCATGCAGGGTAAGCTTAAGATGCTTTTTCATAATTGTGTACCGTGAAAGCGGGGTAGGCAATGCGTTCGATGCTTTGCAAATTGTACTGAATCACCGACCAACCATAATCGTTTTCGTTACAAGCTTCGATCAGGTCGTTTATTTGGTTAGACCGACCTTCAGCTTCTACAATGTAATAGCCTTCTCTTTTACTTTTGGATACATAACCATGCAATAGCAGTCTGTTTGCTACTGAGGAGGCAAAATCGGCAAAACCGGCCGATTGGTTACTGCGTACCAGAATACTAACTTTAAACATAGGGGTTTAATTTGATGGTTTAATTAAGCTGTTTAGTGTGTCAAATGTATGGTATATTTTTTATAATCAAAAGGTGAAAGAACTATTTAAGCAAGGTACGTAAATATACATAGATTAGTGATAGATATTTTTACGAAAATGCTGCTTGAACGAGGGATACAGACACACAAATGTAATTATTTTATTTAGATGGAATCTTTTAGATGAAAAATTTTTCTTTCGGATTCCTTTTTTTACACTCAACGCCCCATAATTAGGCGTTTATGCCGAAAAATAAGGCTAAACCTATTGCTCAACGACTATTTCAAGTAGACTGAAATTTGCCCATTGTGTTCGGAATATTTGCTCATTTTCATGCGGAACAGGTTCATTTATTCTTACTTTTGGTCGATTTTAAATTAAAGTGTTATGTACAAAGCAGAAATTCACACCTCTAAAGGAATTATGAAAGTTAACTTTTACGAAGAAGATGCTCCTCAAACCGTTGCAAACTTCGTAAAACTCGCCAACATGAACTATTACGATGGCCTCGCCTTCCATCGGGTTATCCCCGATTTTGTTATCCAAGGCGGTTGCCCATACTCCATCGACATGTCGGACCCTCGCGTTGGAACAGGTGGACCCGGATATGCCATCGATTGCGAACTCGACGGCGATAATCAGCATCACGATCGGGGCGTTCTATCCATGGCTCATGCCGGAAGAAATACCGGTGGCTCGCAGTTTTTTATTTGTCACAGCCGTAAGAATACTGCCCACCTCGACCGGAATCACACCTGTTTTGGAAAGGTGTACGAAGGATTGGACGTGATTGACGAAATACGTGCCGGCGACCGCATTGAAAAAATTATTATCCTCGAAGCTTAAGAATATCCATATGAGTAGTTACCAGTTAAATGGAAAGATTTACGAGATTCTACCCCTCGTTCAAGTAAACGATAAGTTTAAAAAACAGGAATTCATCCTCGAGAAAATGGAACAGGTAGGAAATTTCCCTTCAACCGATTACATTAAGTTCCAACTTACCCAAAATCGAACCAACCTGATGAGTAATTTCAAGGTGGGCGACGAAGTGGAGGTAAGTTTTAATATTCGGGGAAACAAATGGGTAAGCAACGATAAAGTGAATTATTTCACCAACCTGGATGCATGGAAAATAGAAGGAAAAGGTAACGGAACCAATCAACCCGGAACCGAACCACCAGCACCCGAATATAATCCTGGACTCGCTCCACCCGACGATAACAACGACGATTTATTGCCATTCTAAATCCTTAATTAATAAACTATGAACAATTTGAAAACAATGGCTTTAGCCATTTTTGCAGGAGCTTTGCTCTTGACATCTTGCGAAACCAACTCCGGCGAATCCGCCAGTACACCCAAAACAGTCGAACTAACTAACATTACCGATAGCGCTAGTTATGCACTGGGTGTTAACCTGGCTCATTCTCTTATGGATAATGGTTTTGAGAAAATTAATCCTGAAATCATGTCGGCTGCTTTGCACCAAGTATATGCTGCAACTCCCACCTTAATTGATTTGGAGCAAACCAATGAGATTATTCAAAACTATCAAATGGCATCGGTGGCGATGGCCGGCGAGTCGAATCGAATGGAATCGGAGGCTTTCTTAGCCGAAAATGCTACCAAAGAAGGAGTAGTCACTACTGCTTCAGGGCTTCAATACAAAGTGGTTACCGAAGGAAATGGTCCCCTCGCTCAACCAGGCGAAACAGTTGTGGCTCATTATCATGGTACGCTCATCGATGGACAAGTATTCGATAGCTCAGTCGATCGGGGTACTCCTTTCGAATTCCCATTAGGTCAAGGTCGTGTGATTCGCGGTTGGGACGAAGCTTTTTCGCTCATGCCCAAAGGTTCGAAGTGGATCATCTACCTTTCTCCCGATTTGGCCTATGGCGATAATCCTCGTCCCGGAGGCTTAATTGAACCCGGAATGGCTTTAATTTTCGAAGTTGAATTACTCGATATTAAACCGGTTACCAAATAATTTTATGCATTTATAGGTTTCGTTTCTGCATGATTTGCAATTAATTAAGTGTTTTAAGTCAGCAGAATTGAACTGTTTTTCAAAAAAAAATCCTTTCGTTGGTTACCGAAAGGATTTTTTTTCGTCTGTTATCTTTCGATCTTTGAACAAGTAGAATCTAATTTTAATCCATCAAGCATGAATATTCTCCGAAAAGTAAGCCTTTTACTGCTCATTCCGATTTTGTTTTTTCAGTGCAAATCGACCGACACCGCACTTCGATCTACTTCTCCTGCTGGTGAATCTCCTCAGCTGGTGAATCAATATGATTCGATCAGTTATGCTTGGGGAGTCAATTTTGCCGATTTCCTGAAAGGCTATCACTACGATTCGATCGATTTGGATCTCATGAAAAAGGGATTTGCCGATGCTTTCGCATCCGATACCTTGCCCATGCCCATCGAGGAGGTGAAAGCAATGATTCGTGCTTATGGAGAGGTAATCGTCGATCGGGCTGTGCAGTACAACGACTCGATCGGAAAGCAATGGTTGGCCGATTATGCACAACAGGAAGGTGTAACCGCTTTGCCCTCCGGAATGTACTATGAGGTATTGAGCGAAGGTTGGTCTGAAAAACAGGTTCAAGTGGGCGATCGGGTAGTGGTGCATTACCAAACCTGGACAGTTGATGGTACCTTGGTGGACAGTTCCGTAGAGCGTATGAAACCTTACGATTTTGCTTTTGGAGCCAGCGAACTAATTAAGGGTTGGGAAGAAATTATTCCGTTGATGCATGAGGGCGATAAATACAAGGTAGCCATTCCTCAGGAGATGGCCTACGGTCGAACCGCACCAATGCCCGGCATTCCGCCTGGTTCTACCTTGATTTATGAAATTAAAATTTTGGATATCAAGTCGGTAAGCGGCGACTAATTTGTATGCCTGCAGGTCTTGAGAGGATAAGTTTGGGGGTTAAATGAAGAATAAATTTTGCGAGAGGTTTGATTTCCTCTTCAAATACTCGCTGTAAATCTGGTCTTGATCGGGAACGATGGCCATTGTCCCCGGTAAGAATTTTTTACAATGTTCGATTAAATGCCCGGCAATCCCTTTTTGCCGGTAGTCCGTTTCAGTTGCGATAAAACTAACTAAGGTTTGCGGAAGAAAATCCATCAGACCCGTGCGATTGGCAATTAAACCACCCACTAGTTGATCATCGGTAAAGGCGATTAAAACGATTCCTCCATGACTGTAGGAACCTCTCAGGAGAGAAGCATCTTTTAGGGCATAGGTCATTGCCTGTTGGATATGCTGTTTCAGCAGAGGTGTAGGATTGTAGTGCAGCAACATGAACTGTGTTAGCTCCGCTTTTCTTTTGGAAGTAATCGGCTGGTACGAACTATAAACCTCAACCTTTAAATTGGATAGTTTTAATTCCATTTGGGTCGAATTTTAAAAGGATGATTCTGATTGAGTAGCTCAAATGTAAGGATTAAGTCTGAAATAAAACAGACTCAATTCCGACTCATTGTTATTTTTATCTTATTTGATAATCGTTTAGTGTCAACGACTTACTCCCGCTTTCGATACCCCTGGGATTTTGTTAATGCGACTCAATAGAACGTCTAAATGTTCCGGATCTTCGATTAATACTTTCAAGATTCCTTCGAAGTTTTTCCCTTTAGCCTCAAGGTTAATGGAACGCAAACTGATTTTTAAATCCTTATGAAACTCGGAGGAGATATCGCTCATGATGCCAACTCGGTCGGAACCTTGAATTCGGATTTCTTCCTGAAAACTTTCTACCGATGAGTGCCAGCGAACCTGAATTTCGCGGTATCCGTAGCGTTCCGACATACGAATGGCATTATTGCAGTTTTTCCGATGAATGGAAACTTCGCCCGATAAGGTAACGAACCCAACAATGGTATCGCCTTCGGCCGGAGTGCAACAACGAGCCATCCGGTAGTTGAGTCCTTCGAAGTCTTTGTTCTCAAACAGAATTAAATCACTTTTTTGTTGGGCTTGTTGCCTTTCTGGTTGTTGGAGTACTTTTTCTTCTTCGTTTGCTTTTAAAGGTTGCTGAATAAACTGCTTAATGGATAGCAAATCGATGTGCTCGTGCGCTACATCGTGATAAAAGTCGATGGCTGTTTTGTATTTGTAGTGCTTAATAATTTGATTAATAAGCGTATCGTTGTAGTGAATTTTCCAATTCCGAAACTTTCTTTTAACCGTCGCTTTACCCTCTTCGGCTTGTTTTAAGCGAATTTCATTCAGCTCTTTTTTAATTCTGGCTTTCGCTTTGGCGGTAACCACAAACGATAACCAATCTTGTTTGGGTTTTTGATTCTTCGATAGGTTGAGTTCAATCTGATCGCCATTTTTGAGCTCTTGCCTCAAGGGTACAACGCGTTTATTCACTTTAGCTCCCACACATTTGGCTCCTACTTCGCTATGAATTTCGAAAGCAAAATCGAGGACGGTAGCTCCTTTGGGTAGTTTGACCAAATCTCCTTTAGGTGTGAATACAAAAACATCTTCCGAATAGGCGTTCATTTTGAAGGTATCCAGCACATCGAGGGCGCTCGTGTTGTTGTCTTCTAACACTTCCCGGAAACTGGTCAGGAGCTTGTCGAGTTGCTCCTCGCTCGATTCCCCTTTGTATTTCCAATGGGCCGCAAATCCTTTCTCCGCAATGTCGTCCATCCGCCGGGTACGAATCTGAATTTCGACCCACCGACCAATGGGGCTCATAACGGTTGTGTGGAGCGATTCGTAACCCGATGATTTGGGAATTGAAATCCAATCGCGTAATCGTTTCGGATTAGGTGGATAAACATCGGTTATGAGTGAGTAGGCTCGCCAACAATCCGATTTTTCGTTCTTCGGTTTACTTTCCAAAATGATTCGGATGGCAAAGGTGTCCATTACCTCTTCGAACTCGACTTGCTGAGCTTTCATTTTTCGGTAGATGGAATGCACCCGCTTGGTTCTCCATTTTGTTTCGAACTTCAACTTGGCATCGTGAAGTGATTGTTCAATGGGTTTGATGAAATTATTGACGAACTCGCTTCTCAGATGTTGGGTGTCTTCTAGCTTTTTATGAATGCTCAGATAAGTGGTAGGCTGGGTAATTTTCATCGCCAAATCGTCGAGCTCCCCTTTCATGTTGTAGAGTCCTAGTCGGTGAGCCAAGGGCGAAAAAAGATAAGTTGCTTCAAGGGCCATTCGCTCACGCGAATTTATTGGGAAGAGTTCAATGTTTCGGAGCTTGTACAATCGGATCGCAATTTGAATAAGCAAAACCCTCACATCCGAAGCCAAACTCAATAGGAATTTACGCAGGTTATCACTTTGCAAACTGTGGTAATTCCGCGAAGTTTCGGTTATACGATTTAAATCGCTGATGATAGTAGCGGTTTGTTTTCCGAATTTTTCTTCCACACTTGCTAAGGATAATTTTCCCTGCTGCACAGGTTTATAAAGCAGCGTGCAAACAATCGAGGTGGTTGCTAACCCAATTTCTTCTACCACGATGCTCGCAACTCCTAAGGGGAAGAAAACGTAAGGTTGTCCTTGGTTGTCGCGTTCGTCTTTGTAGATTTCTAAAATGAGGTCGGTTGCATTTCGGATTATTTTCAGGTCGTCTGCCGTTAAAAAGGGCTTGCATAGTTGCAAGAGGTTTTTGTATCGAGCCAGTATGTCTTTTCGTTCTGTTGTAGAGTCGAGGCGGTTGTTCATGATCGTATTAAAATGAGGGGTTGAAGGAGAGGCTGTTTTCTCCGGAATAGTCGAGGAAAAGTTTGCCTCTGCGGTAATAATTTACTTTAGCCTTGATTTTTCCATCGATTACAGGAGGTGGTACATCGGTATGGTAAAACAAGTAGCATTCTTTGTCATGCCTGTCGGCGACAATGAATATTTGTCGGGTGGTTTTATCTTCCCGCTGAAACTCCGCTTCGCGTAAGAAGGTAAACTCATACTCTTTACCAATTTCATAATCCGGATAGGCTGGTTCGAGGTAGTATTTGCCGCGCACTGGTTCCTGGATAATGAGCGCACGTATTCGGTCGCCTTTATGGAATTGATAATCCTCGTAGAATTTTTTACGCAAATAATGCAGAGCATTTTGTTCGTCTTTTAGTACGAAGAACTCCCGATTTTCGCCAATACTGGTTAATCCGGTAATGCGAAACTGATAAAATTCTCCTTTTTGCAAATGGTCGTATGAACCGGTAAAAATCGGAACAGAGAGCACCAATTGTCCGTTGCGAATGCGTTCTACCTTTAGGTCGATTTCTTCTAGAAGGCTGTTTTTGAGATGTTTGGGTAGGATTGCTTGAGCTTCTCGTCCAAAAATATCTTTTACTCGAATGAATGTTTCTGTTTCGCCCCAAGAATTGACAATCTTGCGGTGTTCAACTATTTTAAAGGGATAAACAGCTCCTTCGCGATAATGCGGATGATGCGGTTCCAGCTTAACTTTCCCCGTGCAGCTTATTTTCTCTACTTTACAGGAATAATAATTTCCTTCTTGCAAGAGATAAGGCTCATAGTAACGGGCTTCGATGAGGTGTTTCTTATCGTTTGGAGCCAACACAACCCAGTAGATTTCTCCTTCCAGGTCCACTTGTTTGTAGAATAAAAAACGATACGATTCACCTTCCTTTAATAACATAAGCCTTAAATAAACGCTCTAAAATAGGGCTTTTCCATCATACTTTTGGTCGAAAATATTAATCTAAACTTATCGGCAGAAATAAATTCTTTCTACTAAGTTTGGACTCCGAAAATTGAAACGATAAAAAATGAATAGAGTATTAGTAATGAACGGCGGGGGAGATGCCCCCGGATTGAATGCAGTAATTCGTGCTATTGTAAAAAGAGCCCAGCTCGCCAAGAATTGGCAGGTTTTGGGTAGTATTCAGGCCTTTAATGGGATCTTGCGCGAGCCCATGGAAATCGTTGAATTGGATGAAAAGGCGGTTGCCGGAATCCATTATCGTGGTGGAACCATTTTGGAAACAACCAATAAAGGAGGTCCATTTAATTGGCCTGTTAAGAATAATGATGGAACCTGGGGGTCGGTCGATCGCTCCGACGATTTGATTAATCGATTGAAATACCTGAACATCGATGCCGTCATCAATCTCGGAGGAGATGGAAGTCAGCGTATTTCGCATGCTTTGTACAAAAAAGGTTTAAATATTATTGGAGTGCCGAAAACCATCGATAATGATTTGTCGGCAACCGATAGCACATTCGGGTTTCAAACGGCTATTCAAATTGCTACCGAATCGGTCGATAAGTTGGTAACAACTGCAGCGAGCCATAATCGGGTGTTTATCCTTGAAGTGATGGGCCGCGATGCCGGTTGGATTGCACTCAATGCAGCCGTGGCAGGTGGTGCAGAAATTTGCCTGATCCCCGAAATTCCCTACGATATCAATAAAGTTTTAAGTGCCATTGAAGCTCGTTTCTATAAAGACCGTGGCTTTGCCATCATCGTAGTGGCCGAAGGCGCTCGTCCGATCGATGGAAACCAGCATACCATTTCCGAGATAGAAGTTGGTTCAGCTCACGTGCGATTGGGTGGAGTGGCCGGAAAACTATCTCAAGATTTGAAAGATGCCGGTTGTCGTTATGGGATTCGTGAAACCGTGTTAGGTCACATTCAGCGCGGTGGAGTTCCCATTGCTTACGATCGAGTACTGGCCTCCCAATTTGGGGTTAAAGCTTTTGAAATGGTTCTGGAACAGAAATTCGGTCGGATGGTTTCCTATCGTCATCCGCGAATTATCGACGTAAGCTTAGAGGAAGCTATTGCGGAGCCAAACCTTGTAACCCTCGATACAGCGCTCATGAAAACCGCCCGTGGCTTGGGTATTAGTTTTGGCGATTAAGACCTTAGTGGACGAATACCTGTTTGTTCTCATTGAAAAATCAACATCGAATCCATGAAAAAAATAGTGTTAGGATTAATAGCTGTCATGAGTTTATCCCTCACCGCTTCAGCTCAAGATGGGAATCGAATCGTTGCCGATCTCGATAAACCCGAAGAATTATTAATAGCTCCGGGCAGTCTGTATGCTTATAACCGTTTTATCTTTCGCGAGAACACTGCGGAAAAGTTTGAACAAATTCAGGTGATTCAACAAAAAGATTCGTACTTTTTATTGTGTCAAGGAAGTGAAACAGGACATATCCTCGCTTTTGAACTGATGGAAGAGAAAAATAAACTCTATTTGCCGCAAGAAACAAGCCTTCATGTTTGTACCGAAGGAACTGTTTCTGCCACTGCTTTTATTTGGGAGGAGAATGCTATAACTGCCTGTTCAAAAGGGGAATATAAAAAGTACTAAGCAGTTTCTTTTAATGAAATGGAAAGCAGGGTGATTCATCGAATCGCCCTGCTTTTTTATTTTTTTAGAATGATATAAGATATGTGAAGGATAGGTTGAATACTCGGTTTTCGAGGGTTCGGTAATCTTCCGGGACTTCGACTCCTTCCAACCATCGGTTTAGGTCGCGTAAGCCCATGTTGTAGCGTAAATCGATAAGCAGTAAACCGGGGCCGGAATCGTAGGCAAATCCTCCTCCAAATCCCACTCCCAAGTCCCAACGGTTTGCTTCAGCCAGGTTTTGATCGGCGTTTGGCAACCAATAGTCGTCGAAATTGAGGTCGGTTGAGAGCTCGGTTTGTACTTCTTCATTAGGGTAGTATTGGGTGAGTTTGAAATTTTCGGAACCTCCAAGCCAGTAGGAGAAGTAGGGACCCGCGTTCACATACATTCTTACACCACCACCACCAAAATGTTGCTTGAGGAGAACGGGGATTTCTACATAGTTAAGAGCGATGGATCGATGGCCTTTTTGTCGGTAATCGATGGTATCGAAACTCAAATCGAGCCTGCTTCCTTTTCGCGAGAACAGCACTTCGGTTTGAATAGCAAATCCATTATTGAACTCCAAAACACCAACAGCACCTCCTGCAAAGCCAAGAAATTGGCTGTTTGTAAGATGATCGTCGTTGTATTGATAGATTGCCTGCGTGATGCTCGACATGTTTAGTCCAGCTTTGGGGCCGAAATAAAAGCGTTGAGCCTGCGTATAATGAATTGAAAATAAGCCCAGGAGGCTTAAGAGAAGAGCAAATTTTTTCATGGCAGTATGGCTTTGAATACGATTTCTAAAAATATACTTTTTAAGCATTCTTCGTCGCGTTTTTCGCGCTTCTGTCCATGTTTTCATCCTTCTTTCTTCCTCGATTCCATAGCGCTTTGACGTGGATTGCGTGTTTGTTCTATTAACAAAAGCTTAATTAGGAGCTACTTAAATTTTGATTTGCAATTAGACCTAATTTGAAAGTGCATTTATTTGGATAATTCGAAAACACACGCTATTTTTGCGCCGCATTTAAGTTCTTTAAAAAAGGGGAAATTCCAGAGCGGTCAAATGGGGCAGACTGTAAATCTGTTGGCTAAGCCTTCGGAGGTTCGAATCCTTCTTTCCCCACCTTTTTTAGAATTACCAAGTAAGCGGGAATAGCTCAGTCGGTAGAGCATCAGCCTTCCAAGCTGAGGGTCGCGGGTTCGAGTCTCGTTTCCCGCTCACAATGTAAGAGGTCTTAGGTTTCTAAGACCTTTTTTTATGCCCTATTCCGTCCTATTCCGCCTCCGAAAACCACCGGAAATACTTGCATTCTTCGATAGCCTCGTGGTAAAATTGGGTGCTTTAAAGTAAGAAAAGCAAAAGAGGAACAAGTTAATTACCTGTCTTATTTTGCTGAATTTCGTCCTTAGTTCATCGGGAAAAAAACTTGAAGCGCCTGCTAAAATCGCGTAACTTAAGGGAACTAAAAAAAGGAGGTTATTATGCAAACCAATCGTCGCGTGTTGTATAAAGGCTTATTGATTTTTGCCTTGTTTAATTTTATTGGCTACTTGCTTTTTGCCGCTGTCGCCTTTGTTATGTCGTGGATTGGCTTAAGTTGCCGATGCTTCGATTATACCGCAGCCATTATAGCCGGGGTTGCGCTTGTTGCTTTTTTAGCTTGTTGGTATACAACTTGCCGGGGAGAATTATTCCATTCCCCCTCGTCCGAAGAATAGAGCCTGGCCTTTATGGAGTTGAATGCTTCCCATGCATCTTCATGGGAGCATGCATTTCGGTCTTTTCGCGTATTTCTAATTTTTCCTGTTTGGGGCTAACAAAGGGAATTCCGAGACTCAGCCCCCGGAGTATAAAGAGAATGCCTAAAACAACGATGAATGTTGGTACGAGTTTGCTGAGTTTCTTTCTTAACGAACCTTGAACAAGGTTTCCTAAAATGGAAAGAGCAAAAAGTGCTGGGCCGGTAGCCAAGCCAAAAATAATCATGTAAATACTTCCCCCGGCAACGCTGTTGGTATTGATTGCTCCAGCAAGTGCAACGTACACTAAACCACAAGGTAATAATCCATTCAGCAAGCCAATGGTGAACAGTCCATGCAAAGAGCTTTTTTCAAAAAGTTTTCGGAAGGAGCCAATGAGTTTGGCTACGGGTCCTGAAAATAAATTGTCGAAATTGATTCCATTTTTGAAAAATCCGGGTAGTACAACCGAGCTAATCATAGCCACTCCAATGAAGATGGATGCCCATAATTGCAAGCCTGCCAGCTCAAGCCCTTTCCCGAGCAGCCCAAAAATGGCTCCCATGATACCGTAGGTAAGGGTCCTGCCCAGATTATACAAAATACTTCCGCTAATCTTTTTCCACCAGGAATCTTGCGATAAAGGTAAAGCCACGACAATGGGACCACACATGCCTAAACAATGCAAACTCCCAATTAGCCCTGTCATGAGGGCTGCTAAGTACATTTCTGTCATTTGATATACACTTTTGTTTCCTGATAATAATTGACTCCAAGGTGTTGGTAATCAATTTTAACGGTGTAGTGCCCGGGAATGAAATCGCTTTTTGGTAATCGAACAATTCGGCTTTCCGAGGGCTCCACGGTTAGTTGGATGTCTTTGTCTTCCAACGAAGGACGATAAAACCAGATGTTCGCTTTGAGCTCCATCGGATTGAAAAAATCTTGGAACTCTACGCGAACTGAATCCTTAGTTTGCTGGATAAGAACGGGTTTGGAAAGGGCCTCGGCCGCCTGTCGTTTTTCAATCTTGTTTTGATAAACAATGGCTTGTGGGTAGTAATCGTCTTCGACGAGATCGAAATCGACTTGAACCATATTGTAAACCATGATGAGAATAAAACTCATGAAAAGAACGATGCCCACCACCAGACCTGTTCCCCAATTCCATTTAATGTTCATCTACTTTTTCTGTTAAATTGTCTCTTACGACGATTATCATTTGTATACAAGGATACGGCAAACGATTGATCCTAATTGAGAAAACGCTTAGTTCTTTTCATCAAGTTTATTCGGACCAACAAAGGTTACCGGATATTTGCGAATCAACTTGTCCTGATTATAAATGCCGACTTTGATACGATTCTTCGATTGCGTCAAGTTTGCTTTATCGATAATGACAAAGAAACGTCCTTTCAGTCTTTCGCCTCCCGGAATGAGTAAGTCGGTTGCAATAAGCTGAATCTCACCTGCTGGTTCCTCCAGCTTTAAATTCAGCTGAATATCTTCGTTGAATCGGTTCACTACATCAATTTCGTACACATTGCTGTAAGCTGATTCTCCATATTCTTGATACAAGGTTCCGCGTTGACGTAAAATCGTCGTTTCAACTTCGCCACGAAATAGGAACATGGAGCTAACAATAACCATGAGTATTCCTAGAACAGCAGTATAAGCAATGGTTCGGGGGTTCATGATTTTACGAATACCCGAGCTAATTCCACTCTCGGAGTCGTACCGAATAAGTCCTTTTGGTAGTTGATGTTTTTCCATCACGGTGTCGCAAGCGTCGATGCAAGCAGTACAATTGATGCATTCGAGCTGGGTTCCATTGCGTATATCGATGTTGGTCGGACAAACTTGTACACAGGCATGACAATCGACACAGTCTCCCTTGTCGGCAATTTTTCGGTCTTCGCCAGATTTGGCAGCCCCCCGCGGTTCTCCACGTAAATAATCGTAAGCCACAACAATGGATTGCTTATCGAGCAGCACTCCTTGTAATCGACCATAGGGGCAAACGATAATACACACCTGTTCGCGAAAGAAGGCAAATACAAAATAGACGGCTCCACTAAATAAGATGCTAGCTACCAGTAGCTTGATGTCGTAGGCGAATCCGGATTGGTAAATGTCGAGCATTCGTTCTGCCCCTACAATATAGTGGAAAGCCGTTGTGCCAATGGCCAGAGAAACCAGGATGAAAAGAAAGTGTTTGAGTGTTTTTTTAAAGATTTTGGAGCCGTTCCAAGCTTGTTTGTTGAGTCGCTTTTGAGCAGGGGCATCTCCTTCGATTAAATACTCAATTCGGCGGTAAATAAACTCCATGAAAACGGTCTGTGGGCAGGCCCAGCCACAGAATAGTCGTCCGTAAATCACCGTAAAAAGAACGATAAAAACGATGAAGGTTATGAGGCTGAGGACGAGTAAATGGAAATCTTGAGGCCAGAAGATTACTCCGAACAAGATGAATTTTCGCTCGAAAATATTCAGTAAGAAAAGTGGTTCGCCATTTACTTTAAGGTAAGGGAGAAGGAAGAAAAGGGAGTAAATGAAGATTGCTACTGCATGGCGGTAGGTCGTCAATTTCCCTTTCGGCTTTTTCGGATATACCCACACGCGTTTACCTTCGGAATCGACGGTGCTGATTCGATCGCGGAATCCGGGTTTATCTTTTTCTTTCGTTGTGCTAGTTGATGGTGCCATAGTTAGGAATAAAAATACCGGGAGATTCAAATAAATAAATCTCCCGGTTTAAGGGTTAAGCTTGGTTAGTAAGGCCAGGGAAGTTCTTCTCCTTCGGGCGCTTTCGGATTTGCAGGATTAGAGCCATGAAGTGAGATCATGTAACTGATTACTTCCAGGCGCTGTTTGGCTGTAAATTGATCTTTGTAGGCGATCATTCCTTTTTCAATTACACCTACTTCTACAATGTGAAACATTTCTTCGAGGGTGTTTCCATGAATCCAATAATCGTCGGTAATATTGGGTCCGACAATACCGGCTCCTGAAACCAGATGACATGCAGAGCAGTTTTTATCCCAGATTTCTTTACCGGCTTCGAGCGATTTGGAATCTTCGAGTAAAACCAGTTCAAAGGCTTCTTCGACTGGTGCATTGGCAGCGGCTTTGGCCATTTCATTTTCGTATTCTTTTAACTGAACCAAGTCGTCGGCTTCGAAGATGAAGAGTCGATTCAGATAGATAACGGAAATAATGATGGTGATGTAAAACAACCACTTCCACCAGGGTGGCAGGTCGTTGTCGAGCTCCCGGATTCCGTCGTACACATGGTCTTTGATTAGTTTTTCATTGGTGAGGGTATCCAGCTCGTAATCGGGTTCATTGTTTTTATAGATATTTTTTTCTTCTGTCATGGCTAGTTGAGTTTAAAATTTAAGTCAAATCATTCGAAGCGTCGGTGTCTTTGTCCAAAGGCATGTTTTCGTAGTAGTTCACCTCCTCGCGGGGTAAGCGAATTACGTGAATCACGACCAGGATAAAGATGACGAGGAAGATGACCAGCATCACCGCAGAGAAGATGCTGGTTCCATTCATATCCCCGAATATTTGCGAAAAGAATTTCATAAGCGGATGAGTTTGAATTCGATTATTCTTTTTCCGTGTAAATGTCGGTGCCAAGTCGCTGCAGATAGGCAATCATGGCAATAATCTCTTTCGTGTCGTCCACTTGGATACCTGAAGCTCTCAGCCCTTCGGCAATTTCATGAGCTTGCTTTTGCAAATCCGCAACGGCCTGGTCGGCATATCCTTGGGGATAAGGAACCCCCAGCTTTTGCATTGCAATGATTTTTTTGGCAGTGAGCGAAATATCCAAATCGTCGTGGATTAGCCATGGATACGGAGGCATGATGGATTGTTCGTTCATCTTTTGCGGATCGAGCATGTGGTTGTAGTGCCATGCGTCGGGCTTATAATTACGGGTGGTTTTAACTCCTTCGCGAGCTAAATCCGGACCGGTTCGTTTCGAGCCCCATTGGAAGGGATAATCGTACACATGTTCGCCGGCTTTGGTGTATTCGCCGTAGCGTTCCGTTTCGGAACGGAAAGGTCGAATCATTTGCGAGTGACAGGTATAGCATCCTTCGCGAACGTAAATATCACGACCTTCCAGCTCAAGAGGGGTGTAAGGTTTTACGCTGGAAATGGTTGGGATGTTCGATTTGACTACAAAAAGAGGAACAAATTCGATGAGGGTTCCAATCAGGATTGCAATAAGCGACAAAACAGTAAAGGTGATAGGCTTGCCTTCGATCCGACGATGGAATCCTTCTTTTTTGTGATGTACCTCTCTCGCCGGGGCTTCGTCTTCTTCGGTAGCGACAAATTTGCCCGACTTAGCTGTTTTAACCAGGTTGTAAACCATTAAGATAACCCCTACAAAGTACATGGTTCCTCCGAATGCACGGATATAGTACATGGGTAAGATTTGGGTTACGGTATCGAGGAAGTTCGGGTAAGCGAGGAATCCATCGGCTGTGAACTCTTTCCACATCAAGCTTTGTGTAAAACCGGCGAAATAAAGTGGGATAGCATAGAATAATATTCCCAGGGTCGATAACCAAAAATGGGCATTAGCGAGTGGGGTAGAGAAGAGTTTGGTGTTGAATAAACGAGGGAACAACCAATACAACATACCAAAGGTTAACATTCCGTTCCATCCCATGGCACCAATGTGAACGTGTGCGATAGTCCAGTCGGTGTAATGCGAAATGGCATTCACGCTTTTAAGCGAAAGCATTGGTCCTTCGAAAGTGGACATCCCATAAGCGGTAATTCCGACTACAAACATTTTTAAAACCGGATCTTGGCGAACTCGATCCCAGGCTCCACGCATGGTCAATAAACCATTGATCATACCACCCCACGAGGGTGCAATAAGCATAACAGAGAATACAACACCCAAGGCCTGAGCCCAATCGGGGGTTGACGAATAAAGTAAGTGGTGTGGACCAGCCCAGATATAAAGGAAAATGAGCGACCAGAAGTGAATGATCGAGAGTTTGTAGGAATATACCGGTCGGTTGGCGGCTTTAGGGACAAAGTAATACATCAACCCTAAATAGGAAGTAGTTAGGAAGAAAGCAACTGCATTGTGTCCATACCACCACTGCACAAACGCGTCCTGCACCCCGGCATAAATTGGGTAAGCTTTGGTTAAACTAACCGGAATAGCTAAGGAGTTGATAATGTGTAGAACGGCTACGGTAACCAAGGTGGCTATATAAAACCAAATGGCCACATAAATATGCGAAGTCCGACGCTTAATAAGAGTTCCGATGAGGTTCCATCCGAAAATTACCCAAACAATGGTAATCAGAATATCGATAGGCCACTCTAATTCGGCATATTCTTTACTGCTGGTAATTCCTAAGAGTAAGGTAACGGCAGCCAAGAGAATGATGGTTTGCCAGCCCCAAAAATGTAGTTTTCCCAGCAATGGACTGTACATGGGAGTTTTTAACAGTCGGGGAACCGAATAATAAATGGCCGTGAAAATACCGTTGCCCACAAAAGCAAAAACCACTGCATTGGTGTGTAGTGGCCGCAACCGACCAAAAGAGGTCATGGAAAAGTTGAAGTTTAACTCCGGCAGAAATAACTGCAATGCTGCCAGTAACCCAACGAGCATGCCCACCACGCCCCATAGAATGGTCGCTGTAGCAAAATGCTTCGCTAGTCGATTGTCATAAGTAAATTTTTCTAATCCCATAGTACTTAATTTAGTTAATGAAGTTTGTCCGTATTCTTTGTTTTAGGTGTTGTTTCTGTTTCTGATTCAGTGCTATCTTCTTTACCTGCTGCTTTCTCATTGCCTTTTTTTAAGTCGTCGAATAAAATTCGCATCGATGGTGAGTAATCGTCGTCGTACTGCCCATTTCTAACTGCCCATATAAAAGCAAATAGAAATCCGCCAGCCACCACAATGCTCACAATAATCAATAAAAGAATGATCGACATGGACTCAAAATAATTAGGTAGTTGATTGCAGAAATAGGTTTCTATTTTTACAAAAATCTCTGCAAGATATTGTTTTGTCGGCTTTTCTCAGCCCGCTGGAGCTTATTTTAATTTAGAATCAATTTAGATAAACAATTGACTTAATTGTCTGTTTGCTAGCTTTTTAGGATTGTGGGGTGTAGGTGGTTAGTGACGCGTCAGGGAGTTTGGGTAAGATCCATTGGTCGGAAAAGGTTAGGGGTAAAATCGATTCACCCGCAAGGCGATGGTTTGCAAAAAAAAAGGCAGAAAAGTAACTGCATACCTTTCTGCCTTTAAACGTTGGGGAGATTCAGTTTACAATACCTGAAATTTTTTCATGGTTACCTGAGTTCCTTGTGCGATTTTTATAAAATAGAGGCCGCTGTGCAAGCTGCTAATGTCGAGGTGTTTCGATACTAAATTTGCGGCAGGAGCGCTGCTCTTAAGAACGGATTTCCCTTGTAAATCGATGATTTCAATTTGGTAATCATCGGCCAGTGGGCTTTGAATGTCGATAATCAGTTTTGTGTCGGCCGGATTTGGGTAAACGGAGAGATAGGTTTCGTTTTGATCTTTAATGGACACGAGCGACGAAAGGATAATTTTATTCGTTTGTAGAATCTCTTTACTTCCATCGTGTTGAACGAATGCTACCAGTTCGCAGTGTTCGAGCTGATACCCTTCGATATCGACCGTAAAACTATAGGTAAAAGATTGGTCGTTATCCCAAGTAATCGTGCTGCCATTTCCGTCGGGATACATTTTGCGGCAAACGGAATTTACTTCGGTTTGGTTGAACCAGTTTTCGGGAATGTGGGATTCGGTAAGGGCTGTGTGAAGTATTAACCCGCTACCGAACCATGGATTTTCTTCCTGAAGGGTAATCTCAACAGTAAATAAGCTGCCTTCGACATGGCTGGCAATTATATCCATGCTTACTACCGCAGGATAATCAATTCGTCCGAGGTAAAATTCTTCGTAGGCCGGATATAAAGATTCCGTGCTGCTTCCGCCTTCGTACAAATGTACTCCATCTACCCGACTGGTAGGGAAAGCACCCACGTTGTAATAAGTTTCGCGGATACTAGCATCGGCATTGACATATTCATCGCCGTTGTGGTATTTTATGATGGCCATGTCCAAATTATTCTCTTTTACTTCGTCGGCACCCATGGCTGCTCCCGGACAATACACACACCAGGTTCCGGTGTGAATTTCCATCAGCACTAAGTCGCGCTCAATTCCACCGGGAACAGTAACCGAAGCTGCTGTCGATGCGTGTGAATATCCTTCGCCCGGATAGTGGGCACGTACCTGAAAAGAATAGGTGTTTGGGTAAGGATTGTTTTCGATGAACTGAGTATTGAGGATGTTATTTAAATACCACCGCTCGTTTCGGGTTAATAGGTAAGAGTCGGGAGTGCTTCCAGTTGGGGCATCCCAGCTAAGTTCAAGGTTAGGAGTGATGAAATTTGCCGAAAAGTTTGCCGTTGCTTCGGGAGCTGTCATTTCGCTGAAGGCGATGTTATCGATGTAGAAATCGGAAACATAAGTTCCTTCCGACCATCCATAAAAATTGAGAGCGTCCAAGGCTAATAAACCTTCGGTTCCGAACGTGCTACGGCTGTATTTCCAGCTCCATACTTCGGTATTATTCACAAAGAAGCTGGCAAAATCATCGTCTAAGTCGATGATATAATAAACGGGCATCCAGCTATCGGCCAAGTAATTGAACGAGGCTGCAGCACCTCCGTCGCCATCGATTACGCCGGTTTGGTCGGGTAGGAAATAGGATTGGGTTGCCCATTCGGAGTTTGAACCATTGAAATCGCTTAGAAGATTGAAATAGGCCAGGTTATTTGCTGTGACGTACAAATCGAATTCCAGCTTATAGCGACCGGTAGTTAGGTTGCTGAGCATGAGTACGATATCTTTTCCGCCTTGAATGTGTAAGGATTGAGTACCACTCGATGCGTAAGTGCTGCTAACTAAACAGTCTTCGGAGCCAATTGCACCACTCCAGGTTCCCCAGGGGAATCCCGACTGGGCAACAATTCCGGAGCCGGCCGTAAGGGTGTCGAAATTTTCGGAGAAGAGCACAGTTTGAGCCTGAGCACTTCCCAGGAGGAGCATCAAACTCCAGAGCAGGAAAGTAAGTTTTTTAGTCATTTAGAAATGATATTGGTTATACAAAAAAGAGGCTCATGGAAAGAGCCTCTTTAAAAAATCGTGGATTAGAATTTAACAAAATTCTCTTGAAAGTACTGCGTACCGTCGGTGTTGTTCGCTGCGAGGTACTTAATTTCGATTCGATAATCGGAGCGACTAATGGTGCCAGCCAGCCCTTCGGCCGATTCGGAACCTTCGACTACATAATTATTTTGGTCGGGAAATACTTGCGTTGGAATCATTACATCGTTATCGACTATGTCGGCATAAACGCGAATGTTGAAAAATTGCAGGTTAGAAAAACGCGGGAACCAAATCCGGTTGTTAACATTCTCATCTACTTCGATTTCGAGCTGATAGTCGGCATAGGTAACGTTCGGATTCGTGAGATTGAGTTTGGTAACATCGAAGAGTCGGTTGAACTTCGACATTTCGTTTTCTACAATAACCAGACGAGTTGCGGTGGCTTCATTGCCAGATTTATCGGTAACAATATATTCAACCGTGAACTCACCTACTTCGATTGTTGCCCCAACACCCATGTAAATGAGTTCGCCGTAAGCATTGAAATACTCTTCTTCAAGCGTATCGACGTTGTTGATGATTTCGATGGTTAGGTCTTCGTTTACGTCCCGATTGTCGTAAACCGAGATGCCAAATTCGGTGTAGCGTTCGTTAAGCTTAAGCAGCAATGTTTCGGGTCCCTCGAGAACGATGACCGGAGCTACTTGATCGCTATCTTGGCAAGATTGAAAAGAAATGGCTGAAAAAATCAGGCCGAGCATCAGGATGGAAAAGAAGGTTTCCTTACGTTTCATTTTAAATTAGTTTATGTGTTTTGATTCGATAGTCCGTTTCAGTTTTTTAAAGGCTGATTCCTCGAGTTTCAAAGTGCCGGAATCAGCTTACTTAAAGCAACTACCAAAGCTCGTAAAAATAATTTATTTTCCTAAAAAGTTCTTTAAATACTCGATAAAATCCCTCCTCCATCGAATTTGTTCTGCCAGACTATTCTACTGCTATCTTTTTCCTTCCGATGGAGCGTTTGGCAGGAACCTTCTTGCTAATAAATTAATGGAAACCGTAGCAAAAGCAACCACACTGATTGAGCTTAGCGGCATGATAATAGCTGCCACGATAGGGGATAAGCTTCCTTGAACGGCAAAGGATAAGCCGATAACATTATACAGAAAGGAAAGAACAAAGCTAATTTTCAAAACGGCAATACTTTTTCGGGTGAATTGAAGAAAGGAGTAGAGGTTTTTAAACTGTCTGGCTCCCAAAATTCCTTCGCATGCCGGCGAAAATTGATACACATTATCGGCAATGGTTATGCCTACCTGACTTTCATGCAAAGCTCCTGCATCGTTTAACCCATCGCCAATCATCAGCACCTCTTTCCCCCCTTCTTTCAAGGATCGAATATAGTTGAGTTTGTCCTCCGGACTCTGATTGAAATGAAGCTGGGTCCCGGAACCAAATATCGTCTCGAGCCGTTCTTTCTCTGCCTCATTATCGCCACTTATCAAGTGTAATTCATAGTTCTTTCCCAAGTCGTTCACCAGCGACTGAAGGCCTTCGCGATAGTGATTCCGAATGGTGTAATGCCCTTTAATTTTCCCGGCAATGCTAACGTAAACGCGAGTGAGTAAACTCTCTTCGCTTAATTCTTTTCCACTTATGAAGCGAGAGGATCCGATAAGAACCAAGGATTCACCCACTCGTCCACTTAATCCTAATCCGGGTATTTCTTTAAACTGCTCGCACTCAGCAGTCGGAATGGTTTCCATAAAATCGACTAAAGCTTTACTTAAGGGGTGGGTCGAATGCCAAGCCACCGATTTTACGAGGCTTTCTTCTTCTTTGCTAAGAGGATTACCGACCCAGGCAACTTCCATTTCGTTTCCGGCGGTCAAGGTTCCGGTTTTGTCGAAAACGATGGTGTTTACTTTATGCAAACTCTCAATAATGTGAATGTTTTTGAGATAAAAATCCCGTTTCCCAAATTGACGCAAACTGGTTCCGAAGGTAAAGGGCAAGGACATTGCTAAGGCGCAAGGACAGGCGATGATGAGCACCGAGGTAAAAGCATAAATGGCGGTCGGGTAATCGTAGAAAGCCCAATATATGGCCGCGATGCCCGCAATACTTAAAATGATGAAAGTGAAGTACTCACTAATCTTGTTGATTAGGTTATCTAGGACAGAAGGATTTTGATTTTTACTCTGATCCTGATTCCAGAGCTGAGTGAGGTAGCTTTGTTCAACTTCTTTTTCGATGCGTAATTCAATGCTACTCCCCATCTGCTTTCCACCGGCATAGATAAAATCTCCGGCATTCCGGCTAACCGGTATCGACTCGCCACTAACAAAACTATAATCGATATTGGCATCACCTTTCAAAAGAATTGCATCGGCCGGAATGAGCTCCTGATTGCGGATGATAATGCGATCGCCGATTTGCAAGTCGGAAAGGGCAAGGCTACTTTCGTTCCCCGATTCATCGATTCGATTCACCGCCACTGGGAAATACGATTTGTAATCCCGATCGAAGGACAATGCCTGATAGGTTTTGCTTTGATACCATTTCCCTAAAAGAAGGAAGAAAAGCAAACCGGCAAGAGAATCGAGGTAGCCAATTCCATTGCCCGAAAAGACTTCGTAACTGCTTTGAAGAAATAAGGTGATAATCCCGAGAGCAATAGGCAAGTCGATATTCACCATTTTGTGCTTCAGCGCTTTAAAAGCAGAAAGGAAATAGTCGGAAGCGCAGTAAAATACCACCGGTAGCGCCAAGATAAAACTCAGATAAGCAAAGAGGGTTTTAAACTCCTGTTCCAATTGTTCCCCTCCGGGTAAGTACTCCGGAAAACTATACATCATGGTGTTCATGAAGCTGAAACCGGCTATGCCCAATTTCAGAAGGAGTTTGTGGTTTCCCGATCCTTGTTTTTTTCGATCGATATCTTTTAACGAAATATCTGGAACATAATGAATAGATGCGAGCAATTCAACAAGTTGTCGTAAGCTGATTAGTTGTTCATTGAATCGGAGGGTAACTCTTTTTTGAGGAAAATTTACCTGCGATTGGATCACTCCTTCGTGAAGGGAATGCAGATTTTCCAGTAGCCACAAGCAGGAGGCGCAATGGATGGCAGGGATAAAAAAGCTAACTTTACTAATGGTTCCATCGGAAAATTCAAGCAGCTTTTCACGTATCTCGGGTAGATCGAGGTAATTGTATTTTTCCGATCGGATTTCACTTTCCAACTTAATGCCGGGCATGGTTTCAATCTTGTAATACTGCCCTAATTCTTTTTGATTCAGGATTTGATAAACCGTTTTGCATCCATTACAGCAAAAGGCTTTGTCGTCCCACATAATCGGATGTTTTCCACAATCCTCGCCACAATGGACGCAGGCAATTTTATCCGATTCAGTCATGCTTCGATGGTTTTTGGAGTTGCTTTTTCTGAAAGGTGTTCATTTGTTTTATCATGTTGCGCGTGTGTGCTGCAATGGATGGAATTTCACTATGAACTTGCTGTTCCATAATGATTTGAAATTCGACGATTAGTTCCGGATAATCTTGAATGATTTTCCAGACTATATCCATCGCATACACTTTTATTGCTGGTGCCGGTTGGTTGCTTTGGATTATGTCGAGACAATAATTCAACAAGAAACCACTGTTTTTTTCTTGGTAGGAAATGTATCGTAAGCCTTTGAGCAGATTGCGCGCCAGACCGTTTGGAAGGTCCTGTTTAAAAGCCTGAATGATTTCAACTTGGCGCGATTCGAATGTATCGGGGAATTTCCGGGCAATTCGTTCCATAACTGCCGACGCTCGCATGGCAATTGTTTCGTTTTCGCCAAAGGCTAGTTCCCAGAGAAAATCAAATCCTGCCGGGTCGTCCTGGACTAATTCGGCGAGATGGTTGAGTGTGTGCGCATACGAGTTGGTATTCAATTGCTCCACTAAGTAGGAGTAGTAGTTTTGAGGATTGGGAGCGTTTTGATTCATGTTCCTTGGGGCTTTTTAGGGTCGAAACGAAAACGTTTATTACTGCCCATTCCGCTGAGCTGTAGTTCGGTATGATGAACAATTTCTGTTTCGGGTTCGAGGCGTTCCCCTATAGGATGAATTAAATCGGGCGATTGAAATCCGGGTTGTTTAATGGCCGGTGCGATTGGATAAGCATTCATCATTTGGCCGGGTAATGGTTGGAGCATCGCGGTTACATCGCTGAGGCTTAAGTCGCTGCGGAGCCATTTCTTTTCCTGATTAGGCAAGAGGATAACCGGCGACCGATGATGGGGGATTTTTTGCAGCAGCGAATTGGCGGTGGTTGTGATGATGGCAAAGGAATGAATCCATTCGCCCGTAACTGGATGTTCCCACCGATCGAAGATTCCTGCAAAAGCAAAAGGTCTCATTTTATTCCTCAAATACACCAAATAGGGTTTGTTGAGTTTTTCCTCGGTGCTTCCTTCGATAAAGGCATCGGCCGGAATAAGGCAACGCTGCGATCGAATTGGTTTTCGAAAGGCCGATTTATTGATGATTCCGCGCGCCCCCGTGTACGATGGGTTATTGTCCTGATTATGATCTCCTTCGCTGCGGGCGTTAATCAGAAACATGTCTTTTTTCGCCCAAAAGGGAACCATTCCAAAACGGAATAATTGAAGCTTATCGGGATGTTCGCTGGTAATGACCGGAGCAAGTTGACCGGGCGAAATATTGAAATGTGGTTCCCAGGTAAAACTTGGACCAGCTTCAACCTGAAATCGTTTTTCAAGTATGTCAACTTTTTGAACCAATATGTAGCGACCGCACATGCCTATAAATTTTCACAAATTTAAACACAAGCTTTTGTATATAAAAGCTTACTTTTAACGAATCGGTGTTTGCGCCCCAGCCGGTAACAAGGATTTATTAGTCCTGTTGAAGTAGCACTTAATCTGCTAAATAACAATTGAATATGCAGCGAAGAAATCGTCTCTTGGAGGAGATACGTTCCTTAATGAACAATCAGTCGTTCCGGTTTTCCTTTCTTGAAGAGGGTGTCGATGTCGAAATTCAGACACGATTTCTCTCTCAGTTTAACCAGCAACAGAAGGAGCCTTCCGAACGCACTACAGGCGAATGGTTATCTCTGTTAAATAAGGATTCGCTTGATCTCTTATCGATCGGGGACCAAGAGCAAATTATACTTGAAGCTTCGCATGTTGATGATGTTTCTGTGTATCGAGCCTTGGAAAAACTCGTTGATGAATTAGAGGGGGATATGAAAAGTTGGGCTGTGCTGGGAATGCAACATAGCCGCATGCTTTTGCAAAGTGTCTTGCTCGATGAATATCAGGTATTTGTATCGACCGGTTTGGGCGGACGCAATAACAAGATTCGTTATTATGCAGTTGTGGCACATTCGAAGGGTGAAGCTTTTTCCGAACACCAACAAGAGATTATTCAGAGCGAAAGCCTTTTTGCCCTCAACCAATCCGATGCTGAATTGGAAGAGGGTAGGTTCGATGGAGAGTTTTATGTCTCCAAAGTTCTCATTCCAATGACTTGTAACCTGGACGATTTATTTCAATCGATAATCAATGCTTCGGTTGATCTGGGTGTGCCCTTGCATTACGAGTATTTGATTACCAACGTAAAGGAATTAAACCGAAGGGAAATGGAATCGTACTTTTTTGGACGAAACAATCCCCAACCTGAAGAGGACCAACTAGGGTAGTTTCTATTGCTTGAGTGATGAACCCCAAGGAAGAATCTTATCTACAAGGCTTAACTTCCCAGACTCATTAGTGAACTAATAATCCGATTCCTTGGAGTCGATGTCCGTCGGTTTCGAGTAATCGGTAAAATCTGGTTGATTGGCCCTGATGTATTCGACTGTTTCGTTTAAACCTTCGTAGAACTTTTCGAAATCTTCGCGGTATAAAAAGATCTTATGTTTTTCGTAGTGAAATTTACCATCTCGCCCCAAACGCTTCTTGCTTTCAGTAAGGGTGAGGTAATAATCGCCTCGACGGGTCGATTTTACATCGAAAAAGTACGTGCGCTTTCCTGCTCTTACGATTTTCGAAAACAACTCTTCTCTTCCTTCCTGGGAATATGAATCATCGTAAGTATTCATTTCGTCTCTTCTTGGATAATCTTCCATGTTGACCTGAATCAGATTTAGACTTTTATATTTTTTGAAAACTCACCAAAAATAGAAAATAATTCAAAACACCAAATTTTCAAAATTGGAAAGCTTTTCAATATTATTTGCCTTATAATCAATTTGCTAGTTCAGTGGGGGGAGGAATGGTGCTTCATGATGCACAAAATCTTTTTGCCATTGTTGCCGACAGTTTTTCATATTCGATGATTTCTATTTTCTTTGCGCCCGCTAATGTTAAGGTTCTTTCGATGATAAGCAGACGATTGCTAAGGATAAAAGTGTTACAGATTGTTTACGCTTTTAGCAAAAAAGATGATGACTCACTTACTGCAAGTGAAAAGGAATTGTTCTTCAGTATTGATAAAGATTACGACCTGTATCATCTAATCTTCCTCCTGCTAATCGACCTCGGACGTTACGCCGAAGATCGCATCGATTTGGGCCGAAATAAACGGTTTCCCAGCCAAGAAGATCTGAACCCCAATTTGCGTTTTATTCAAAGTAGAGTGCTTGCTCAATTGAGCGAAAACCAATCCTTACAATCCTACCTCGATCGTCAGAAGCTGAGTTGGGTTAACGAACCTGAACTGATTAAAAAGTTGCATGGAGAGTTAATCGAATCGGATTATTACCTGAAATTCATGCAAATGGCCGACCCTGGCTATCGCGATGAGCTAGAGATTTTTATTCGTTTCTTAGCCGAAACTCTTGCCGAAAGCGACGACTTTTTCGCCATTCTCGAAGAAAAGAGCGTTTATTGGAACGACGATGTGGAATTTGTTATCAGCATGGTAATTAAAACCTTGGAGCGATTTAAAAAGGATCGGGCAGAAGGTGGGAAATTAATGACCCTGTTCAAAGATGAAGAAGATCGACTTTTTGCCAGGGACTTGTACCGAAAAATGCTCATTAACCGCAAAGAAATCCATGAGCTAATCCATCAGTTTACAACCAATTGGGAATTTGAGCGAATTGCTTATATGGACGTACTAATCATTAGTTTGGCCCTCACCGAGATTCTCTATTTTCCGGGTATTCCTGTCAAGGTTAGTATGAACGAATACATCGAACTCGCTAAATTCTACAGCACCGACAAAAGTTCCATCTTCATCAACGGGGTCTTGGACAAAATCGTAAGTCACTTGCAAAGCGAAAAGAAAATTCGAAAAACTGGTCGCGGTTTGATGGGTGAAATTAGCCTCGAAAAAGGGAAGGATTAGTATGTCTTTCCCTCTAAATCCAACCGGGATTAAGGGGTGGGTTTCGAAAAAATCTTGAACTTACCGAGACCAATCTTTTGCAGAAAATAACTGATACTGGTCCACAAAACTCCTAGTCCATAGATACTCGATCGTTTAAAGTTAATCGAGGAAGCTTCTTCGAAATACTTGGTCGGGCAAGTAATTTCCGCAATTTCATATCCTGCATAGAAGATTTGAGCTAGCATTTGGTTATCGAATACAAAATCGTCGGAGTTGATGTTGTAATGAACGTTTTCCAATACTTCTCGCGAAAAAGCACGATAACCGGTATGGTATTCCGATAATTTTTGGTTCATCAGGATGTTCTGAAACGATGTAAGCATCCGGTTGAAGAAATACTTGTACAAAGGCATCCCGCCTTTAAGTGCTCCTCGTCCGAGTATTCTGGAACCTAAAACAACCTTATATACATCGTTGGCAATGAGGTAGCACATGGAATGAATCAGCTTTGGGGTGTATTGATAATCGGGGTGAAGCATGATCACAATATCTGCATCTACCTCCAATGCTTTGTTGTAGCAAGTTTTTTGATTTCCTCCATATCCTAAATTGGTTTCGTGACGGATTACATGGTGAATGCCTAATTCCTTAGCTTTTGAATAGGTATTATCCCGGCTCAGGTCATCGACCAGGATCACTTCATCGACAATATCGAACGGAATTTCTTTAAAGGTTCTTTCTACGGTACTCTCGGCGTTGTAGGCTGGCATTACGACCACCACTTTTTTATTCTCTATCACTATGGGATAATTTAAGGTTGTAAATCTTTATATTTTGGATCAATTTCAGCTGCTCGCTTAAAATACTTAGCCGCTTCAGTTTCATTCCCCAGATTTCTATAGGTAAGGGCAATGTTCACGCATGTTTGTGCGTCGTCGGGTTTGAGCTCCAGTGCTTTTTTACTATGAGCAATGGCTTTTTCGTAATCGCCTTTGAATCCATACGCCACGCCTAAATCTTTCCAGGCTTCGGAACCTTTAGGTTTTACTTGAGTAGCCTCTAACAGGAATTGGATTGCCTGATCGAGATCGTTCAAGTCGCGTCCGTAAGTCGACCCTATTTCGTACAAGACATAATAGCGTTTCGGAAAGGCTTCATTGTATTCCAAGTAAAAATTAAGTTTTACCTGCGGATTCTCCATGTCTTTCAGAATGGCACTGTAGAATTGGTATCCTTTGGTATTATCGGGGTTAATTTGATAGGCTTTTTTCAGATAAGCAATTGTTTTCTCGATATTCTGATCGTATTTAAACTGAGTAAGGCCTAAGTCGAGTGCAACATCGTAGTACTTTGGATGGATCGTCAGGGCTTTGTCCCAATGTTCGATGGCTTTGCGGTAATTTTTATCGCGCTCGGCTGGTAAGATTCCCGGGATTTCTGCGGCCTCTCGATATTTCGAAGCAACAGCCGCGTTCCCTTTGGCCGAATTGACCGATGTTTCTACATCGGTGGTGAAGAGGGTAAAGTCATTCTCCCAAGCAGGATTACGAGTCCATGTTTTAAGGGAGTAACTAAGTAGCAGGACGCCTAAAATGATCGGTAAGGTTTTTAAATATCGACTTTGATTGGGGATCCATAGGGGGAGTTTTTCGACCAATGCCCAGCCTACTACTAGGCTGAAAGCCAGCGAGCTGATGTAAACAAAGCGCTCATTCATAAAGGTTCCAACCGGAAAAACTAAATTCGACACAACCGATAGGGTAGCGAGATAGAACCAGATAGCGAAAGCTGGCAAGGACTTTTTCTTCAGTCCCCACAAGGCAAAGGCACCCATGGCTACATAAAGGAAAAGGGAGAACCATGCTCCGAAATCGCCCCACGATAGGATGGGGATATGTTTTGGATAATAATCGTAGGTAAGCGGATGTGGAAAGAAAATGAGTTTGAGGTAGAGACCAAGAGTATAGAAAATGGTGGCAAATTTCTCCGAGATACTCGCATCCAAAAATGGGTTGTTCATGAGTTCACGCGCTACGGGAGCTGAGAAATCGCCTAAAATCGATTGACGAATAAGGAGAAAAATCGCACTTGCCAGCAGTAAGGGGATGGTTATAATGGCGATTTGGCGGAATTTTGTTTCCGAAAAAAAGTAAACGGCGAAAGGAATTACGGCCAGGAAGGTGATGGTGTTTTCTTTTGAGAGGAGACCCAGGAAGAAGGCAATGAAGCTGTAAATCAGGTATTTTATTCGAGGATTTTGGAGGTATTTCAAACTTAAAAACAAGGCCCATAAGGATCCTAGGAAGGTCATGATTTCATCGCGTCCTTTAATGTTGGCTACAACTTCGGTATGAAGCGGATGCGCCAGGAAAAGCATCGTCGTTATAAAAGGTATGGAGTAATACCAGCGTTTGCTTTGAAATCGAACCAACAGCATGAGTAGGATTCGATACAAGAGTACCCCAGTGAGCCCGTAAAGGAGGATGTTAATGAAGTGACTAATTCCAGGATTCAGTCCGAAAAGTTCATATTCGATGGCGAAGGTGATGAGGGAAAGAGGCCGATAGCGCCCACCGGCTACCAGTTTTTTTTGTATTCCAAAAAAACCGGTAAAAGTGTCGTATTGAAGAAGATCGGGGATTCCTTGAATGCCTTCTCTCGTGAAATTATTCGACTTAATAACAATGGTATCGTCGAGGGTATAGTCGTACGAAATGGTTTGTCCGTACAAAAGGAATGAGAAAAGAAAGATGATTCCATAAACCAATCGGTTTGAATGCTGGTCTTTTGGTTTATTGTTGTTTTTACTCGTTTTTCCCATGTTTTTATCTATTCAGAGGTAAGAATGGATTCGAGATTCAGGTGCGGTCTTACCTTCCTGCGACATTCAGCCAACTTGTTTTTTTTATGATGATTCTCAAAAGGAAGAAAAATAATACACTTGCTCCCAACACATAATACCACACCCAAGCATTCAACCAGCTTCGGTGAAGGATAAACGACTGGATTAAATCGATGAAGGCAAAGCTAAAAATGGCGTTGACCAGTGCATGCGATTCGCGCTTAACGACGTTTTTAGTGGAAAAATTCAATTCGGATTTTCGATAGTTTTTGAAACTGGGAATAAATGCAGGGGTGCGAAGAGACCAATCGAGATAGGCTTGACCATATTTTTTGCGCAGAAAGCTTTCTTCGGCAAACATGATGCGTTCATAGTATAACCAGAAGAACAAGAGCGTGAATAGAACCAGGTAAAGGTGGGCGGTGTAGAGCGCTATTCCAAACCAGATAAGAAAGTTGCCGAGATATAAAGGGTGGCGAAGCGTGCTGTATATTCCGCTGGTATTCAGCGAATCGGCCACTTGTTGACTGGTGTTCTTGCCCGAAGTGCCACGAGGTACCGTTCCAATGGTAATCCAACGAATAGCCAAGCCTAAAAAACTAGTTGAAAAGGCTAGCAAAACGACAGGAGTAGATTGAAGAAGATCCGGTTGGGGAGTGTCGAAGAAGAAAAATAAGGCGAAAACAGGGAATAGAAAAATAGGCAACCAGGTTCGGTATTTAAATAACCAATTTCCTGAGCTTTCGAACTCTTCGATTAATGCCATAAAACCATTTTTTTTTAGTGAAGGCCAAAGATAAACATTAATTTAATAGACGTAATTTCGTCCCTTCTTAATGCTGACAATATGCAACTCGAAACTCTGTTAAGTCCCGACTCATGGTGGTTTGTTTGGGTAATCCTCCCACTACTCATTTTCATTGCTCGCATCCTGGATCAAAGTATTGGAACCTTGCGGCTTATATTCATTTCGAAAGGCTTCAAATACCTCGCTCCCTTAGTCGGTTTCTTTGAATCAATCATCTGGTTATTGGCTGTTAGTCAAATAATCCAGCATCTCGATAACTTTGCCTGCTACATTGCATACGGAGGTGGATTTGCGACCGGTAATTATGTGGGAATGTTGCTCGAAGAGAAAATTTCCATTGGTAAAGTATTGGTTCGCATCGTTCCTAAAAAAGATACCAGTTTGCTGGTTGATGCCATGAAGGAAAAACGATATGGCCTCACCTTGATGGAAGCAACCGGCAGTCAAGGTCCGGTTAATGTGATTATCAGTATCATTAATCGAAAAGATTTATTCGATTTGGTCGGACTCATTAATCACTTCAACCCCAATGCTTTTTATACCATTGAAGATGTACGAAGCGTTAAAGAGGGCGTCTTCCCTATAACCGGTCCCAAAAAAATGTGGAAGGCTGGAATGGGCCCCAAGAAAATTAAGTAGGGCTCTCTAATCTCTTACAAAACAAGGTTCGTCTTCTTTCGAAAAATCAGGATGAAAATAGTATCCTTCCAGGTTAAATCCCTTGAGTTCTTCGGGAGTTGAAATGTTTTGCTGAATCGCATATCGGGTCATGAGTCCACGTGCTTTTTTGGCAAAAAAGCTAATCATTTTGTATTTATCCCGATGAAAGTCGAGAAAGCGCGGACTGATGATTCTCTTGTTAAAGCTCTTTAGCTTAGCGCTTTGTGAGTATTCTTGCGAGGCTAAATTTAAAATCCAGTTAGAGGCATTCGCTTCCAGATCTTCGCCCAGCGATTCGTGTATCGTATTCCCCCAAAACTCATAGAGATTTTTATGCTCCCCAACCTTTAATTTAGTTCCCATTTCAAGTCGATGGGGTTGAATTAAATCCATGGGATGCAATACACCATAAAGACCAGATAGGATGCGGAGGTGTTTTTGAGCTCGTTGCAGATCCTTTTGGCTGAATTGCTCAATGTCAATGCCTTGAAAGACATCGCCCTTGTAGGTGAAGATGGCCGGGCGAGCATTTCCCGGATGATGGGAAGGTTGCCAGGTTTGGAATCGTTCAAAATTTAGTTGGGATAAAGCATCGCTAATACCCATCAGCTTTTTCAAATCGGCCGAACTATAATGATGCAATTCTTCTACTAATTGAGTCGATCGATTCAAAAGGCGAGGGCTTTTCAATTCAAAATCCGGAAAGGATGATTCCCAATCGAGGGTTTTTGCAGGAGAAATGATAATTAACATAAGGACTAAAATTTTTCGTCGTATTTGGTAAACAGATAATCGCCTAGTTTCCATGCCTCATTCACCACTTTGTTCCCCCAATCGTTGGTGTACTTGGTCAGGATTTCGATTTGACCTTTGGTGCTTTTAATCCGGTAGATCTCTTGTTCAATAGCGGCCTGATTCTGGAATAATTCCTCTTGCATCGGATCCCACACGGCGCGCACATCCACAATCATATCGCCCCAACGTTGTGCAGCCAGTGTTCCCATATAGTTGAAGGCCCACCAGGCCGATTCACGGGTCAAGCCGGTTTCGCGTCCGTCGATGGTATAGGATTCAGGTAAGTAGGCTACCGAACAATAGATGGGAATATAAATCGAGCTGGCCACATTGTCCTGAGCTAACCAAACAACTCCGCCCACATGATCGGGCATCCAACTACGCGATTGGGTGATGGTGGCGTACATGGTGTACCAACGTGCTATGGTACGTTCGCCCAGAAAATCGATATTTCCTTTTGAATCAGTGTGGTACCAGCCTCCGCTTACCGGGTGCAATCCCAACTGATCGTAGGGCATGAACGGATTTGCTAAGGGAGAAATAATCGTTTTCCCTTCGGAGTCGGTGGTGGTAATGTTCCGGCGCATGTCGTAGGGTGTTCCCTGATAATAATCGGAAAAGAGTTCGACCATTTTTTCCAAGGTGATTTTTTGTTCTGGTTCAACCGAAAAGGGATAATTTTCCGCATTAGGGTCGAGCTTCAGTCCAGGAGCAACTAGATCGAATATTCGCCATTCGCGGCGGCGAGAGGCTACACTAGTTCGCGATTCAGGAGCATAGGCATAACACCAACGAAAGGTTTCTTCTCCTTCTTTCCACCAGCCATTGGCTTTTGCCACCTCGTAAATATTGGAGGAGGCCATGAAATAATCGCTATTGTTCAAATCGATTTCTTTAATCGTACTTGCATTCGCATTCACCGAGATATGATTATCGGGAACTCGTTGTGCAACCCAAATGGCTCCGGTTTTTCCTTTGCCGGGTCCGACAATTTCGAAATGCCAAACTTCTTCTTTATCGGCAATGGTAAGGCATTCCCCAGCATCGTTCCAGCCGTATTCGGCCGTTAGCTGGTCGGCTATTTGGATCGCTTCGCGGGCAGTAGTGGTGCGTTCCAGCATGAGTTGGCATAATCGCTGACAATCAATCAAACCTTCGTCCGATTGCAATTCGGGTCTTCCGCCAAAGGTGGATTCTCCAATAGCCAATTGTTTTTCGTTCATCGACGGATAAGCAGTATTCAAGTATTGATATGTTTCCGGCACTTGAGGGATTTCGCCAATGGGCACATGGACGTATTTTGGCATGATGGTCGTGTCGGTGGAGCTTCGTTTGTACATGGTCACTTTCGAACCTTTTGGATGTTTGCGCGCAGGGACGATGTTCATCGATGAACGGGTACGATGCGAATCGTCGGTATGCGAGGTCATTACCGAGCCATCGAAAGAAGCTTTTTTCCCTACGGTAATCGAAGTACAACCCTCCGGATACGATCCTTGCCAGTCGGATTTATCAACCTGTGCAAAGGATTGATGGAATAGGAATAGGGTGAAAATTACGAGTTGAATGGTACTTTTCATAGATATCGGTTTATGGTAAGATTTCAATTTCGTAGATTAAAATAGCTCTGGCTGGGATTAACCAGTCGTCGCCACGTAAACCAAAGCCGAGGTGAGGCGGAACAAGTAAACGTGCTTTGGTGCCATAGGTCATTAATTGCACCGCTTCGTTCAATCCTTCCTCTATATCGCTGTGATTCACGTAAAAATTTTTATTGCCTAAACTGTCGCTTGAGTATACAGGACCGTGGTTGAGTACCGAAATTTGGTATTTGAGTTCTACCGGGCTTTTATCCTGAATGGAATCACCTTGTCCGGCTTCTAAAATCATGTAGCGCAAACCCGATTTTGTTTGGATCATATCCCAGCCCATTCGCTCGGCATATTTTCTCATGCGAATCTCATCCTGTTCCGTTAGGTTTTGATTTACCCGGACCAAGGGTTCTTGTAAATTTTTCATTTCCTGGTCGCTAAAAACCGGCTTGCGATTTTTACCTGAGTTTGAACAAGCCACCTGTAGCATTAACAAACTAATTAAAGCTAGATAGGTAAGGAGTTGTTTCATGGTTTGGATCATTAAGAATCGGATGGTTTAGGTTGCAGTTCAAAGGGTACGGCAGGGGCTTCTACAAGCGATTGGTAAGCTGTTCGAAGTGCATCGGAGTAGCTGGGGAGCAAGGACTCAAACTGCTGTAAACTGTTTTCCAGGCTAGTAAAAGATTTTCCTCCGGCAGCATGCTTATGTCCTCCTCCGGAAAAATGTAAACGCGTGAAGTCGTTGACCGAGAAATCGCCCTTTGAACGAAGCGACAATTTAATATGCTCCTCTTTTTCGATGAAGAGGACGCTGAAGAGAATCCCTTTGATAGAAAAAGGGATATTCACAAAGCCTTCGGTATCACCGGTTATGTGGTTGTAATCGGATAAATCTTTTTGGGTAAGATAGAGGTAGGCGGTGTGATATTCGGGAAGGATTTTCATTCGATCTTTTAAAACATGACCTAGCAGTTGCATTCGATTCGCAGAGAAATTGTGAAACACAGCTGCATGAATGGCATCTTTGTCGACCCCAATGTGTAATAGGTGTGCAACTATTTCGAAGGTTTCCGGACGAGAGCTGTTATGGCTGAAATTTCCGGTATCGGTCATGATTCCGGTGTAGATGCAGCGTGCTGTGGGGAGATTAATTTCACCTGCTTTTCCAATCCCGTCGAGGAAGCGGTAAATAAGTTCAGCTGTGGAGCTTACCGAAGTATCTGAAAGAATCCAATCGGCTGGCACGTCGGGCTGAGGATGATGGTCGATTAGCATGAGGCGCTTCCCGGAAGCGTTTACGATGGGAGCGAGGTCCTCGATTCGATCCATCGTATTGAAATCGACTAAAATAATTAAGTCGGCTCGGTCGATGGTTTGGTTAACTGTTTCCGGATGCGTCGAAAACACTTGTGTTTCGCTTGCCAAAGGCAACCACGACAAGAAATCGGGAAATTCGCTAGGAACAATGAAGTTGGCAGCCCGATGTTGCGACTTGAAATAATTGAGCAGCGCTAAGCCGGAACCCATTGCGTCGCCATCCGGATTGTAGTGCGAAATGATTGCTATGTTCGAAGCAGCCTCGAGTAATTCGGCCGCTTGCTTATAAAAAGGTGTCATAAAAAAGTGTCGTTTTGAACTTAACTATAAGCTCATAAATGAACAATTGTTCGTTTAAAATGCTAGGGAAAAAATAAACTCAGCGTAAGATTAAATCTTTATTTTTGTCGCCCTCAAGCGGTAAAAATAGAAAAATCGCTTGGGGAAATTCACGTCTTGTAAGGCATTTCTTAATCTTTTAATAAACAAACAAACTATGTCAGGATCTTACACTTTTACCATGATTAAACCCGATGCCGTTCAGGCCGGAAATATTGGTGGTATTCTAAACATGATTAACGAAGGTGGCTTTCGAATTGTCGCAATGAAGTTGACCAAATTAACCAAACGTCAGGCAGAGGTATTTTATGAAATTCATCAAGAACGTCCTTTCTATGGCGAATTGGTCGAATACATGACCTCCGGTCCCATTGTCGCTGCCATTTTGGAAAAAGATAATGCGGTAGAAGCTTATCGTGAATTAATTGGAGCAACCGATCCAGCAAAGGCAGCCGAAGGAACCATTCGTAAAAAGTTTGCAACTTCTATTGCTGCCAATGCGGTTCATGGTTCCGATAGCGACGACAACGCTAAAATTGAGTCGGATTTCTTCTTTCCTCGTTTAGAGCGTTTTACAGCCGAAGGCGAGAGCTGCTACTAGGCAAAAAACTTTCATGCCTTGGTTTTACAGGCATACTATCAACGACTAAACTGAGTTTAAAGAGAGGCTTCCCCGGAAGCCTCTCTTTATGTAATTAAACATTTTGCTGTGAGTTTTTTATTCGAATTAATTAGTCAGGGGGAACATCAGCAATTGGATTTCAAATTTGAAATATCCGATTCGCGAAAAATTGCTAAGAGCTTGGTCGCTTTTGCCAATACCGATGGTGGCAGGCTTTTGATCGGAGTAAAAGATAACGGGAAAATTGCGGGCATTCGATCCGATGAGGAGTTTTACATGATCGAAGCGGCAGCTTCCATGTACTGCGATCCTCCTGTTCCATTCGAGTATAAAACCTGGCCGGTTAGCGGAAAAGATGTCCTCGAAATCATTGTCTCACCGCAAAGTAATCGACGTCCGTTCCGAGTAAAACTGGCCTCCGGGAAACAGGAAGCTTATGTGCGGGTGCACGATCAGAATATTTTAGCTCCCCGGTTTTTAATCCGATATTGGTTGCGCCAGCAATCGTCCAAAGAGGTGAAACTCGCTTACACTCAAAAAGAAAAGAAACTATTCGATTACCTTAACGATCATGAATCGATTCGATTGGATCAATTGACCCGCTTGGTGCATCTGCCCAATCGCTTGGCCGAGGAGATGTTGCTCGATTTTCTAATGCTCGATATCATTCGGCTACGAATCAGCGAAACAGCGCTGGATTTTACCTTGAATAAAGAAAGCCGTGCTTTTCAGCCAAAAGAATAAAAAAAAGCTGCCTTAATCGGGCAGCTATTTTTTTTAGATCGAAACAAATTCCTCGAAAAAGAGATGAATAGTATGGTCTTCGTGTTGAATCAAAATCGGAACCTTGCTTGTTGATCTATTTAAACCCTAGAGGCTTTGCGAAGATCTTAAAGCTTTAGAGAACGACTTCAGTAGAAAATTTCACGGCATCAAAGATTCAATCACTCGACTTTAATTTTTGTTTAGGCTTTTGCCGGAACATTTTTCAGGGTCTCAACTAAAAACTCCCAGAATTTTTCCACAGAACCGATATGAACTTTTTCATCGGGAGAGTGAGGAAAGCGAATGGTTGGACCAAAAGAAATCATATCCCAATTCGGATAGGCAGCGCCTAAGATTCCGCACTCCAAACCAGCGTGGATGGCTTTAATTTCCGGTACTTTGCCAAAGCGTTGGTTGTAAACATCTTGCATTACTTTCAAGATGGGCGAATTCATGTTGGGTTTCCAGCCGGGATAAGCACCAGCTAAATCAACATTTGCTCCAGCTAAATTGAATAAGGATTCAATGCGACTGGCCAGGTAGGTTTTAGCAGAATCGACCGAGGAGCGCATGAGGCAAGAAACATAGATGTTGTTATCCTCGGAACGCACAATGGCCAAATTGGTGGACGTTTCAACCAGTCCGGGCATCGAATCGCTCATTCGGATAACTCCGTCGGGACAAGCCATAATAGCGTCGGTTAGGTTAATTTGAGTGTTTTCATCCATCAAACTTTCCGGCATATCGGTAGGAGTGAGGCTAATTTTTAAATCGGGCTCGGTTTCAGCTAATTCGCTCTGAACGGTTTGGGTAAATTTCTGGAGGAAATTCTTTAAATCGTTTACATATTCCGTGGTAACGAGGATGGTTCCAAATGCTTCGCGTGGAATAGCGTTTCGGAGGCTGCCGCCTTGAACCGAGGCTAATCGAACATCGAAGTCGAGGTAAGCATCTTTCATGAAACGGAAAAAGAGTTTATTCGCGTTGCCACGACCTAAAATGATATCCATTCCGGAATGTCCTCCTTTGAGTCCTGTAATGGACAACTGAAAAGCTTCGTATCCTTCGGGAATAGCTTCATTTTCGAAGGTGAAAAGAATGTTGGCATCTTCGCCACCGGCACAGCCTACGTAGAGTTCCCCTTCGTCTTCGGAATCCATGTTGATGAGGATGTCGCCTTTTAACCAGTTTGGCTGTAGGTTGTTAGCTCCCGTCATGCCTGTTTCTTCATCGCTGGTAAACAAGGCTTCAACCGGACCATGAACGAGGTCGGTCGCTTCAAGAACGGCCATTGCCGCAGCTACACCCATGCCATTGTCGGCGCCGAGGGTAGTGCCATTCGCTTTAACCCATTCCCCATCAATATAGGCTTCGATTGGGTCCTTGGTAAAATCGTGCACTTTGTCGCTGTTCTTCTGAGGAACCATATCGAGGTGCCCTTGCAGCACAACGCCTTGTCGGTTTTCCATTCCCGGAGTAGCCGGTTTACGAATGATGATATTGCCCACTGCGTCTTTTTCTGTTTCCAGCCCCAGATCTTTCCCAAATTGATAGATGTATGCCTGAATAGCATCCTCGTGTTTCGACGGACGAGGGATTTGGGTTAATTGGTGAAAATGCTTCCAAATGGCTGCCGGTGTAAGTTTTAATAAATCCTTATTCATGATAGCTAGGTGTTTATTGGTTTGGTATGTGGGGGGTAATATAAACACATTTTTAGCGAATAAACAAACCGAAGAAAATGTTTAAAAAGTCCTTATTTTTCTGCAACCATTCGTTGGAAATTACTCTATAACACATACGCGAGCGGAATGACCGACCTCAAAGAGATTATCGAATCATGTAAACGAAATGAGCATCTGGGGCAAAAGCTACTTTACGAGCAGTTTTCTCCCATGATGAGGCTCATCTGTATGCGCTATACGGGTAATGCAGCCGAGGCGGAGGACTTAGTTCACGATGGTTTTATTAAAGTGTACGATTCTATCCATCAATTCGCCTACAAAGGTTCCTTTGAAGGATGGCTAAAGCGGATATTCATCAACTTATCCATTAATCGGATAAAAAAAATGAATAAAGAGGTCTTTTCCGGCGAAGACGAATGGCTCTCGGTTTTCGATCAGTATTATTTGAAAGAAAAAGAAGTCGATGCCGAGGAAGAGAGCAAGGAAGATTTGATTCGAAACACCGGATTCACGCAAGATGAATTGATGGAGGTGATGGATATTCTTCCTCAAGGTTCGCGAACCATTTTTAATTTGTATGCCATCGAAAAAATGACCCATCGTGAAATTGCTGAAAATCTTTCCATAACCGAAGGAACCAGTAAGTCGCAATTATTCAGGGCTAGAAAAGCGCTTCAAGATGAGCTGTACAACCTGGCCATGAAACGAAAAATGGAGCAGCGGAATCGTCGGTATCGCGATTTGCTCCGAACGGTAATGTAAAAGTGAAGAAAAATAATATTCATGAGTATGAAGGATGAAATGAACTACATCGACGACCTGTTCGAGAAGGGTCTGTCCGTAGCCACCAAGGAGGGCAGCCCGCAAGGCTGGGACCGATTGGCTCATACGCTCAATCGAAGTGAGTCGGGAGGATTCCTTACCCGAGTTTTTTATCGATGGGTAGTGGGCTCCGTGTTAATTGGGGTTGTGGTATTTGCCTTAATGCGTTGGTTGCCACGCGAAGAGGTCAATGC
>CALGAK010000023.1 GCA_937954085.1 uncultured Bacteroidota bacterium
TGTCGGAGCGCAGCGGAGATCCCGGTGGCGAAGCCTATCGGGAGTGAACGGTGAACGTCGGAGCGGAGCGGAGATCCCGATAACGGAGTGTATCGGGAGTGAACAGTGAACGACCGGGCGACTGGGCGAATGCAACAACAACGAGCTGCCGCGCGGCTCCCGGCGCGTGGCAATCATGCTAGTTCAAGCGAAAAACTTTGCGCCCTTTGCGCGAACCTTTGCGTTCTTTTTAAACCTCCGATACCTTCGAGCGAATAGGGCGACGGAGCGACTAGGCGAAGAGGCGAAAAGGCGAAAGCCAGCAACAATTAACTAACCAAAAGCCAAAAGCCAACAACAGCCAAAAGCCTTCCAACTGCCAACAATTTTAACAATAATCTATCGAGAGACTAATAGAAAGAATACCCAATCGAAATCTCAGCACGCCATAAAAAATAAGGATCAGGCAAATCGTCGGGCGAATACTGATCGAATTCCAGCGCTCCGTAGCCCAGTCCAACAAGCCCCTCGACATACCAACGTGAGTAAGGTTGCTGATACTTGTAACCCAGCACCGCACCACCACCTATACCTAACCGCTCCTCCGTTATATCGAGCTGACCTTGATTGTTGAACGTCGTTTCAAAATCCTGGGTGTAGGTTAACTGCAAAACACGAGCATAAGCACCGGTAAACAATCCCACCGGACGACTCATCATACTCCGGTATTGCAAATAATGCCGCCACTCTACCATCCCTCCATAACCCACAATGCGTTTGCTCCAATACGGCTGCCCATTCAAGCTAGTTTTGTCGCGCATGTAGTAACCACCTTCGACCGATAAAACCAGCGAATTAGCCGAATCGAAATTGCGCTCAAAATGCAAACTAAATGGATTATTCAAAAAAGGCCCAAGCACATCGGTGCGAATGGCATTTTGCTGCGCCATACCAGCCGAAAAACTAACCAGCAAAATCAAAACAGAAAACAAAGATCTCAGTAACCTGGGTGAATTCATATCATTCTTTTTTTAACGTTCTTGCTATTTTTAAATCAAAACAGAAATCGAATCCCCTTGCGAGCAAATCAGAAAAACAATTCGAAATCGCAAAAGAATGTAGCCTCTGTTCAGGAACCTGCCATCCGAACTAGTCCAAGTTGAAAACCTGTTCAATTTCATTCGGATCTACCGACAAGAAATCAATGTGATAAAACTCATTTTTCTTCTTATCGTACACATAATCCTTACCCCAAACCTCAAAATGCTGAGCAATTTCCTCCAATGCACTCAAAATAAAATCAAGCTCCCCATTCGTCATGGTTGGATGGATCGATAAACGAACCCAACCGGGCTTATGCGACAAATCGCCTTGATTAATTAGCTCGGTAATGGTGTGGGAATACTCGTACGACACATCGAGTAAAAAATGACCATAGGTTCCGGCACAAGCACAACCGCCCCGAACCTGAATACCATACCGATCGTTCAACATCTTAACGAGTAGATTGTAATGCAACCCTTCAATGTAAAACGACAAAATCCCTAAACGATCTTCGATGTTATCGGCTAAAATTTTCAAATTCGGAATAGCTCTTAAACGAGGAAAAGCTCTTGCCAACAACTCCCGCTCACGCTGCTCCATGCGCTTCGTCCCCATCTGATTCTTCAACTCAATCGATAAAGCCGTTCGGATAGCCTGCAAAAAACCGGGCGTACCGCCGTCTTCGCGCGCTTCGATATCGTCCACATACTTGTATTCGCCCCACGGATTCGTCCAATCGACCGTTCCTCCGCCTGGATTATCGGGCACTTTACTCTTGTACATGCTTCGGTCGAAAATCAGCACGCCCGACGAACCAGGCCCTCCCAAAAACTTATGGGGAGAAAAGAAAATCGCATCGAGCTTTTCCATCGGATCTTCCGGATGCATATCGATATCGGAATAGGGAGCCGAAGCAGCAAAATCGACAAAACAAACCCCACCATGCTCGTGCATAATCTTCGCCATTTGATGGTGAGGAGTCGAAACTCCGGTAACATTCGAACAGGCAGTAAAAGCTCCTATCTTGAATTTCCGGTCGGCATATTCAGCAAGCTTGGTTCGCAAATCGTCTAAGTCGACCAACAGCTCCTTATTCGGCTGCAATTGAACCACTTCGGCAGTTGTCTCCAACCACGAAGTATGATTCGAATGATGCTCCATGTGGGTAATGAACACGACCGGCCGATCGACTTTTTTGATGCAATTCGAAGCTAAGCCAATGCTATCGCAAGCCTTCAACCCTAAAATGCGTTGAAACTTGTTAATCATGGCTGTCATGCCCGAACCGCCCGTGATAATCACATCGTCGGGCCCGGCATTCACATGCTCTTTAATTTTTTTCAAGGCCAACTGATAAGCGCGGGTCATAAAGGTTCCCGTGTAGTTGCTTTCGGTGTGCGTGTTGGCAATAAACGGTGCAATCCGCTCTAAAATATGGTCCTCAATGGGCCGATAGAGCCGCCCGCTGGCGATCCAATCGGCATACAAAATTTCTTTTCTTCCATAAGGTGAATCAAAATAAGTTTGATAGCCAATGGTATTCTCCCGAAAAACCTGAAAAAACGCTTCCAACTCATTTACAGGAGCTTCCACTTTCGCTTCTCTCCCCGATTCATAATTGACCATAGTATATTGCTTGAAAATCACACAAAAATAAAAAAAAGGCCGAGGCAGCTACCGCCCCCGAACAAATTTGTAGCAGCTATTCCTTCTTTCCTCCTCAGCCAAATCTAAAATCTTCACAACGAACTCAAACAATCGGCTATTTTACCTGTTGAAAAGGCAAAAGAAAAAGCATGAGCGACTCGAAAAAATCAAAGCTGGAACGACGCGGATTCCTCCACCGCCTGGGATTAGCCCTCGGCACCGCTTTAACCATTCCCGTAACCGGCTTACCCAAAACATTTAACGAAGATATGGATCTAAAATACATTCACCCCGTCGATCAAATTAAACCGCTCGGTTTCCAATGGGAAACCAAAGACCCCTTTCTGTTTTGTGTCCATCACGAAGACCATTTCCCGGAAGGCAACGAACAAATGGGCCCCGATCCGCAGTTCTTCGAAGGCCGACACCTCGGCGACGATTTCATTATCAAAGACGGATTCCGCATGTACCACGGCAAAAAAGTTCCCGGCTTTCCGGGACACCCACACCGCGGATTCGAAACCATCACCCTGGTGCGTAAAGGATTTGTCGACCACTCCGATTCGCTCGGAGCCGCCGGCCGTTACGGAAATGGCGATGTGCAATGGATGACTGCCGGACGAGGCGTGCAACATGCCGAAATGTTTCCTCTCCTAAATCAAACTGAAAAAAACCCTTTGGAACTGTTTCAAATTTGGCTCAACCTGCCGGCTAAAAGCAAAATGGTCGAGCCTCACTTTGCTATGCTCTGGCGCGAAAATATACCGGTTTTTGAGCATCGCGACGAACAAAACCGACTCACACGCGTCGAAATCATTGCCGGCAAAATCGACGATCTGGCTGCTCCCACTCCACCACCCAATTCCTGGGCCGCCGACCCCGACAACGAAGTAGCCGTTTGGAACATTAAAATGGATGCCTTTGCCGAATGGAAACTTCCACGCGCTCAACCCGGAATTAATCGAACCGCTTTCTATTACCTCGGCGAAAACCTAAGTGTGTCGAACATGCCCATCCCCGCCTACCATTCCCTGGATCTTAATCCGCAAATCGATACCGTATTCAAAGCTGGCGATACACCCACCGGAATCCTCATCCTGCAAGGACGACCCATTGGCGAACCCGTCATTCAGTACGGCCCTTTCGTGATGAATAGCAAAGCTGAAATCACACAAGCCTTTCAAGATTACAACGAAACGCGTTTTGGAGGTTGGCCCTGGCCCCGTACCGATCAGGTTCACGACAAAAACCGCGGACGGTTCGCACGCCACGCCGATGGACGCGAAGAAATTATGGATTCATAGTTCCCTGTCGCCAAGGGTAGCTTAATCAGCCTTTATTTTTTTGGGGAAAAGGGAAGCCGCAATCCAGTAAGTAAACCCTTAAGTAACCTGGCCAACCGACGTAACCTTCGGTTCGTAAGCTTCGAAACGAGCTTTCCAGTGTTTCCATGTTCCTTCAAAAGGAACAGCGTTTTCCGGCTTAATTGGATCGACCGGGGGCGATTTAACATGCAAAGGATTTACCGGACTACCATTCTGATAAATACGAAAATCCAAATGCGGCCCGGTCGATAATCCGGTCGAACCCACATAACCAATGAGCTGCCCCTGCTGAACTCGATCGCCTTTGCTGAGACCTTTGGCAAAGCCTTGCAAATGCATGTAAACCGAGGTGTACACCGAATTATGCTTGATCTTAACATAATTACCTCCACCTCTTTTCTGATAACCACGCTCCACCACCAACCCATCGCCAATGGAATAAACCGGCGTTCCTTTCGGAGCGGCGTAATCGATTCCATGATGCGGACGGTAAATTTTCAACACCGGATGCCGCCTGCTGTGACTAAAGCCACTGCTAATGCGGGAATAACGCAAAGGTGCCTTCAGAAAAGCTTTCCGCAAGGATTGTCCATGCTCATCGAAAAAAGCATACACACTATCCTGCACAAACCCAATAGCCCAGTAATCGTAACCCTTGTGCTGGAAAAAGGCAGCCTCAATGGAGCGTATCCCAATCGACACGGAATCAACAAAGTCTTCCTGATAAAAAACACGGAAACTATCGCCACGCTGAATCCCAAAAAAGTCAATCGACCAAGCATAAATCTCCGATAGTTCAATGGCTAGCATGGGAGGATAAGCATTATCGACCATGCTCATCCATAAGGATTGATCAATCACCCCTTCGGCATACTGCGAACGAGTAACAACGGGTTTCTCTTTCCGCTCAACGAAAAGCGAATCGCCAAAATGAAAAACCCAATAAACCGATGCATTTTCTTCGTAAACAAAAAAGCGGTCTCGATTCAGAGTGTCCTTCGGCTGAACAAAAGCATAGGTTTGTCCGGTTTTAATCTTGCGTACATCGAAACGCTCTTTTTCCTGCCTCACCATCCGATCGATTTGTGGATACGGAATCCCTTTGCGGGTAAGAATATCGGCTAAAAACTCATTCCGACGAATGGAGGCTTTTTCAATGTCGAAGGAATCGAGGTTAAAATCGTACTCTTTAATTATTGGGATAATTTCTGGCACTGACTCATGCACGTTGGTGAGAATCTCTTCCGACGCAACCGACTCATTGCCAAACAAATACCAAAAAACACCCACCACCACAAGGGAAATTGCACTCAATGCAAGGAAATCCTTTCTCATAATAACTCAACTTCAGGTTCAATCTCGTGTTTCTTAACGATTACCTTGCTTTTCCAATTGCCCCGGAAGTAATAAATCATCGACAGTACAAATCCAAAAATCCATCCGGTTGGCAAACCATACCAAATACCCACTACTCCGAAAAATTTCGAAAAAATGAGCGATGCCGGAACCCGAACCACCCATAATGCCACCAAGGTTATAAACATCGGAATGAGCGTATCGCCCGATCCGCGGAAAACTCCGGTAAAAACGAACATGGCGGCAAACACAATGTAAAAACTACCTACTACTTGAAAATAGACCTTCCCGATGGCTATTACTTCCGGATCGCTGGAGAAAAAGCTCATCAAATGAGCACCAAAAAAGATAACTATAACCGAGATTAATATCGAGATAACGCCCGTCATTCGGAAAGTGGCGAGCAACCCGGAACGTACTCGCTCCAATTTGCCGGCCCCCATGTTCTGCCCAACAAAAGTACCCAGCGCCGATGCAAAATTAATGGCCGGCATAATGGCGATGGAATCAATCCGAACAGCCACCGAAAAAGCAGCTACTGCAGCTGTTCCAAAATCGTTTACAATACGAAAAATGGCCAACATCCCTAAGGAGACCAACGCATGTTGAATACCGGTCGGGATACCAATACGGAAACTGTTTTTAAATATTTCGGTATCGAACTTCAAATTCACGAAGCGAATCTGTATCAGCTTATGCGTCCGATTCAAATAAATAATTGCTGTAAATAAGGCTCCAGTCTGCGCTATAACCGTAGCTAAAGCAACCCCTTCGATGCCCCAACCGAATTGAACCACAAAAAGCATGTCCAACCCAACATTCACTAAACTGGAAATAATGAGAAAATAAAGCGGCGTTTTAGAATCGCCCAATCCTTGTAAAATGGCCGTTGTGCCGTGATAACCAAACATCATGATGGCTCCCGAAATGTAAATATTGAAATAACTCACCGCATCGGGAATCACTTCCGGAGGAAGCTTAATAAGCTCAAAAATCAATTTGGAAAAACTTATTCCAATAATCGTAATCAGTATAGACCCAAAAAACAATACAATGTATAAGGTATCGATGGTCATGCGGACCTTATCCAGATTCTTGGCACCGAAGTACTGCGAAATAATAATGGTTGAACCCATCGACACTCCCATCACGAGGGAAATGAGCAGAAATATCAAAGGGAAAGAAGCACCAACAGCAGCAAGAGCTTCTTTACCCAGGTAATTTCCCACTACCCAGCTATCCACGATATTGTAAAACTGATGGAATACATTTCCTATCAGCATCGGAATAGCAAACCGCCAAATGAGCTTCCCTTCTTTTCCCTCGGTTAAATCTTTCACACTGTCTTGCTTTTCTGGATGAGCCGAAATTCGTATCGAAACGAATCACGGTAAGTCGCTTTATTTTTTCAACGCTTTGTACTTAATCCGCTGTGGACCTTCGTTTCCTTTGCGCTGACGCAGGTTCTTTTCATAATCGGTGTATCCTCCTTCGAAGTAATAAACTTCTGAGTTCCCTTCGAATGCGAGAATGTGCGTACATACCCGGTCGAGGAACCAACGATCGTGGCTAATTACCACGGCGCAACCGGCAAAATCGTTCAAACCTTCTTCTAAGGCCCGTAAAGTATTTACGTCGATATCGTTGGTAGGCTCATCGAGCAACAACACATTTGCTTCTTCCTTCAGGGTGAGGGCTAAATGCAGTCGATTACGCTCTCCACCCGATAAAACACCACATTTCTTTTCCTGATCGGCTCCGGTAAAGTTGAAACGTGCCACATAGGCACGAGCGTTTATGGCCCGACCTCCCACCTGAATATGCTCCAGGCCTCCGGAGATTACTTCGAAAACCGTTTTGGCCGGATCAATGGCTGCGTGCGTTTGATCAACATAGCCAATCTTTACTGTTTGTCCAACCTCAAAACTACCGGCATTGGCCGTTTCCATTCCCATGATCAGGCGAAACAGGGTGGTTTTACCGGCTCCATTGGGCCCAATTACTCCAACAATCCCATTCGGAGGAAGCACAAACTCCAAATTATCGAATAATAGCTTCTCTCCAAAGGATTTGGCAACCTGATGAGCCTCAATCACTTTATCGCCCAAACGAGGACCGTTTGGAATAAAAATTTCCAGTGCTTCTTCTTTTTCCTTTACATCGGAATTCAGCAATTTATCGTAAGCCGACAAACGTGCTTTCGATTTAGCATGACGCGCTTTGGGGCTCATACGAACCCACTCCAACTCTCTTTCCAAGGTTTTTCTGCGCTTGCTGGCTTGTTTTTCTTCCTGTGCCAATCGAGTCGATTTCTGTTCCAACCAAGAGGAATAATTTCCTTTCCAGGGAATACCCTCTCCACGATCCAGCTCAAGGATCCAACCGGCTACATTGTCGAGAAAATAGCGGTCGTGCGTAATAGCGATTACCGTTCCTTTGTATTGTTGCAGATGCAATTCTAACCACTGCACCGATTCAGCATCGAGGTGGTTTGTTGGCTCATCGAGCAAGAGCACATCGGGCTCTTGTAAAAGCAAGCGACACAAGGCCACCCGGCGTTTCTCGCCCCCCGACAGGTTTTTGATGCCGGTTTCGGGAGCCGGACAGCGCAAGGCATCCATGGCTCGCTCCAGTTTATGGTCGAGGTTCCAGGCATCGTACTGGTCAATTAACTCCTGCAATTCCCCTTGACGCGTAATAAGTGCATCCATCTTATCCGGATCTTCAAGCACCTCTGGTTCTGCGAATTTCATATTCACTTCTTCATACTCCTTCAGCACATCTACCACATGCTGTACTCCTTCTTCCACTACCGTGCGAACGGTTTTGCTATCGTCCAAGTAGGGTTCTTGTTCCAACATTCCAACGCTGTAGCCTGGCGACCAAACCACTTCGCCCTGAAAAGCATCGTCTTTCCCGGCAATGATTTTCATCAAACTCGATTTACCCGAACCATTTAAACCAATGATGCCAATTTTAGCTCCGTAGAAAAAGCTCAGGTAAATATTCTTCAATACTTGTTTTTGAGGAGGGAAAATTTTATTCACTCCTACCATAGAAAAAATAATCTTCTTATCGTCAGACATAGCGATGTAATTTAAAAAACCAAAATGGATTAATAAGGAATAAGTTATTGACAAACAGGAATATACAAAGGATTCTGCTCATTAAATCTGCGCAGGTAAAAGAACAACATTTTTTTCTGTTTTCGTTTACTCAGGTCATTATATTCCTCGTATAATTGGGGCGATTGCATCAACAGAACTTGAAGGTTCTCCCGATTGTATTCATAGATTTCGCCCGACTGCCAATCGAGCAAAAATTGTCGCATTTCCTTGGTTACAACAGGTTGCGTTCTGATTCCCGTGTAATAAGGATCGTACATCCGATAGGGATTGTAGTATGGATCGAAATTTCGATACGATTCGTAGCTCACGTTCGACACGAAATGACAAATACTACCGATTACCGGAATGCGATTAAATTCCCGGTTATGTTGTATGTACAGAATTCCTTTGTTGCTATAACCCCAAATAGCTTCGACCGGCACATCCTGTTTCATCCCTTTTTCATCATAAATAGCCAGGGATTCATGCTCCAGCAGTTTTTCATAAAAATCGAAATCGTTGGGGTTGGCTGCCGATAAAATTCGTTCGATAGGAATGGGTTTGTTTTGTTTTACTTGTTCGAAATGCAGGAATATCCCTTCGTTGAATCGAAAATCGGGATGATATAATACGTATGCGCTGGTATCTTCGACAAGAGTGGTTTGCTTGTCTTGAGCCCACAAGCCCGAAGTAAATAAAATCACCCATACGAAAGAGCCAGTCAGCCAAACGGTTGAATGAATAGAGGCTACTTTGTTTTTAGGGTTTAAATTCATACTGCTTAAAGTAATCAGTCGCTCAATTGTTCAAAATATTCCGACAAGATTCGAGGATAATGTTCATACTCCAATTCGTGGATACGTTGAGCGAGCGATTCGACCGAATCGGTTGGAAGAACCGGGCATTTTGCCTGGTAGAGAATCTTTCCTTCGTCGTAGTGTTCATTCACAAGGTGGATACTGATCCCTGATTCCTTTTTACAGGCTTCGAGCACTGCCTGGTGCACCCGGTTTCCGTACATTCCTTTCCCTCCAAATTCAGGAAGCAGGGCCGGGTGAATATTGATGATTCGATCGGGATAAGCTTGAATTATATGTTCCGGGATGAGCCATAGGAAACCTGCCAGGACGATAAAATCGGTTTTGCGTTGTTGGAGTGTATCGAGTAAAGCCGGACCTTGAAAGAAATCGCCTTTGGAAAACACAACACAAGGCACTCTGAGTCGGTGGGCACGATGGATAGCCTGCGCCATGGGGTTATTGGTAATAAGCGTATCGACTTCTACAGATGGATGATTTTGGAAGTATCGGATAATATTTTCGGCGTTCGTTCCCGAGCCACTGGCAAATAGGGCAATTCTTTTCATGCTAAGCTAAACTACTGATAAATAACCACAAAAGACCTAATACTACTAATGCTTAGGCATTTACAAAGTAAGCAATTTAAGGTTAGGGGGGGTAAATAAATTAACTTTATTTTTGAAAATTCAGCCTTTAATTTCTTTCTTTGCACCGCTTAGAATTTTACTTAAAATAGTATTAATTAAACGTAAAAGTTATGTCTGAAGTTTATGAAAAAGTAAAGGCGATTATCGTTGAGAAATTAGGCGTAGAAGAAGAAGAGGTTACTCTCAATGCCAGCTTTACCAACGACTTGGGAGCAGATTCTCTCGACACCGTTGAGATGATCATGGAATTCGAAAAAGAATTCGATATTTCTATTCCCGACGAATTAGCCGAATCTATCAGCAATGTTGATGAAGCCGTAAAGTTCATCGAAAACGAATTGTCGAAAAAATAGCATTCATTCAAATCTTTTACCTATGGAACTAAAACGGGTAGTTGTTACCGGCCTAGGATTGGTCACCCCGCTTGGTAATTCGATAGACGAATTCTGGAAAAACCTCAGCGAAGGAGTAAGTGCTGCTGCACCCATCACTCGATTTGATGCAACGCATTTCAAAACAAAATTTGCCTGCGAGGTAAAAGATTTTGAAGTAGGAGATTTCATGGATCGGAAAGAAGCACGCAAACTGGATTTATATGCTCAGTTTGCGATGGCTTCTACCGACTTAGCCGTTCAGAATGCTAAACTGAACTTCGAAACCCTCGATACCGAATTCTTCGGGGTTATTTGGGGTTCAGGAATCGGCGGATCAACTACTTTTATGGCGGAAGTAATCGACTTTGTTAAGTCGAATTACGTCCCCAAATTCAGCCCCTTCCTTATTCCAAAAATGATTGCCGATATCGCTTCGGGCCACATCTCCATGCGATACGGTTTAAAAGGCCCAAATTTCACAACGGTTTCTGCTTGTGCCTCTTCGAGCAACGCTCTCATCGATGCATACAATTACATCCGACTCGGAATAGCCAAAGGCTTTGTTACCGGCGGAAGCGAAGCCGCAATCAACGAAGTAGGAATTGGTGGATTCAACGCAATGCGTGCCATCTCCACTCGTAACGACGATTTTAAAACAGCCTCGCGTCCATTCGATGTAAATCGCGATGGATTTGTGATGGGCGAAGGAGGGGTAACCCTCATTATCGAAGAATTAGAACATGCCAAAGCACGCGGCGCTCACATTTATGCCGAAATAGTTGGAGCAGGCTTATCGGCCGATGCTCACCACCTAACCGCTCCGCATCCCGAAGGCGAAGGTGCCGCAAGGGTCATGAACAATGCACTAAGAGATGCCAACTTGAGCCCCGATAAAATCGATTATATCAACGTTCACGGAACAAGCACCCCACTTGGCGATATCTCCGAGGTTCTCGCCATTAAATCGGTCTTTGGTGATCATGCTCCTAAACTGAACATCTCCTCTACCAAATCGATGCACGGTCACCTGCTAGGCGGAGCCGGTGCTATCGAAGCTGCCGCCAGCATTCTCGCCATTCAAAATAGTTGCGTACCTCCTACCATCAATTTTGAAACACCCGATCCAAGCATCGATTACAATCTGAACTTTACCTTCCATAAAGCTCAGCCCCGCGAAGTTAATTATGCGCTTAGCAATACTTTTGGATTCGGAGGTCACAATGCTTCCGTAATCTTTAAGAAGTACACGGAATAAACCAGATTGTGCCAGGAGCTTCCTTCTTTTATCGAATTAAAAACGCTTTTTCTACCGATCGCACCTACGCCAAACGAGTGTATGCGCATGTAGGCTATTACCCCAAAAATACCGATCTCTTTAAAATCGCCTTTACCCATCGTTCCGCACAAATGGACCTGGGAAACGGCGCTGTAGTCAATAACGAACGACTCGAATTCCTCGGCGATGCTGTGCTCGATTCCATTATTGCCGACTATCTCTTCATCGCTTTCCCAAATAAAGACGAAGGTTTTCTCACTCAAATGAGGTCCAAAATCGTTAAGCGAGAATACCTGAATATGCTTTCCCAAAAAATGGGCATCGACCAACTACTCGTATCGAAAACCAGTAGCAATACGCCTCGCAAAAACATTTATGGCGACGCACTCGAAGCACTCATCGGTGCAATTTACCTCGATGGTGGGTATCAAGGAGCACGAAAATACATTGCCCGGTACCTCATTCCTAAATACATCAACCTGCAAACACTCATGAACGAGGACTCGAATTATAAGAGTCAACTCTTGGAATGGTCGCAAAAGAATAAATTGGAATTGGTATATCAAACCAGTGCCGACCCGAATCGAAGCGAACGCTTTGTGGCTTCCATCCGGCTTAACAACGAAATTATCGGAGTAGGTACGGGCAGTTCTAAGAAAGAAGCAGAGCAACATGCATCAGAAAAGGCGCTATTTAAAGTAACAGCGCCTTCCTCCTAAAAAAATATTTTCTCGCGTACCGATTAAAAATCCAACACTTCAACCCAACCATGCGCATCGGGTTCTTCGCCAAACTGTATGGCTAACAAACGTTCGTAGATCTTAGTCGAAACCGGTCCGGGTTTACCATCCTTGCAATATTCGTAGCGAATATCATTCGATTCATCGGTAATAGAGCGAATTGGGCTAATAATCGCCGCTGTTCCACACGCACCTACTTCGTCGAAATCTTTCAATTCGTCGATGTGAACCGGACGTCGTTCCGCCTTAAAACCAAGATCCTTTACCAATTCAATTAAACTCATGTTGGTAATCGATGGTAAAATGCTGTGCGATTTAGGGGTGACGTAGGTATCGCCTTTGATGCCAAAGAAGTTGGCCGGACCACACTCGTCGATGTATTGTTTTTCTTTTGCGTCGAGGTAAATTACCGAAGCATAACCTAAGTCGTGCCCTTTCTTCAAGGAAGCCAAGCTTGCGGCATAGTTTCCTCCCACTTTAATATGGCCTGTTCCTAGTGGAGCGGCGCGGTCGAAACTGCGGCAAAGCAACATATCGACTGGCTTAAATCCTTCTTTAAAATACGGACCAACCGGCGAAGTAAACACCATGAATAAATATTCGTTGGACGGTTTAACACCCACTTGTGGACCGGTACCAATTAACAAAGGACGTAAGTACAAGGCAGCACCTGTTCCGTAGGGAGGGATAAATTCCTGATTCAGTTCGACCACTTTTAAAATAGCTTCGTGAAACAGTTCGGTTGGAACTTCGGCCATTAAAATTCCACGAGCTGAGTTTTGCATTCTTTTGGCATTTTCTTCCCAACGGAAAAGCCTAACTTTTCCATCTTTACCTCGATAAGCCTTCAGCCCTTCGAAAGCTTCTTGCCCATAGTGCAAACTAGTGGCAGCCATGTGTATATTGATGTGGTCGGAGGAGGATATTTCTAACTTACCCCAGGAGCCGTTTTTATAATAGCATCGAACGTTGTAGTTCGTCTTCTCATATCCAAACGGAAGATTTTTCCAATCTAAATTTACCATGATAGGATTCTGTTTTTGCTACAAAGCGGTTATTAATGTTCCAAAAGTAACGAAAAGAACAGTGAGAGTCCCAGTCTGGCGTATGTTATGCAACGAGTTTCAAGGTCAAAAACCACTGCTCTGCAGCATAAGCGGGGGAAAGGCCTGATTCCATTAACCTTGTTAAATTTTCGTTTATCCCTTCAAACAGGCAAGGTAACGCTGAATGGTATTTTCCAACCCAAAGTACAAGGCATCCGCAATGAGAGCGTGCCCTATGGAAACTTCTTTCAAATGAGGAATGCATTGGTGGAAATACGCCAGATTATCCAGATTCAGGTCGTGTCCGGCGTTGAGTCCTAAACCCAACTCTTTGGCATAATTAGCCGCCTGAACAAAATCATGGATGGCCGTTTCACGATTGCTTGCATAGTTAGCTGCATAAGGCTCGGTATAAAGCTCGACCCGATCGGTTCCCGTTTCCTTTGCATACTGCATATTTTTGCTGAGCGTATCGACAAAAATGGAGGCACGAATCCCAACACTTTGCAAATCGGCAATGATATCCTGCAAAAAATGCAAATGCTTTTCCGTATCCCAGCCGGCATTCGAAGTCAATACATCGGGAGGATCAGGAACTAGGGTAACTTGCTCCGGCTTAACTGTTTTGACCAATTCCAAAAACTTAGCGGTTGGATAGCCTTCGATGTTAAATTCGGTATGCACCACATCGCGTAAAGCATACACATCGGCGTATCGAATGTGGCGTTCATCGGGTCGGGGATGAACGGTAATTCCCTGTCCGCCAAACTCCTGAATACGAACAGCCGCTTCAATCACATTGGGAATATTACCCCCACGGGCATTCCGAATAGTGGCAATCTTGTTAATATTAACGCTTAATAAGGTCATGATGATAATTTTGCCCTAAAGGTAGGATAAGTAGAGGAATCAGGAGCAAGCAAAAATCAGCGAAAAGAAGTGAATTTAGGCAACTGGTTTTTTCCGGATCAATTCGAGCAATTCATAAATGGATTCGCGGGGAAGCATTACATCCCTAGCATCGGCTGCTAGCTTTAATCGTTCAATCTTACCTGTTCCTAAAACGGGTAAAATGCGAGCGGGATGATGCCATAACCAGGCTAATAAAACCTGCATCGGGTCGGCCAGGCGATGTTCTCGGGTAAGTTGCCGCACAAGCTTCAGGAAACCGGCACTCACCTTCTCTTTATTCAATAAATCGCCACCAGCCAAAGGTGACCAAGCCATGGGACGAATCCGATGCATTTGCAGGTAACTTAAATCGCCATTGAACAAGGCATCGTGCTTCAGTAAGGATAATTCAACTTGATTGTAGCGTAAGGGAAATTCAAGGTAGGATTGCAGTAATTCAATTTCAGGTGGAGCAAAATTAGAAACCCCAATCTGCAGCACTTTCCCCTCACGAACCAATTGGTTTAAAGCTCGTGCGGTTTCGCCCGCATTCATGAAGGGGTCGGGCCGATGTATGAGCAAAATATCCAGGTAATCGATTTGCATTTTCATCAGACTTTGCTCCACCGTTTCCATAATGTGTCCATAGGAGGTGTCGTAATGCTTGATGCGTCGCTTCGGGTAACGATTGGAAACGAGCTTAATGCCCACTTTTCCTACGATGCGAATGTATTTCCGAAAATCAGGATCGAGCGCTAAGGCCTTGCCAAGCTGTTCTTCGACGGAATAATTACCATAAATATCGGCTACATCAATTGTGTTCACACACAAATCCTGCGCTGCTTTGAGGTAATGTAACAGTTGTGCGGGTGAGTATTCCCATTCATTAAGTCGCATGAGACCTAATGCTAATTTTGTTAAACCAAATTCTGAACTCATCGATGTGACTTTTATAGGCAATGCTGCCAATGATGGGCATCGGTATTTACCCGAACAAGGTAGAGCGAAGCTAGAGCTTATGCAATCAATCTTTGCTGATAATAATCAGGTGTGCCGTGATATTTATCAGCAAAAAAACTGACAACAAGCTGATTAAAAGAGCATTACAATAAAAAGCATCTTAAAAGATGGAAAACTCCTAATTAAGGAAGCCATTGGCTGCGGTAAATTTTCGCTTGTTGGGGGCTAATCGAGCGGTCGAGGACTTCGAGAATGTAGATACTTTCCTCGACTAACTGATGATAAAAACTTCGATTCTCGGCAAGAGATTTCTCATATACATCGACCATCCAAGTCGGGTCGTTTCCAATCCTTTCCAGGGTAAGTGCCAGCTCGCCCGATCCTACTGCCATTTTGGTGCGCGACAGCTCTGCCTTTAAAAGGGTATCGCGCATGGCTGGATACTCGGCATGCGAAGTATGAACGGGCACTTTTCTCAAGACTTGAAAAGCCGGATATAGCTGATTAAGGGTGAACAACAAACGGGTTTTATTCAGCAGTAAATCCAGCTGCAAAGAATCTACTGTCAAACCCTGGTCGAAAAAAGCAAGTGCGGTGTCGAAACGGGCAGTGTCGGCATACCAGCGCCCCAAGTCGTTTAATACACCCACATGGTTTGGATGAATGGATTGTGCTGCGAGTAAGGATTTCAGCTCTTCGTCTTTACGACCTAATGCATCATAGGTTTGAGCGAGGTACCAGTCCAAGGGATTCCCTTCAGGACTCAGAAGAAACCAAGCTGATTTACTGCGACTTAGGTAAGCCAAACTCTTCTCCCAGGATCCCTCGCAGGCGGTCTGCTCGGCAAGCCTCAGCTGCGATTGGGAATAGGCTTTTAATGAACCACCAATAAAATTAAGCGAAGCGGCCAGTTGCAGCAAAACAATGAAAACCGGCAGTGCTATAAGCAAGGCGCCGGACTTACTCCCCGAGCTTATCCAGTTACCTTTATTCAATAGCAAAGCAGCATAAATTGAAACCAGTAGTAATACGGAATCTAATCCGGCAAAGTCAGATAAAAGGGTGTAAATCAAAAACACAAAAGTTGCAGCCACCAGGGTCAATAACTCGTTCGACTCTCCCTGAGTTTTCACCTTGTTTATCAGCCTAAAAGGAAGGTAGGCTATGCTTAGGAATAGGGCCAATAAGAATAGAAATCCGGGAAAGCCTTTTTCTGCGAGTAGCTGTGCCCACTCATTGGCGGGATATTGCAAATCGGTTTGCTCATTTACACCCTTGATGCCGTTCAACCCCAAGGATGCAACTTCCATTCGCCAATGCTCGCCACCCACTCCCAGCAATCGATTGTCGCGATACAAGGCCAACGAAGCATCCCAACGATCGATTCTCTCTACCTCTTTTCCAAAACGATAATCGAGCAACCAGCTTTTCTCCGTTACAAACACATCATTTTCCATCAGCCTCGAAGAAGCCTGAAAAGCCATAAAGCTCCATGCAAACACACCTAGAACAAGGACCAATGCAAACAGGATTTTCCTGCGATTAAGCTGAAAGGAGAAGTAGTAGTTTAAGGGGAAAAGGATATAAACTAGTAGCAAAACGATGGCAGCAATGCTTGCAGGCGGATAGAGATAAAAAGCTAACAAGAAAAGATTACCTAGTGCAGCCAAAAGAGCAAGGATTCGAAGTTTCTTATTTTCAGCTTTTAGTTGATAAAGTGCAACAGGAAGTGTAAAAACGGCCAGGCTAAGAATCTGATTCAAGAAGGAAGAGTCGGTGTACCCGAGCACGATTCCTCTTTTCAGAATTTGATTGAGCAGCAGAGCCACTCCAACAAGCCCATTCAAAAAAGCCAATCCCAGAATAGAACGATATAAATTTACAGTAAATCCTTTCACCTGTTTACTATAAACTAAGGTAAGCAGGGTAACAGCGGGATACAATAGAAAACGAATGGTTTCGCTCCAGGCGAGTGCAGGCGTTCTGGCAAATGATCCACTAATGATGGAAAAAATAGCGTAAGCCATCAGCATGAGGAAAACAGGATGCCTCAAAAGTTGGTGGTAGAGGGAAGCTTGGGTGCGATAGCCATACCAGAGCCCAGCGAGCGTGAAAGCTCCCAAAAGGATTGGAACGGAAGCGAAAAAGCGAAAAGGTTCGGGCAGAAAGGAAAGAAGCGGCAGGAGAACGACTAGAATCAGGAAGATTTTATGCCAGTAGGTTTGAGACTGGTGAGAGACAGCTTCATTGGAGGCTTGATTTTCGGACAAGTTATTTCGGGATGAATGCTCCATGATACTAGGCACTAAAAACGGGCAATGACCCGCACATTAATTCTTCGGCTGGTTAAGTAGTTCGGCACCGCATATTGCTGGTTACGAATATCGTTGATCCAGGTGTAGGAAACCGTATTGCGGATATTCAATAAATTAAAAACCTCTAGCCCAAGCCATAAACTTTCCAAATGGCGAAAGCCTTTCCGCTTTAGCAAGGCGTTCTCGCCGATAATTAGTTTGCTAAATCCGATATCGACCCGGCGATAGGATGGCATACGCAAATCGGCCTGGGTTTTCATCGCATTGGGCGGTCCAAAAGGCAATCCGGAACCATACATCATGTTGAGTTGCATTTTGATGGTTGAGTCGTTTGGAAAATAATCCTGGAAAAACATGCTGAACGTAAAAAACTGGTCGGTTGGTCGAGGAATGTACACAGGGCTGATGCTCAAGGTATCGGCACCTTCTATATCGTAGGAAAACTGACCATCGATATGCTCCCTCGTTTGCATTAGCGATAAACTAATCCAGCTATCGACTCCGGGAACAAATTCGCCATTTACTTTCAAATCCAAGCCTCCGGCATAACCCTCAGAGTTATTGGTTCCATAATAGCGCAAACGAACATTATCTACATCGTATGGAATCAAGTTACTCAGCTCTTTGTAATAAGCTTCGGCCACAAACTTAAATGGACGGTTCCACGACACAAAATTATAATCGGCACCCACCACAAAATGAGTCGATCGTTGAGCTTTAATATCGGTGTTAATTCGGCCATTCCAATCTTTCATTTCCCGGAAAAAAGGAGGCTGGTGATACATTCCTGCAGCGAGACGGAAAAGAATATCCCTTTTGGAATTTTTCCACTTCGGTTTAAATGCCACATTGGCTCGCGGGCTGAATAAAAATTCACGGCTAATGGTCCAGTAATTCGTTCGGAAACCAGCGGTAATGCTCAACTCACCGGCATCGCCTGTATGCGTGTAAGTATCTTGGAAATACGACGTGTAGCGCTGACTCTGCAAACTGGTATCGTTTTGCAAATACCGATAAAGTAAAACTTCGCTATCGCTGTAGGGCAAAGAGTAACCCGCCGAATCGATTAAGTTCCATTCGTTCATTTGATCGCTAAAGAATTCCCATTGCGCTTTGGCTCCCCACTGAAAGAAGTGTTTGTCGGCCCGGTGCAACCCTTTATGATAAATGCTGTAAACTTGGGCATCGAGGTAATTCCGGGCATGATTCAAAAAAGAACCAACGCCAATATTTGCCAAGCTATCACCCAGATTATCAGAACCTAATTGATTATCGAGTTCATTTAAAAAATACTGACCCAAAATATCGAAGGTTTCGCTTTCGCGAGTATTAAAGGAAGATACAAAAAGCGACAAACGCGAGGCCGGCCCCGGCTCATAATGGCCGGCCAATGCTCCGGTAAAGGTTGTAAACCGGTTCAGCTCCTGGCCGTCGAAATAAATCTTTAGTTTGAGGGCTTCGTGAATCGTTCCGAAGGACGTTTCGCGTGTTTCAGGAATGAAGTGGTAGGAATTTTGGGAGAGATGTCCGAGAAAATTCAATTCGAAATTGGTTCCCATTTCATAGGTCACAAAAGTCTGAAAATCGAGAAATTCCGGGGTATAGCTCCCTTTTTCGTCGAGGCTTCCAAGTAAGTATTGGTTGGTACTATATCGGATACCCGCAATGTAGCTCAGCAATTGATTTTGAGCAGCTCCTTCGACATGAGCAGAGCCTCCCAGCAAGCTTCCCGAGGCTGAAGCTTTAAAGCTGGTTGGTCGCTTGTATTTAATATCCAGAACCGACGACATTTTATCGCCATATCGGGCCTCGAACCCACCAGCCGAGAATAATAGAGACGAAACCATATCGGGATTTACAAAACTAAGTCCCTCCTGCTGACCAGAACGAATGAGGAAAGGACGATAAATCTCGATATCGTTGACATAAACCAGGTTTTCGTCGAAATTCCCTCCACGAACCGAATACTGACTACTCAATTCGTTATTACCAACTACTCCCGGAAGGCTGCGAATAATCTGCTCCACTCCACCGGTAGCCGACAATACGGAACTGGCAATTTTCGGATTCAAGCGCACCATATTTGCACTCCGCTCCCGCTCGCTTTTAATATCCACATCGCCCAAAACAATATCGGAAGGTTTAAGCTGAAAATTCAATTTCCGCTTTTCACCGGGTAATAGTTTAAGGGTGATTTCGGTATTTTGATAGCCGGCATAACTCACTAAAAGCGTGAAGTTTTCTCCAGCGGGAAGACTCAGGGAGTAATTACCATCGAAATTTGAAACCGCTCCGATGGCAGGGTTCGACTTTAGGCTTACATTGGCGAACTCCAGCGCTTTTCCCTGTTTATCGCTAATGTTTCCATACACCTGCCCCATTTCCTGTGCATGAATAAATGCCGGAAAGAACAGAAGTATGCAAAGCAAGATTTTCACTCGAAACATAGCGGTTACAGGTAGAAAATTAAACCGCGCAAAATACGCTGTTTATTCGATAAAAAACTAGATTTTAAGGCTTGTATTGCAGAGCGATCCAATTTATTAATACACTTTTTTCTTGCTGGTAAAGGCGCCCGATTTGAGCGCTTCGAAGAATTGAGCCCAGGCAAAAGGATTGAGCAAGCTGAGGGTTGGAACCTGACCGCGAGTATATAATTGATTCGCTTTATCTTGCATGTAGAACTTATAATTCAAGCTGGCATCGACCTGATACTCCTCGGAAAATAATTGTTTTTGCATGAGGGCAATATTCGAACGAGCCCGATCCATATCTTCGTCCTGAAGCTCTAAATCGAGCACAGCTTGAAGGAATTGATCGTAAGTTGTCCAAGGGAAAACAACCGTTTCACTCAAAACAACGGTATCGTAAGCCAGCACAATATCTGCATGCCACTCCTTTTCGGAGAAAGAATCCGGGAAAGTAAATTCAAAGGATTTATGCCCAACGGAACTGAATCGAATGGTATCGTCGGGATGAACAGCTATGCTATAATATCCCCAGAAGTTTGAAACGGTTCCCTGTGCGCGATTGATAACAGCAATCGTGGTAAAAGGCATTCCTTCCTTTTTGGTATTGGTTATTATCCCCGACAATTGCACAATGGGTTTTTTCTGACGCTCGGTCAAGGTAGGAACTGTATCCGACAGCAGTTCTTGCCCTTGCAGTCCTACGACCGGAAGGAAAGAAAGAACCAAAGCTATCCATAAAAGTCGGATCATTTTTTACACTTTGTTTAGATAAACGGTTAAGCCGGTTTTTATTTCTTCCGAATGAGAAAAATTCCATCGCGCAAGGGAAGAATAACCTTTTCTACCCGATTATCGTCCTTCACCATCTGATTAAATTTCAAAATCCCTTTAGTGGAATAATCGTTCGATTTAACTGCTGGTTCGAAAACTTTTCCATCCCAAAAAATATTATCGGCCAAAATAAAACTTCCCGAAGGAAGGATCTGCATGAGCAATTCATAGTATTCGACGTATTCGGATTTTTCACCATCCATAAAAACCATATCGAAGGGACCTTCGAGCTGCGGAATAATTTCCAAAGCATTGCCAATATGCAGCTCTATTTGATCCGAAGCACCCGCGCGCTCAATCCATTTTCGGATAAAACTTTCGAGTTCATCGTTTACCTCGATGGTGTGAATTTTTGCTCCCTCGGGTAAAGCCTTTGCCATGTATAAGGCCGAATACGCGGTATATGTTCCAATTTCTAAAATATTTCGGGGACGAATCATGGCGGTTATCATTTGAAGCAGCTTTCCTTGCCAAAAACCACTGAGCATTCGAGGATGCAACACCTTGAGATGGGTTTCGCGATACAATTCCTGTAAAATGGGGTCTTCTTCTCCCATGTGTTCATGGGCAAATTGAGTTAGTTCGAGGGATGCTGTCATAATGTATTAACGATAAATTAGTTGCGAAAGCGTTTCGAAGTCGAAGATCTCTCGACTTACTTGTTCTATTTGTTCGAGGGTAACTCCCAAAATCTTGGCATTAACCTCTTCGAGCGAATCGCATCGTCCGAATACGAGATAACTTTTGGCCATGGATAAAACCTGATTAATCGGACTTTCATTCGCCAAAGCTAACTGCCCAATGAGCTGCTTCTTCGCCTTTTCCAATTGAACGGCGGTTAATGGTTGAGCGCTTAAGCGCTTTAACTCCCGCTCGATGAGGCGTAGTGCTTTTTTCAGATTTCCGTTTTCGGTCCCGAAGTATAAGGTGAGTAAGCCGGTATCGCTGTAGGGAGCATAATTCATTTCGACATGATACGCCAATCCGTGTTTTTCGCGCAAAACCATATTTAAGCGGGAGTTCATTCCAGGCCCTCCCAAATAGTTGCTCAATACATACATGGGAAGGCGCAAGGGATGATTTACCGAATAAGCTTCGCGGCCTAGCATGCAATGCGTTTGGTAACTGTCTTTTTGTTGTTCCGAATACTGCGGACGATAAGCATTAAATGCTTCACGTTCGGGTTTATTCAAACGAGCCGGTTGGTCGGAGAAGTACTTTTCGAACAAACGAACTATCCGATAGAGCGGAAAGTCGCCCATGGTTACCAAAACCATCTCGTCGGTATAATAATTTTCCTGTACAAATCGAATTACCTGGTCGCGGGTAAAGTTTTGAATGATTTCGGGGGTACCCAAAATTTTATATCCCAGCGGATGATTCGGGAACACCAATTCTTCGAAATCGTCGGCAATTTGTTCCGATGGATTATCGAGGTAGGAATTTATTTCATCTAAAATGACCTCCTTTTCTTTTTCCAATTCTTTTTCGGGGAAGGTAGAATGGAAGAAGATATCGGCCATCAATTCGATGGCTCTGGGAAAATATTCCGAGAGGAACGAGGCATGAATACAGGTTTCTTCCTTGGCAGTGTATGCATTTAACTCGCCTCCTACTTCGTCGAGCCGGTTATTAATATGGTAAGCTTTTCGGTGGGTTGTGCCTTTAAAAAAGACATGCTCCAGGAAATGAGCCATTCCCTGAATCTCGGAAGTCTCATCGCGCGAACCGGTATGCACCATGAGGGCAGCATGGGCTACTCGACCGGTAGCTGCAATGTGAATGAGTCGAATGCCATTTGCCAATAAATGTTCGTGATAAAGCATGTACTATTTTTCAAATTAAGGTGGCAAAGGTAAACAGTAAATTGGCTTTTCTTCTATAAATCAGGCTCAACAGCCCAGCTATTAAAGCTTTTTAATACCCTTTCTTCGTCTAACTTTCTAAACCTTAAAGAGGGAAAAAAAGTTCGATACCTGTTTACCAACTGGCTTGCGAAGCGGGAGAGAGAGCTCCCAAACTGCTTCTGTGTTTTTTTTATGTCTTTTGAGCAAAATATGTTAAAGAAATGGAATCGACTTTCAGGACTTTTGCTATTTTTGGAAGGAAAGTGAGAAAAACTATGATCAACCCAATTCGCTTTGAAATTCAGTCCCTTTTGCGCTTTGTTAACATCAAAGAACGCGACGAATACCCCCGTTATTAACGAGAGTTTCGGTTCTCTTTTACCGAATCCCAGCCCCCAAATCCGAATAATAACTCGTTTCAGTTCTAAGACCCACTTAGCAAAACGTAAAAAATCTTACCACTATGAATTTACCATTCGCTGAATCCTACAAAATAAAAGTTGTCGAACCCATTCATCGCAGCACCCGCGAGCAAAGAGATCAATGGTTGCTCGAAGCAAAAAATAATCTCTTCAATCTTAAAAGCAGTCAGGTTTATATCGACCTGCTTACCGATTCCGGCACAGGAGCCATGAGCCAAGGCCAGTGGGCCGAAATGATGCTGGGCGACGAAAGCTACGCCGGAGCAAGCTCCTACTACAAACTCAAAGAAAGTATTCAATCCATCCTGGGTTTCGATTATTTCCTTCCAACCCATCAAGGCCGAGCAGCCGAAAACGTTCTCTTCTCAGTGCTGGTTAAGGAAGGTCATGTAGTGCCCGGCAATTCGCATTTCGATACCACCAAAGGTCATATCGAATTCCGAAAAGCGTGTGCCATCGATTGCACTATCGACGAAGCATTTCATTCCGAACTAGTTCATCCCTTCAAAGGAAATGTCGATTTAAACAAGCTGGAGAAAGTTCTTCAGGAACATACCGACAAGATTCCCTTTGTAATCGTTACCATTACCAACAATACCTGCGGAGGGCAACCTGTTTCGATGGAGAATATGCGACAGGTTTATGAACTCTCTAAAAAATATGGGAAAATGGTCATTTTCGACTCTGCTCGTTTTGCCGAAAATGCCTATTTCATCAAAAAACGCGAAGCCGGCTACGCCGATAAAAGCATCAAGGAAATCGTCAAAGAAACCTTCCAGTATTGCGATGCCATGACCATGAGCTCGAAGAAAGATGCTGTGGTTAACATGGGAGGATTCATTGCGATGCGCGACGAGCAACTCTTTCGTGAAGCAAGTGTTTTCAACATCATCTTCGAAGGCTATATCACTTATGGTGGAATGTCGGGACGTGATATGAATGCCTTGGCTGTTGGCCTGGATGAAAACACCGAATTTGCCCCACTCGAAACACGAGTAGAACAAGTTGCCTACCTGGGCCAAAAGCTAACCGATGCAGGCATTCCGGTTCAATTGCCCTACGGCGGTCATGCTATTTTTGTCGATGCAAAAAAATTCTTGCCTCATGTCCCGAAAGAAGAATTCATTGCACAAACATTAGCCATCGAACTCTATAAAGAATGTGGCGTGCGAGGAGTTGAAATTGGAACGCTGCTGGCCGACCGCGACCCCGGTACTCGAGAGAACCGCTATCCTGCACTTGAATTTGTGCGTCTGGCTATTCCTCGTCGAACCTACACCAATAATCACATGGATGTTGTTGCTGCAGGATTAATCAATGTGTGGAACAGACGCGATCAAATCCGGAATGGATACCGCATTCGCTACGAAGCGCCTATCATGCGGCACTTCACAGTCGAATTAGAAGCAGTTAAACCATAAGCCAAGCTTCATCCAAAAAACGGCCTGTTCAACCAGTAAGGTGATGACACAGGCCGTTTTTTTTTATGCTAATCCGGCATACTCTATTTCGAAAACGTAAGCTTGAAAACAGTAGCTTGTTGAAACTATGTGATCCAACCAGACCAAATTAGACTTGATTCCCAGCGAGAGGGTACACGACGCTGGATTTCGCTCAAAGCATAGAATGAGCTACCGCTGCCACTCATCCCAACCATTTCAAATCCGGCCTTAAGTAAATCCACCTTGAGCTCCCTGATCTGCGGATAAGCGCTTAAGACGATTGGTTCAAAATCATTGTGTAGATCGATCGAGGTAAAAGAATTCCCCTGAGGAGGAAGAATCGGCTCTTGGCTTCCTTCCCATTTACCTTCATGATCTAGTTGCTTGAATGCCCAGCTGGTCGAAATCTCCAAACGGGGAAACAAAACGACCAAATACTTCCCTTTCAAAAACGGAACGATGGGTTCCAATACTTCGCCACGAGCGCTTGCCAGCGAAGGTTTGGGTTCCAGGAAAAAAGGGCAATCACTCCCCAGCTTGAGCGCAATTTCATGAAGCTCTGGAGGATTCAAGGGAAAATTGAGTAATTCATTCAGCATGAGCAGGAAAGTACTAGCATTCGACGACCCACCACCCAAGCCGGCTCCCCAGGGAATTGTTTTGAACACATGCAAGGAAATTGCAGGGAGCTGAAACATCGAAGCCATCGCCTCCCAAGTGCGGGTTATTAGGTTATCCGCGTCGGCACAAGGAGCTTTCAATCCATAATGATACAAGCGCAAGCCTCCGCTTTTTACGTACGACGTTCGTTCGATTTCGAGGGCATCGCAAAGCGGAATGGGGTAAAAGATGGAGGATAGATTATGATAGCCATCGCTTCGTTTACCCACTATGCGCAAACCCACATTTATTTTAGCCGGAGCAAAAGCAATCATGGATGAAATAGCTGGTTAAACCACAAAATAAATGGAAAGCCCGAAATAAGGCTGCCTTTTTCATGACCTTTATCACGAAGTGCTATTAAACACAAAGCATGTTATTTATACGCCACTGGATTTCAGCAGTTTGCAAAGGCCTAAACGACTGGTCGAATTTTGTTGTTTTGAGGAATTGGAAGGATTAAAAGTATAATTTTGTTTCAAGAAAACGTTAATTTTTAGTTGTTTAACTCCTTTTAAATCAGTTAAAGATGGATCCAAAAGTAAAAGCCTTCATGGATAAGGTTATTGCAAAAAACCCCGGAGAGGATGAATTTATTCAAGCCGTTCAGGAAGTAGTAGAAAAGTTAATTCCCTACGTAGAAGAAAATCCGAAATATAAAGTTCACAAGATTTTGGAAAAATTAGTTGAACCTGAGCGTGTTATCATGTTCCGCGTACCTTGGGTTAACGATCAGGGCGAAGTAGAAGTGAATCGTGGTTTCCGCGTTGAATTCAACTCCGCTATTGGACCTTATAAAGGTGGTTTGCGTTTCCACCCGAGTGTAACCTTGAGCACCTTAAAATTCTTGGGTTTTGAGCAAATTCTGAAAAATAGCCTTACTACGCTGCCTATGGGTGGTGGTAAAGGAGGATCGGACTTTAACCCAAAAGGAAAATCGGACAATGAAATCATGCGCTTTTGCCAGAGCTTCATGACCGAATTATCGCGTCATATCGGTCCTAATACCGACGTTCCAGCTGGCGACATCGGAGTAGGTGGTCGCGAAATTGGGTACATGTTCGGACAGTACAAGCGTTTACGCAACGAATTCACCGGCGTGTTAACCGGCAAAGGTCTCGATTGGGGTGGTTCCATTCTACGTCCGGAAGCAACCGGTTACGGAGCAGTTTATTTCGTAGATGAAATGCTGAAAACAAAAGGCGATAAGATTGCCGGCAAAACAGTAGCTCTCTCCGGATTTGGAAATGTCACCTGGGGTGCTGCCCGCAAATTCACCGAACTGGGCGCTAAAGTTGTGACCATTTCAGGACCCGACGGATACATTTACGACGAAAAAGGATTAGACGAAGAAAAGATTGAATACTTGCTCGAACTCCGCGCATCGAATAACGATGTGGTTGCTCCTTATGCTCAGGAGTTTGGCGCTGAATTCTTCCCCGGCAAACGTCCATGGGAACGCAAAGTGGACATTGCCATGCCTTGCGCTATCCAGAACGAATTAAATGGGAAAGATGCTGAAATGCTTATCAAGAACGGAGTACAAATTATTGCCGAAGCGTCCAACATGGGTTGCGAAGCCGATGTGCCCGAAATGTGCTTCAAAGCAGCTGTCATGTTCGGCCCTGGTAAAGCAGTAAATGCTGGTGGTGTTGCCGTTTCCGGTTTAGAAATGAGTCAGAACTCCCTACGATTCAACTGGACTGCCGATGAGGTTGACGAGAAATTAAAGAAAATCATGAGCGATATTCACGCTACTTGCGCCAAATACGGTAAAGTAGGCGACAAAATCGATTATGTTCAAGGAGCTAATATAGGTGGCTTTGTGAAAGTTGCAGATGCAATGATCGCTCAAGGTCATGTGTAGTAATTCATAGCTTGTTTGTTTGGCCCCGCTCCCAAAGAGCGGGGTTTTTTTATGCTTTGGGCACCCACAAGCGTCCTTGCCAGGTGTCGCACCGCTCAAGCTCAGCTTCGAATCGCTTTAAAAACACATCGTAACGCAAATCCCAACTCACAGGGGTAAGGTTAAATGCCGGTGGAACTTCCGACGCAAATCGCTCCAACTGCAAATCGGGACGCAAACGTTCCACAAATTGAATCAAAAAGTGAATGTATTCGTCGGGGCTAAAAAACCGATAATCCTGAGGATGCTTCCGATAATCCTTCACCATAGCCGTCCCTTTCATCAATTGCAATTGATGAAGCTTAATGTGATGAAACGGCAACTCATTGATGCACTGCGTTGCCTCCAGCATGGCGCTTTCGCTTTCGCCCGGCAAGCCCAATATAAAATGTCCGCCAACCATTAAACCCCGCGCTGCAGCTTCCCGAACAGCCCATTGAGATGTGGCAAAATCATGTCCCCGATTAATCCGCTCCAGACTATGATCGTAAACCGATTCAATTCCAAATTCCAATAAAACAACATAGGTGCGACTTAGCTCCGCCAAATAATCCAGAATCGCTTCATTCACACAATCCGGACGAGTGCCAATAACTAATCCCACCACCTCGGGGTGAGCCAGTGCTTCCTCGTAGAGCTTTTGCAAGGAATCGATGGGCGCATACGTATTCGAATAGGCTTGAAAATAAGCCAAATAACCAACACTCCGCCGATAACGCCACCGATGAAACTGAATTCCTTCTTCTATCTGGCGAGTGATGCTTTTATCAGGAGTACAGTAGGAGGGATTAAAAGCGCGGTTGTTACAAAAGGCACAACCACCGCTGCGAGTTTTTCCACTTCGGTTTGGACAAGAAAAGCCAGCATCGATACTCAACTTCTGCAAACGCTTGCCATGCAATTGCTTAAAGAAATCGGTAAAAGCATTGAAGCGGCGCGAATGCCCCCAAGGGTAGCTATTTTCCATGGCGCAAAAATAGCTTAAAAAACATAGGAATATACCTACATGTAGGTATTGCTGTCGCTCCCGATGCCCCCTAGTTTAGTTTGAGCTAAACACAAGATAATGAAGCAAATAATATCAACTCTACTATTGATTTATATCAATTGTGTCGTGTATGCACAGCATCACACCGAACCCGACAGCACGGCTAATCATCACCACGAAGAAAACCTCTTTTCCCACGAAGATCACCACGATCACATGAGTGCGGAAAATCAAGGGTTTCATTTCGGAGCTTTTGCCGAAATAAATTACCTGCAACCCATCGATAAGGAAAAAATCTACAATGGGCATTTGAACGTAGAGCGGATGGTTTTCATAGCCAACTACACATTTAACAAGCGAACCTGGTTTGTATCAGAAATAGAGCTAGAAAAAGTAAAAGATATTTTCATCGAGCAAGCTTATGTGAATCATCAAATTTTACCCTGGCTGAATTTTAGAGCAGGACTTATGCTGATTCCTTTCGGTTACATTAATGAAAACCACGAACCAACAATCTACAACGGAGTGCTTCGACCCAATGTTGATACCTATATCGTTCCAACACCCTGGCGAGAAATTGGGATGGGATTTGCCGGAAAGTTTGCCCACACGGGAATCAAATACCAGCTTTATGTGGTGAATGGCTTTAAAAGCTACGAAAATGAAGCATTGCTCGATGGAGCGAGTGGATTGGTTGGCGGACGGCAAATGGGAGCCGAATCCTACATTAGTTCTCCGAATTACTCTGGTAAAATTGAGTACGTAGGTATTCCTGGTTTACGAATTGGCTTATCAGGTTATTTTGGCGATACCCAATCGAATTTATACCATGGTATTGCCCGCGACGACGAGGCAGCAATAGCTCGCGCCGACAGCTCGGTGGTGGGGGTTAACATGGGAGGAATCGATGTTCGTTACCGCACCGGAAAATGGTTCATGCGGGCAGAGTATATTGTAGCCGACCTGAATGGAACCAACGAATACAATCTATTCACTCAAAACAACTTAGGAAGCAGAATCACCGGCTACTTTGCCGAAGTTTCCCGCGAAGTTTGCTTGCAGTCGGAACATTGCCAGGCCTTTATTCCTTTTGTACGCTTTGAATACTTCGACACTCATGCCGACGTCCCCGATTGCATTACTACTAACGAAGCCTTCCAGCGGATGGAAATCCTTACCGGTTTTGGTTGGAAATTACATCCAAACGCCATCTTAAAAGCCGATTATCAATTCACCAAAATAGCGAACGAACACCACTGGCATCATCATTTGAACATCGGGGTTGGAATTAGTTTCTAATTCAATAGCGAAAGCTTATCAGCCTAATGCTTTATATTCTTTAACGGTTCGTACATCGACCGCTTGAAGTCCATTCCGACCTTTTTTCAAACTGAATTCAACCTCATCGCCCGGAAACAGTCCAAGAAAGGAACTATACAAGCCGGAACGGTGCACAAATACTTCATGCCCTTTCGAGTGGGTAATAAAACCAAATCCCTTAAGCTCGTCGTACCATTTTACGACACCTCGTTCTACTATTTTATTCATTTTATAAGCTGAAAACCGGGTTGCTACAACGCAAATTCACCCGAACATTTACATTGAAATGGATGCGAAATACTCCCACTCTTCTACCCGCTTCTTTCGATTGGGAAAAGAGGTATTCCTACAAGCGCAAAAATAGAGGAAAAGCTTATTTTGAAGCCGCTTAATTGATATGTCTCAAAGCTTATTTTATCCCTATGGACTCACAAACCATAGATGCGAATCATCCTTCGAATCGGAACAAAAATTGAATACTCCCTAGATGATGTTAATCTGCTTCGGGTTCGACAAAACGACCTTTTCGAAATACAACCGCGACCACACCTCCTGCGATAACCATGAGTGCTGCCAAAGCCGAAACGGTGTCGAGAACTCGGCCTTCCATCCAGCTCACTTCCCAAATACTTATAGCAGCCATAAGCAAGATGGTTAGCATTGGATTCATGGTTATGATTACCGATACCTTATTAATATCAGTTAGTTCAATTGCGTAAGCGAGGCTTCCGTAGCCAATCAGGGTATTTAAGCCCAGGAAAATCATCAACCACCATTGCCAGGTCTCAAGTCCGGCTAATGCATCCCACTGCACGCCGGGAAGAAAGGCGAGCATGGGTAAACCAAATATTACCAGATTGAGTTCCTGAGAGGGAATCCGAGCGACTAATCGCTTCTGGATCAAAGCATAAAGCATCCATGCCAAAGCAGCCACTACTATCCACCAAACTCCCTGATTAAAAAGGCTTCGTTCCTCCACTAAACTAATTAAACTTTGTCGGTAAAAAATCACTAACCCCGCTCCGGCTATTATAAAGCCAAATCCTTGACGCAGATTTATTTTTTCTTTGAACAAGACAAAGCCCATAAGCCCCAATAAGATCGGCCCCATTTGAATGATGATTTGAGCTGTATTGGGATCGGTATGCCGAATTCCATTCATGAACCCCAGGTAGTTTAATCCGAGGAAAATAGCTGCCAGGTATAGAATGGGTGGGGCTGAGTAGATAATTCGGAGCGCTTTCGGTTTCCGGAAGGCATAAAAGCTAGCGAGGAAACTAAATGAAATGAAAAACCGAAACCATACAATGCTGATCGAGTCGATGAATTCGGCAGCAACTTTGAGCCCAATGGCCAGAACACCCCAAAATAAGGCGGTAACTATGGCAAAGAGGATTCCTCGTAATTGCCTTTTCTTACTATCCATGAGATTGAATTAGGGGCGCGAAGCTAAACAAAAGGAGGGAATAAACAGCTGACCCCGGTGCTAAACTAATTCCCTGAATAAGAATTATATGGACAAGCAATTTGTGCTAAAATTCATCGGCAGGGAAAAGGTCGTTTTCCACCGATTCGCATAACAAATGTCCTAGCAAAATATGCACTTCTTGAATACGCGGGGTATCTTTCGAAGGCACTGCCAGGCAATAATCGGAAATAGCTCTAAGCTGACCACCTCCCTCGCCGGTTAGAGCAAGCGTAATCATTCCTTTTTCGCGCGCTGCCTCAACTGCTTTAACAATGTTCTCCGAGTTACCCGAGGTTGATATGGCTATTAAAACATCGCCATGCAGACCGATTGCTTCAATCATGCGAGCATATACGTAGTGATACCCGTAATCGTTGGCAATGGCTGTGAGGAAAGAGGTATTAACGTGTAAGGCTTCGGCTGGCAATGCAGGCCGATTTCGGTAGAAACGGCCGGAAAGCTCGGCAGCCAAGTGTTGTGCATCGGCAGCTGAGCCACCGTTTCCACAAAACAAGACTTTATTTCCGGCTTTAAAAGTTCGGCTCAGAAGAGTAGCCAGCTCCTCGAGGGATTTCATAAAATCCTGATCATGAAGGATTTTTGTTTTCAGAGCGATGCTCTCTTCTAAGCCTTTCTTAAACATTATAATGGACTACAAATGAATCACTTCGTCGTAGGCGGCAGCGGCAGCTTCCATAATAGCTTCCGACATGGTTGGATGTGGATGAACCGCTTTAATCAATTCGTGTCCGGTAGTTTCCAGTTTACGGGCAACTACTAATTCGGCCACCATTTCGGTTACATTGGCGCCAATTAGGTGTCCCCCCAGTAACTCGCCATACTTTGCATCGAAAATTAATTTGACGAAACCATCTTTTGCACCGGCAGCACTTGCTTTTCCGGAAGCAGTGAAGGGGAATTTACCCACTTTGATTTCGTAGCCGGCTTCGCGGGCTTGTTTTTCAGTCATTCCAACCGAGGCGACTTCGGGGCTGGTATAGGTACAACCCGGAATATTTTTATAATCCATGGGTTCAGGGTGATGTCCGGCTATTTGCTCAACGCAAATAATCCCTTCGGCCGAGGCAACATGAGCAAGAGCAGGACCGGGAACGATATCGCCAATGGCGTAAATGCCCGGCACGTTGGTGCGGTAGTAATCGTCTACTTTGATTTTTCCGTTTTCCATTTCAATGCCCATTTCTTCTATGCCAATTCCTTCGAGGTTGGGAGCAATTCCGACTGCCGAGAGAACGATATCGGCTTCGTGCACCTCGAGTCCTTTTTTGGTTTTGATACTTACTTTGCAGTTTGTTCCGGTAGTATCGACCGATTCAACCGAAGCGTTGGTCATCACATTCATGCCCATTTTTTTGAAGGATCGAGCGAGCGCTTTGGACACTTCTTCATCTTCGAGCGGAACAATTTCCGGCATGTATTCAACGAGGGTAACTTTGGTTCCTATGGATTGATAGAAGTAGGCAAATTCAGAACCGATAGCACCAGAACCCACAATGATCATGGATTCGGGTTGTTTTTCGAGCGACATGGCTTTGCGATAGCCAATTACTTTTACACCATCCTGAGGCAGGTTGGGCAATTCACGTGAGCGAGCTCCTGTTGCCAAGATAATGTGCTTTGCGGTAAGGGTACTCTTTTGACCGTCGTTATCAATTTCGACCGTATTCGCTTTCAGCATCTTACCCCATCCAACATGAACATCGATTTTATTCTTTTTCAGTAGGAACTGAATCCCCTTGCTCATGCCATCGGCTACTCCACGACTGCGCTTGACCATTGCCGGAAAATCGGCCTGAGCTTTCCCTTCGATTTTTACACCATAATCTTCTGCATGGGTTAAGTACTCAAAAACCTGAGCACTTTTAAGCAAAGATTTGGTTGGAATACATCCCCAATTGAGACATACTCCACCAAGTTCAGACTTTTCGACAACAGCGGTTTTAAGACCCAGTTGTGCCGACCGAATCGCAGTTACATAACCACCGGGACCGGAACCAATTACTACTACATCGTAATCCATGATAAATGATATTTTTTAAATGATTGAAAGCGTTTTAATCAAACAGAAGAGTGGCTTCGTTACGATGCTCAAACAGGCCATTAGGGTAAAGGTTCACTCTGTGCGCCGCTTATTCACGGCTTGGCGACACTTGTGCAATAGGCCCTAAGCATTGCTGGAAGCTTTCTGTTATTGCTCGGCAAAACTAATATTTATTCGGGTTCATCCCAGGCATTTTCAGAAGCTTTAACCCTCATCGTCGTCCAACAAAAGCTCCTGATTAGGCAATTGCTTCAAATCCTCAAAGTCGGCATAGCCATGAGCATTGATGATCCGCTTAATTTTCGACTTGAGGTTTCGGGTATGCTGTTCGGAGATGTTAATGGTTTGACTAATTTCCTTCGGACGAAAATCTTGAAGTACCATAGCCAGCACGCGACGTTCGGTTCGATTTAATTCATGGATGAAACTCCAAAGATCGAGGTCATGGCTTTGCTCCCGCAGCATTTCATCGACCATGGTGGGATTTGAATCCTCTTTAAAAGCTAGCATTCCTTTAATGAGCGAGTTCAAATCATGGATTACCTGACGGTTTTCAGGGTTTGATTTTTGCGATAGTTCTCGCAATTTATCTTGAATATCTTTTGCCTTTTCATGGGTGATTTTGGAGAATAGTACAATGCGTTCATTCGCTTTCTTTTCAGCAATGGACCATTGCAACTCCTTTTCCTTATAATCTAATTCCTTTTGTTGAAGGACAAGTAACTCCTCTCGTTGTTGATTCAGTAGTTTGAGCTTACGGTTATTACGCAAAATGAGCAATGTAATCAGAAACAATAAGATTACAAGGAAAGCTCCGCCGGCTGTTCTAAAAATGATTTCCTTGCTGGCATCTTCCAAATCGACTCGCATTTGCTGAATTTCAGCTATGTTCTCGATATCGGCTGTTGTAACATCTTCTAGTTTCGAACCGTATTGTCGCAAGTAAACGATGGATGAATCCAGGTAGCTGAGAGCCATCTGAGTTTGGTTTTGCGACCTTTTCCACTCGCTCAGGAAGCGATAAGCCAAGGAAACTCGATTATAGTCGAGCACTTCGGAAGGTTGAAACTCATTAACGCTTTTCTCAAGCTCATCTAAGTCAGGCCATTCCAATTCAGAAACGACCTTCGACACATACTCATAGTTATTATTCGAGAAGGAGTGTGGGAAAAATTTTACATAGTCTGGTAGATTTTGTTCTACAGCAGTTACAAGTGCCTCTCGACCTTTGTATTCGGCAAACTCCAAATCGAGCAAAATCAATAAGGCAACACTACGCCAATCACGTTTTATGGTTCGAATAAGCGGCACAAAGCTCATTTGCGTTTCCCATTCGCCCAATGCTCCATAGATAACCGCTTTCTGGAGCAGCACCATATCCCTCACATAGGGTTGTTTCGATCCTTCGAGTGCTTCGCGGTGCTCCAAGAAGAACTCTTTTGCTTCCTCATACTTGGATTTTTTGGTTAAGTGAGCCAGGTAATTATTCAAAAGAATGGGATCGGGTTCATCTACTTTTCGAACTTCATTGATAGCTAAGAGCAAAAGCTTGGAAGAGGTTTCTACCATGTTTTCGAAATAGTAATAGGCTGCCAGGTTATTTGCAAACCGTGAAACCTCATACGGATCTTCCTTCTGCAAGGATAAATTGAACCCCAAATCGAGGTATTTTTTCAGGGAGTCGCGCTCCTCCCTGTGTAAATGATACAAACTCCTAATATGATAGTAGTTCAATATGTCAAAATCCTTCAAAACTTGATAACTATTATAGGTGCTTTCCAATAATTTCAATCCTTCGTCCAGCTGTTGAATAAAAATGAATCGATATGCTTCTGTGAGAGCTACCGATGAGAGGGCCACAGGATTCTCCTCTTCAAGTCCGCGTTCTTTAAAATGTTGAAGCATTGAATCGGCTAACAAATGTTCGTGGTTGGTTAGGGCACGTTGTATGGAACGGCTCATAAGGTGTTCGTACTTACCCTTCGGGAGTTTGCTCAAAAGCTCACTTTGTTGTACGATGGAGTCGGAAGTTTGGATTGCTCGGACTAAATTCTGATTTCTGACATGCATCCAAAAAAAGAGGAGGCCAATAATTAGTAGCACTATCAAGGTAAAATAAAGCCACGGATTTCTAATTGCCTGGGTTAGTTTCATCGGTTCGATTCTAGTGCATACAGTGTTTTCATCTGTATCTAATTGGATATTTTAAAGGTCAAATGGAGCACCCATAGTAAATTCATCGTAGTTGGTGTGATTTATTCATAACAGGAGTATTTCATAGTTTGCAATTGGCACTAATCTGTTTCGAATAACTACTTGCTTGGAGCAAATCAAACTTTTGCTCAGAGCTAAGCAGAGAAAGGATGCTGTTTTGTGAGGACTTGTTGGTGTAAGGCAGCATGCAATAGTCAGTTTTACCCATCTTTCATTCTAATCTATACTTAGAAGAGCACTAAAGCTTAAAAGCATTAAGAATGTCCCATAAGATGATACGCAAAAATAGCTAGTATTATTCAGCAGATTATTAAGTAACAATTAAAACACTAAGGTAACAAAAAACTCCAAAATCCCACTTTACAATCAAGCTTAAGCTTAATAGTTATATCATTTCTTATATACCTATCTATACTATTTCATACTAATTACTGTCCAAAAGAGAGCAGGCATCGTGATACAACTTATGTTTGTTGCGTTTTGAATCGACTCCACATCATATTAAACACCCAAACTTATGAAGCACCTTTTACACTTACTGGCTCTTGCTATGCTCCTGAGTTCCTGGCATGCAACTCAGGCAGCTACCATAACCTTTATCGATGTATATTACCTGAATGGCTTTTCAAGCAATGGGAAACCCATATCAGGACCTGAAATCAATGGTCAGCATTTTTATATTTCTACCGTTGATCCAACAGCCCCTGAGTTTTACACGTCAGGCGGTAATGATGATATTTTATTAATATTGGAATACTCTGTTAATGGAATTACTTACTCAGTACCCGGTGTCCTTACCGAGCGAGTTGGGAATACCGACGCATTAATCTTTCGAGAAACTGTGAGTGCCGGTAGCAGCACCATTCTTGAAACTGGCCAGCCTTACTTATTATTAATTCCAGGATCCGGCTGGACTCCCCCAGCTGTTGGCACTCAATTCAATATCAATAATGGCCAATTCAATGTAGCTGACCTCAATGCTATTCTTACGGCTCAGAATGCTCAGGCAGCACCAGTTATAACCTCAAATGGAGGCGATGCCAATGCTTTTGTTAATCTATTCGAAAATAACACATCCGTAACAACCGTAACCGCAACAACCCCAAATGCGAGCCCCCTCCCTACCTATACCTACAGCATCTCTGGAGGTTTGGACGCAAACCGCTTCAGCATGAATACAAGCACCGGTGTGCTTAGTTTCCTGAATGCACCCGACTTCGAAAATCCTACCGATGCAAATCAAGATAACACCTACGAAGTAAAAGTACTGGTTACTGACAACTTAGGGAAAACCGACGAACAGTCTATCTACCTCACCATTACCAATACTAACGAAAACCCGGTAATCACCTCCAACGGGGGCGGGAGTACTGCAACCGTGAACACCTTCACAGGAACCAATCTGGTTACCAGCATTCAAGTGAGCGACCCCGACGGAAACGATAACTTATCTTTTGCTTTGTCCGGAACAGATGCCTCCTTATTTGAAGTGAATGCGCAAAACCAACTAGTTTTTGCAAACACTCCAGCAGTAGGCTCCTATACTGTTAGTGTAACCGTAACCGACGATGGAGGACTTACCGATGTTCAAACCTTCACGATAAATGTTAGCAGTACCGATACCTCCTCTCCTTCGGTAAGCCTCAGCGCAAGCGACACCTTTCTTGCCTCGGGTGAAAGCACTACCATCACTTTTCAATTCTCAGAACCCATCAATCCATCGACCTTCGATTTAAACGATGTGAGTGCGAGCGGCGGCAGTTTGAGTAACTTACAAGCTAATCCGAACGACCCAAGCCAATACACCGCTACCTTTACTAAAAACAGCGTTGCTGAAGCGACCTCCATCAGTATTGCCGATGGGACCTACAACGATGTAAGCGGGAACAGCAATGTTGAAACAGACGCCACTCTGAATTTCACTTACGATTTAGTGGCTCCAACGAGTGCTTTCAGCTCAAGCACAACAGCGATTTCTTACAATCAAACTATTGAAGTAAATCTCGATTTCAGCGAAGAAGTGAATGGTTTCTCCATCGGCGATTTGCTTGTTACAAATGGTGAAATTGTAAATCTAGTTCAAGACGATGTCGATCCAACTCTCTTTAAGGTTTATGTAAAAGCGAGCGACAGTCAAACGGCTCCTTCGCTCAGTTTAGAAGACAATTCTTATACTGATTTGGCAGGCAATTTAGGTACAGGAGCTAGTCTTACCAGTCTCGTATTGGCTCCCCCAGCCATAGACTTAAGAAACGACCCAACCGACGATACCGGAATCTCTGCTACCGACAACATTACCAACAATCCACGACCACGAATCGATGGTCTGGCGAATCCAAGCGACAATTCGGTTACCCTTACCATTAAAAATGGAGCTACCTCCTACATTTACACCATCGACATTTCAAGTACGCCTATTGTGGATAACAGTAAGGCTTTTACACTCGATTTAGCTAGCACCAATCATAATGGTGGCAGCATTATTCCAACTCTAAGCGAGCAAATCATTACCGTTGAATTAACTGGAACGAACTCCGGAATTATCGTAAACGATTTCCTGGTCGACTACAGCATAGCAAACACAGGCTCACTCAGTGTTAATGCCTTGAGCACCCCGAACTCATCGCCCACTCTCAGTGGAGGAGCAGAATTAGCCGACGACGAAAAGCTCTCTGTAGTAGTAAATGGTGTAACTTATGTGCAAGGCGACGGCTATTTGACCTACAACGCATCTACCTCCTCATGGACATTAGACCTTCCCGTTTCATTGGCCGAGGGGATTTACACGGTCGAAGCGACCATCAGCGACCTTGCCGGGAACACACATTCCGGAAGCAATTCCCTCACCATCAATGCTAAGAGCACCATTAGCGATGGCGATTGGCATACAGCAGCTAACTGGGCCGGTGGAATTATACCCGATGCCGAATCATTAACCCAGGTGAATCACAACATGAGTATTGCCAGTGATAATACAGCCTATTCAAAAACACTCGTCGTTGGAAGCAGCGCCAGCATCACCAACGAAGGCACATTAAACATGGCAAATCAGGGACGAGTTGTATTGGAAGTAAGCAATAGCTCTGCCGCGGAAATCATTAACACTGGAACCATCGATATGCCGAACTCGGCGGAAATTGCAGTGCGGAGAAGTTTTACTCAAGCTTTTGGATGGACTTTCATTAGCTTCCCCTACGAAGTTAGTTTCAACAAGATATTTTTGGAGAACACAGCTACTGTTGCACAAGCCGGCGATGTCTCCAATCCCCAAGGCGGCGATCAGTTTTACGTGATGGAATACGACGGATCAGCGCGTGCTAATGCAGGTACAGCAAACAACACCAACGGCTTACACTGGAAAGTCATCAACAGCGATAACCTGGGAGCTCGCAAAGGATACATCATTGCAGTGGGTTCCGACATCACACTGGATTTCGTATCGGGAACTGGAGAAGCCGATTTATTCGATTCGAATTCGAACTCACCGCTTGTAAGTCCCGCTGTCGCCCACGGCAATGCCGGAAGTGTATCGCCTGTTCACCAAGGATGGAATCTGATTGGATTACCCTTCCCGTCGGCTTTTGAGGTGTCGTATTTACCTAGCGGAAACTTTTATTATGCCTACAACGGGCTAACATACAACACTTATGAACCAGACAACGGTCAGAATCCAGTTTATCAAATCCCTGCCTTCACCTCCTTCTTTTTCCAGGCAACCAGTAGTGATGGCCTCAGCTTTCCGCACAATGGGAGAGTGAATGCTGGGGGCCCGAACAAATCGCAATTCGAATACGACGAAGTAAGTCTTGTTGTGGAACAAGGAGCTTATACCGACCGGACCCAAATTCGTTTGAAAGAGCAAGCCAACGAATCGTACCTGATTGGTGAAGATGCGATTAAGATGATGAGTATGAATGGAGCTGTGCCTCAAATCTGGAGCCTAATCGACGAAACTCCCAGTTCGATAAATAGCTTACCAACCGACGTGAAAGAAGTGAATCTGGGAATCCAGTCGTCCGCTAGCGGGGAGCTCAGCATTCGTTTGCAGGAAATGCCATCTTCGTACTATTTCGACGAAGTGATTTTGGTCGATTTGGTTTTAGACAAAGAGATTAACCTAAGTGAAACAGGGGTTTACACTTTTAACGCAGAAAGCGGCCCCATTAACGGACGCTTCAAAATACGTTTCGAAGCAGGATTGATAGAGCAAAGCGAAGCTGGCATTCGAATGGCTCAGCAAGGAAAAACCATTCGATTGGAAGGGTTAAAAGAAGCTTCGCAAGTTCGAATCTTCAATATGAATGGAAAAGGATACGATGCCTTTTATTCGGTCGAGGATGGTCAGTCAGTATTCATTCAAACCAGCGGAATTCTGATTCTTGAGGTAAGAAACGAGCTTCAGAACGAACGTTTCAAAGTCTTTATTCCAAGTAATTAATCCACAAAAAAAATGATACAATCCATGAAAAATACATCATTCAGCATGCGTTTCTTTTTAGTACTTCTTTTCCAACTTTTCCTGATTATTCCTACTGCAACTGGCAATGGTATTCCGCTTCCTCCACCCGATCCGGGAGCTACGCAAAACAACGAAACGGGCGGTGGCGCACCCATTGGAGGAGGCTTAGGTATTTTAGCGGGTTTATCCCTAGCGTATGCATTTAGAAAAAGCTATCGGAAACAAAAAGAACAACACGATTTGGGGGTTTCATAAGGGCTACTGCCTTTATGGATAGTTCATTCGAACTATTTGATTAGATGGGGCGGCCAAATGGCTGCCCCTTTTTATTTTGTGGCATTTGGCAGGTTTCTTTTCATCATTTTTTTTCATCTTTGGTTCGCATTTTCAGCGCGATTCCACGCTGGTTGTACCGTTCTATCCGTTTACTAAATCGAACCACTATGAATATTCTCGATGCCGAAGGTGTTTACAAAACTTTTGGAGCCGATCATTTAGTTTTAAACAACATCCATCTTTCCATCCCCGAAGGAAGCGTGTTTGGCTTGCTCGGACCGAATGGAGCCGGGAAAACAACCTTTATCCGCATCATTAATCAAATTACGGCGCCCGACGAAGGTCAGGTTTATTTTCGACGCGAACCCTTATCCCCGGGTCACATCGAACGGATTGGTTACTTACCCGAAGAGCGTGGCTTATACAAAAAGATGAAGGTTGGCGAACAAGCCCTTTATCTGGCTCGGCTAAAAGGATTATCGCGCCACGATGCCCTGAAACGACTCAAGCATTGGTTTGTCAAACTAGGAATCGAAGAGTGGTGGGGTAAAAAAGTTGAAGAACTATCGAAGGGTATGCAACAGAAAATTCAATTTGTCATTACCGTTTTGCACGAACCCTCGCTACTCATCTTCGATGAACCGTTCAGCGGTTTCGACCCCATTAACGCAAACATGCTCAAGCGCGAAATCCTGGAGCTAAAAGAAAAAGGAAGTACCATCATTTTCTCAACCCATAACATGTCGTCGGTCGAAGAACTTTGCGACCACATTGCGCTCATAAACGACTCCGAAGTGATCTTAAAAGGATCGATGGAGCAAATCCGAAAAGATTTTCGTTCTCATAGTTACGAGTTGGAATTTACCGGTAATTACAATAAAATGGAAGCAACCTTATCGTCGGACTACCAAATCGAGAATTCTTTCCAAAAAGAAGATAAACAATACATTACGGTCAAGTTGCTTCATAACCTTACTACCAATCAACTAATTCAACAATTGCTTCCTTTAGGGAATTTGACCGGATTTAAGGAGGTGATCCCTTCCATGAATGATATTTTCATTCATGCCGTCGAGAATCACACGAAAGCTGTTTAACCAAAGCACATCCCATTTATCAACTTAAGAAATTTCCACATAAGCATGAAAACGAGCATCATCCTCCAACGCGAATATTCCACCCGGGTTAAAAAGAAATCCTTTGTCATCATGACGATTTTGGCGCCGCTACTCATGGCCGGGTTCATCATCGGTTATTCTTATCTCATCATGGCCGAAGAAACCGAGGAGAGGCTGATTGGGATTATCGACGACTCCATGATTATGCATGAATCCTTGCAAAATACCGATGCCATCAAATTCGAGCTCATCGATAGTAAAGGCGATGAAAACATTAAGGAGCTATACGACCAATCGAATTACCATGCTATTTTATTTATTCCGGAGAACATTACCATTTCTAACACGGTAAAACTGTTCTCGGAGTCGCAGCCGAGTCAGGCCATTACTTCGCATATTAAAACAAGTATTGAAAACTACCTCGAAGATCAGCGCTTGATTCAGGAAGGAATAAGTCGCGAACTGATTTCCTCGCTCAAGGTACGTTTGAATCTCGATTCGATTAAATGGGGATCCGACGGTTCGGTTAGCGTTAACACCACCTCAACCGCGATGATTGTGGGTTACTTAGGTGGATTTCTGATTTACTTTTTCATTTTCCTTTACGGGGTGCAGGTAATGCGAGGCATTATCGAGGAAAAGACCAACCGGATTGTCGAGGTTATTATCAGTTCTGTCAAACCTTTTCAGCTAATGATGGGGAAAATCTTTGGCATTGCGTTGGTCGGGCTTACGCAATTCATTGCCTGGGTGGTGCTCATTGCCGGGTTCTCGTTTATTGGGCTTACCTACTTCAGTCCGTCGCACGATGCTGCTGACTTAACTCCTGCTCCGGTAACTCAAGATATTATGGCAAGCAACCCGGCTGGCGAAGCAATTGAAGCTGCCGGCCTGAATATGGCCAATCCGGATATGATCCAGATGATTATGAACGAGTTAGCAAACATCAACTTCGTTACAGTCTTGTTGCTCTTCCTCTTCTTCTTTATCGGAGGATATTTGCTTTACGCTTCGCTTTTTGCCTCGATTGGTGCAGCCGTCGACAGCGAAACCGACACGCAACAATTTATGATGCCGGTTACACTGCCGCTTGTACTGGGAATCATGGTCATGATAAACGCCATTCAGAATCCCGATGGGAATATTGCATTTTGGTTCTCGATGATTCCGTTCACCTCTCCCATTGTAATGATGGTGAGGATTCCGTTTGGAGTCCCGGTATGGGAACTGAGCCTATCCATGGCCCTTCTTATTCTGACCTTTATTGTCACCACCTGGCTGGCTTCGAAAATCTATCGTACCGGCATTTTGATGTACGGCAAAAAGGTTTCTTACAAAGAGCTGTGGAAGTGGATTAAATACTCCCGTTAGTGCAAACGCATTCCAATTAAATTAAGGAATTCCGAACGAGTTTTTTCTCGCTCAAATGCACCAATAAAATCGGAGGTTGTTGTTACCGAGTGTTGCTTTTGAACCCCGCGCATTTGCATGCACAAATGCTGTGCTTCAATAACCACAGCCACTCCCAGCGGATTCAAAGCATCGTTGATGCAGTTTTTAATTTCGGTGGTCATGCGCTCCTGAATTTGAAGCCGGCGAGCGAAAGCTTCCACTACCCGCGCAATTTTGCTTAAACCGGTAATGTAACCATTGGGAATATAAGCTACATGGGCTTTCCCAATAAAGGGCAACATATGATGCTCGCACATCGAAAACAATTCAATGTCTTTCACCACGACCATTTCGCGATAATCTTCTTTGAACTTAGCCGACAATATGATTTGAGTCGGATCGACGGTATAACCCTGGGTTAGAAACTGCATGGCCTTTGCGACCCTGACCGGTGTTTTCTCAAGCCCTTCGCGCGAAGGATCTTCACCTAGCAGCCCTAAAATTCCATGATAATGCTTGGCCAATTGCTCAGTGGTGTCGTCGTTCCATAATTCCAGCCTGGAATAGCCGTTTTCGTTTTTAATTTTGTATTCTTCCATGATTTAACTTCCAAAATATTCTACATAGTTGTTTTCTGTCTCGACTACCTTCACCCGATGGAGCTGACAACCCAAGGCAAGAACCGATGTTTCGAGTTCTTCCCAAATTGCAATAGCCAGGTTTTCGGTACTCATAATTTTTCCGGACATAAAATCGACCTCCAGATTCAGGTTCTTATGGTCGAGTTTATCGATGATTTTCTCCCGGATTAGGATACTCAAGGTCTTTAGGTTGATAACGAAACCGAGCTCCGGATTCACCTCGCCCTTCACCGTAACATAGAGCGTGTAGTTGTGTCCGTGCCAATTCGGATTAGAGCATTTACCAAATACTTCCAGGTTTTGTTCATCGCTAAAATCCTCGCGAAATAATCGATGAGCGGCGTTGAATCGCTCACGGCGTGTAATGAACATCATGTGCTTTATTTTTGTGGGTATTAAGTTAGAAATAATTGAGCGCTAATTGGGATTAATTTTCAATGGGAAAGATTTATCTTCCCTCCCATTTTCAACGTCAAAGCAAGCAAAGCCAGAACCCTTAAAATCAAGGAAATGATTGTAGTTACCGGAGCTGCCGGATTCATTGGCAGCAGTTTAATTGCCTCTTTAAATGAAAAAAACTTCAAAGATCTGATTCTTGTCGATGATTTTTCCAACCCTATCAAAAACAAGAACCTCTCTAACAAGCAGTATCGGGAACAAGTTCATCGGAATCAGTTTTTTGATTGGCTACGAATTAATCAAGAATCAGTTCAGATAATCATTCACCTGGGAGCTCGAACCGACACAACTGAGTTTCGGGTTCCGATTTTCGACGAGCTGAACCTCAATTATTCAAAAGAAGTGTGGAAATTGTCCGTTGAATTTGGAATCCCACTTATCTATGCTTCCTCGGCTGCTACCTACGGCGACGGAGCGCTGGGCTATGCCGATAATCACGAACTCCCCTTTCAACTGAAACCCTTAAATCCCTATGGGGAATCGAAAAACGATTTCGACCGCTGGGCTTTGTCGCAAAAAGATCAACCCTACTTTTGGGCAGGTCTCAAATTCTTTAATGTTTACGGACCCAATGAATACCATAAAAACCGGATGGCTTCCGTCGTCCTACATGCGTATCGTCAGATTAGAGAAACCGGGGGCATGAAACTATTTCGTTCCCATCGCCCCGATTATGCCGACGGAGGACAACTTCGCGATTTTGTGTACGTAAAGGATGTGGTTGATGTGATTCATTTTTTAGCCGCAAACCGAAAACATTCCGGGCTCTATAACCTGGGAACAGGAAAAGCCGAAAGCTTTTACCAATTGGCATCGGAATGCTTCCGCGCCATGCAATTACCTGAAAAGATTGAATATATCGACACTCCGGCTGATATTCGCGACAAATACCAATATTACACCTGTGCCGAAATGGACAAGCTCAGGAGCATTGGTTACACCAAACCCTTCCGAGATCTAGCAGCCGGTATCGATGATTATATGACACAATACCTCATTCCAAACCGCTATTTTTAAACCAACTCAAATACTCACTTAAAGTAGAAATCTGCACCGCATGGAAGTTCTCGGATTATCATCGAGTTTATTGGAAGGAGCCGTACACGAACTCTCTCGATTACCCGGAGTTGGAAAAAAAACAGCGCTTCGGCTAGCTTTATTCCTTCTCAAATTAGAAGAACAGGAAGTTGAGTCCTTCGGAAATTCAATCATCAAAATGCGAAAGGAAATTCAGTATTGCCAAAACTGTCACAACATTTCCGATACCGAAACGTGTCGCATTTGTGCTAATCCGGAACGAAATACCGGACTCGTGTGTGTCGTCGAAGATATTCGCGATGTAATGGCCATCGAAGCAACCCATCAATTTAAAGGTCTGTATCATGTTTTAGGCGGAAAAATCTCTCCGATGGATGGTATTGGTCCCAACGATTTGACCATTGATAGTTTGATTTCAAAAGCCGAAAGTGGAACCATCGGAGAAGTGATTTTGGCCTTAAGCACAACCATCGAAGGCGACACAACGAATTTCTATCTCTACAAAAAACTAAAAAACTATCCCATTCAAATAAGTACCCTGGCTCGTGGAGTTGGGATTGGCGATGAACTGGAATATACCGATGAAGTGACCTTGGGGCAATCCATTCTTCATCGAAAGTTATTCGACGATTCCCTAAACTCTTAACTTTAAGCGACAAAGCGCATGGATTTATCGGTCGTAATTGTCAATTACAACGTAAAGTATTTCATCGAACAATGCTTGCATTCGGTGCTCAAGGCCGGTAAGCATATCGCGATGGAGGTGCTGGTGGTGGACAATGCCTCGGTGGATGGTTCGTGCAGCATGATTAAGGAGAAATTCCCTCAAGTTCAGCTTATCGAAAATAAAGAGAACCTTGGCTTCTCGAAAGCAAATAATCAAGCCATTCGGATAGCGCGTGGCAACTATGTCTTGCTCCTTAACCCCGATACCGTTGTGGACGAACTCTGTTTCGAAAAAGTTTTGTCCTACGCCAATCAGCACCCCGAGGTAGGCGGAATTGGTGTAAAAATGATCGACGGGAAAGGCAAATTCCTGCCGGAATCAAAACGAGCATTCCCTAGTCCGTCGGTGTCGTTTTACAAAATCATGGGGCTTTCGCGACTCTTTCCGCGCTCACCTATTTTCGCCCGTTACCATTTAGGTCATTTAAACGAAAACGAAATCCACGAAGTCGAGATTCTGGCCGGTGCTTTTATGTTTTTACGCAAAGAAGCGCTCGACAAGGTCGGCCTACTCGACGAAAGTTTCTTCATGTATGGCGAAGACATCGACTTAAGTTACCGGATTATTCAGGGAGGCTACAAAAATAGCTACCTGCCCGATCCGGCTATTATTCATTACAAAGGCGAAAGCACCAAGAAAGGGAGTATTAACTATGTGATGGTCTTTTATCAGGCCATGATCATTTTTGCCCGAAAGCATTTTAGTTCTCAAAAAGCTGGCATGTATACGGCCATCATTCACTTTGCCATCTATTTGCGCGCGGGCTTGGCCCTTTTCTCCCGTTTCTTAAAAGGAATAAGCCTTCCCCTGCTCGACTTTATGAGCCTCTGGGGAGCGTATCACCTCTTACTTCCCTGGTGGGAAGAAACCTATTTTGAACCATCGTGGTATCCGCCACAATTCCTAATGCAAATTGTTCCGGCTTACATCCTTAGCTGGATTGCCTGGATGTATCTCTACCGGGCATATTCGACTCCCTTCAAATGGAATCGATTGGTTCGCGGGCTATCGGTTGGAACCATTTTCATCCTGGCCATTTACGCTCTTTTGCCGGAGCACCTCCGCTTTTCGCGGGCACTCATTTTGCTCGGAGCCGGAACGGCCTTCATCCTATTTACAAGCCTTCGGCAGATCCTTCGGCAATTTAACCTGATGGGATTCCAAAAAAAATCGCAGGATAGGAAACGGATTCTGCTAGTAGCTGGCCCCAACGAAGCCGAACGAATGAAAGAATTATTGCATCAAACCAGCATAAGAACCGACATCGTCGGACTTGTCAGCCCCAATCGAAACGCCAACGACCCATCAAATTCTCTTGGTTCTCTCGATCAATTGCATGAGATTGTGGCTATAAACCGAATCGATGAGCTCATTTTCTCCGGAAAGGATGTGCGATCGGAGGATATTATTCGCACCATGCATGTTTTGTCGGACATCAACCTCGACTTCAAAATTGCTCCTCCGGAAAGCATCTCGGTTATTGGCAGCAACTCCATCGATACTGCCGGGGAACTCTACGTTATCGACCACAACTCGATTCACAAACCGGAAAATCTCCGAAAAAAGCGATTATTCGACTTAGTCAGCAGCTTGCTCATTCTACTCACCTACCCTTTCTGGTGGATTGCTTTCCCATCTGCCCGAAAATTACTACCACACGCAGGGAAAGTCCTTCTCGGCTCCCACAGTTGGGTTTCCTATTTCGAGCAAACAGGTGTCAACAACCACGGCTTACCAACGATCAAACCAGGCATTCTTCCTCCGGCAAACCTTTCCAATCATCAATCCCTGAGCACCATCCAAATGGAGCACTTAAACCTGCTGTATTCGAAAGACTACCAGATTCAAAACGATGCCCTCCTACTTTGGAAAAATCTTACCGGGCTCTGAATATGTTATTAAACCCATATTCAGTCAGAAAACACTGATTAACAAAGACATAAAAGACCCAATTCGCAGGCTGATAAAAATCATATTCCCCTCAAAAAGAGGAGCAGTCAAAAAGCTTTACTTTTGCGAATCAAACAGATAGCAGGGCTACCTCTGGAGATAGAAGTTTATCAGGAACTTATCGTCCAGCTGCGGTTTTCTATCATCGATTTTTTACTAACAGAAGAACACATGTCTGAAAAGAAACTCTTTACTGAATTTCCTCCCCTTAGCACCGATGAGTGGGAAGCAATTATCCATGAAGATTTAAAAGGCGCCGATTATAGCAAAAAGCTCATTTGGAGAAACATCGAAGGAATCGATGTCAAACCCTATTATCGAGCTGAAGATTTGCAATCGCTTTCGCACCTCGAAAGCATGCCCGGAAAAGCTCCCTACTTACGCGGAACAAAAACCGACACCAACGACTGGCTCATTCGCGAAAACATCTGCGTAAAAGATGCCATCGAAGGAAATCGATTGGTGGCTGAATTAAGTAAGCGAGGCGTCGGTTCGATTGGTTTTGAACTCAATGCCAACGCCAGCATCGACGAAGAATGGATGAATCAACTTTTAAACGACATCCCGGCGGAAATTACCGAAATCAATTTCCTGGCTGGCGAACGTTCCATGGAAGTTATTGAAGTTTTAAACGAAAACAATATCCGCATTGAGGGTTCGGTCGATTACGACCCGCTGAGTTATTTCATGCAACACGGAGTTTGGTCGAGAAACGAAGCCACTGCTTTTTCCATAGGGAAGGAAATCATTTTCGCTTCCCGCGATTGGCCTCAATTCACTTCAATCCTGGTAAACGGTAACTTGTTCCGTCAATCGGGAGCCAACTTAGTTCAAGAATTGGGGATGAGCCTGGCGGCCGGAGCTGAATACATTTTTCAAATTGCCCGACAAGGGGTTGAATTGAGCGATGTAGCTGAAAACATTCGATTTCAATTTGCCGTAGGGGGAAATTATTTCATGGAAATAGCCAAGTTTAGGGCTGCCAGGTATTTGTGGTCAAAACTACAATCGGGCTATGGAATCGACGAAAAAGAACAAAGCCCCATGCTTATTCATGTTGAAACCTCTACCTGGAATAAATCCGGATACGATGCCCATACCAACATGATACGGACCACCACCGAGGCCATGTCGGCCGCAATTGGAGGAATCCATTCCATGCGAGTTGGTACTTACAACGAAGCCTTGGGTTCTACCGACGCGTTCGGAAAGCGGATTGCCCGCAACCAACAATTACTGCTGAAGGAAGAATCGTATTTCGATCGGGTAATCGACCCATCGGCCGGATCGTATTACATCGAGCAACTTACCCATGCTATGATTGATGCAGCCTGGAAACTCTTCCTCGAAATAGAAGACGAAGGCGGATTCCTTCAGTCCTTCAAACAAGGGTTTATTCAGAACCGTATCCAACAAATGGCTCAAAAACGCGATCGACAAATTGCCGAACGAAAAGAAATCCTTGTTGGGGTGAATCAATACCCGAATTCAGGGGAACTTTTAGAAAAAGCACCCCACTCAAGCGCTGGGAACAAAGCATTGGAAGATATGCCTTTGCTAAGCCCCTACCGTGGAGCGGAAGCCTTTGAATTGTTGCGCTTTGCCGCCGATCGTTATAGCAAAGTGGCTCAACGACCCAAAGCATTTATGATTACCATGGGAAATTTAGCCATGCGGCGCGCAAGAGCTCAATTTGCCTCCAACTTCTTTGCCTGTGGAGGAATCGAACCCATCGATAATAATGGTTTCCCCGATATAACCCAAGCAGTTAAAGCTTTCGAAAAATCGAAAGCTCAAATAGCTGTTTTATGCTCCTCCGACGAAGAATATGAACACCTCGCACCCGAGCTAAAAAAACAACTACCCGATTATGCCACGCTGGTAATTGCCGGGGCTCCTGCCTGCATGGAACAATTGCAAGCAAGTGGAATCAATGATTTTATTCACATGAGAATGAATGTATTGGAAGAATTAAAAAAATTCCACGAACGCTTATCAATTACCGCTTAATTCAAACCTTATCCTGTTAAACTATGAACAGACCCGATTTTAAACAAATAGACCTACATACAAGCTCTTCCGTATCGAAAGACAAAAAAGCTTCCGAACAGAGTTGGAAAAGTGCCGAACAAATCGACATCAAAAACCTATACACTCCGGTCGATTTGGAAAATTGCGAGCATCTGAATTATGCCGCTGGTCTTCCTCCTTTCCTTCGAGGCCCCTACTCCACCATGTATGTTATGCGTCCCTGGACCATTCGGCAATATGCCGGTTTCTCGACCGCCGAGGAATCCAATGCTTTTTATCGCCGCAATTTAGCCGCAGGCCAAAAAGGATTATCGGTTGCCTTCGATCTGGCTACTCACCGAGGCTACGACTCCGATCACGAAAGGGTTCCGGGCGATGTTGGGAAAGCCGGTGTTGCCATCGACTCAATCCTCGACATGAAGATCCTCTTCGATGAAATTCCACTCGACAAAATGTCGGTTTCCATGACCATGAACGGAGCAGTGCTTCCGGTTTTGGCATTCTACATTGTTACAGGCCTCGAACAAGGAGCTAGCCTTGAGCAGTTAAGCGGAACCATTCAGAACGATATCTTAAAAGAGTTCATGGTTCGAAATACCTACATCTATCCGCCTGAGTTCTCCATGCGCATCATCTCCGATATTTTTGAGTACACATCGAAGAATATGCCTCGCTTCAATTCGATTTCAATTTCGGGATACCATATTCAAGAAGCGGGTGCAACAGCCGATATTGAATTAGCCTACACCCTGGCCGATGGACTGGAATACCTTCGAGCCGGCATCGAGGCCGGAATGGATATCGATTCCTTTGCTCCTCGTCTTTCGTTCTTCTGGGGTATTGGAATGAATCATTTTATGGAAATCGCGAAATTACGCGCAGCTCGCATGCTATGGGCCAAAATCGTCAAACAATTCAATCCGAAAAATCCTAAATCACTGGCATTGCGAACCCATTCCCAAACTTCAGGTTGGAGCCTTACAGCGCAGGATCCTTTCAATAACGTTGCTCGAACCACGATCGAGGCAATGGCTGCCGTGTTAGGACACACCCAATCGCTGCATACCAACGCTCTCGACGAAGCGATTGCCTTACCAACCGACTTCTCTGCTCGAATAGCCCGTAACACACAAATCTATTTACAAGAAGAAACACATGTAGTAAAATCGGTCGATCCGTGGGCCGGTTCCTACTATGTTGAAAAGCTCACCCACGAATTGGCTCAAAAAGCCTGGGCGCTCATCGAAGAAATTGAATCGCTTGGAGGAATGGCCAAGGCCATCGAAACGGGCTTACCCAAAATGCGTATCGAGGAAGCTGCTGCTCGCAAACAAGCGCGCATCGACGCCGGAAAAGAAACCATCCTGGGCGTGAATAAGTATTCCCTCGAAAAAGAAGATCCCATTGATATCCTCGACGTAGATAATTCCAGCGTACGCGAATCGCAAATTCGACGCATTCAGGAATTAAAAGCCAACCGTAACGAAGCCGAAGTAATTCAAGCACTCAACGACATTACAACCTGTGCCGAAACTGGAAAAGGAAATCTGCTGGAACTCTCCATTATTGCTGCTCAAAAAAGAGCTACCTTAGGGGAAATTTCCATGGCTTGCGAAAAAGTAGCAGGCCGGTACAATGCCGTAATTCGAACTATTTCAGGTGTTTACTCAAGTGAAAATAAAGGAGATATGGATTTCGACGAAGCTTTACGCCTAACACAGCTCTTCGCTGAACGTGAAGGCCGCCGGCCGCGTATCATGATTGCCAAAATGGGGCAAGATGGTCACGACCGGGGAGCTAAAGTAGTGGCAACTGCCTATGCCGACATGGGCTTTGATGTCGATATGGGGCCACTTTTTCAAACTCCCGAAGAAGCGGCTCGCCAAGCAGTAGAGAACGATGTTCACATTCTCGGAGTGTCATCGCTTGCTGCCGGACATAAAACCTTGGTTCCGCGAGTAATCGAAGAATTAAAAAAGGCGGGACGCGAAGACATCATGGTCATTGTGGGAGGAGTTATTCCACCGCAAGATTATGAGTTCTTGCATCAGGCGGGGGTTGTTGGAATCTTCGGGCCGGGAACTTCGGTGAGTAAAGCAGCGGTAGATATTCTCCGAATAATGCTCGAAACCGAAGCATAAAAAAAAGAGGCAGATCCTAAGGAATCTGCCTCTTTTTTTTTGCAAAGTAGAAAGTTTACTTCGCTAACTTTTCAATAGCCCAAAGGCTTAGGATTCCGGCTAGGGCAATTCCCAACGCAGCTAGTTCGATGGAGCCCAAGGTATTTGGAACGAAAGGTTCATAGCTCATCACTTTCAGCTTATCGAAAAGCGAAGGATCAACATCGAATGCTCCATAGGAATTAACAGGTATTAGTTCAGCGTTTAAATCGTAACTATGCTTCCAGGGCCATAACACACTCAAAGAACCGAGAATGAAACCGGTTAGAACCGCCACCGTAACATCCTTAAAACGTTTGAAGATGTAGGATAACACCCACGAAAAAGCAAGTATTCCAGCAGCTGCACCAAGAGCCACCGGGAGCAAGATCGCAAGGTCTAGCTCATTAATCGCATCGATCATAACCAACTGATAATTACCCATCAGAATAAGGACAAACGAGCCCGAGAGGCCTGGTAAAATCATACTACAAGCGCCCACTACTCCCGACAAAATGAGATACCAGAAAGAACTATTTTCGGTAGCTGGAGCCATGAGTGTGAGGCTAACAGCAATCGCTGTCCCCAAGAGAAAACTAAAAACTACGGGAATATTCCAGCGCTCAATCGTTTTTCCAACAAAATAAACTGAAGCTAAAATGAGCCCGAAAAAATAAGCCCAAATGAAAATGGGATAATGATCGAATAAGAACCCGAGTAGTCGGGCTAAACTGAGGATACTTACTCCAATCCCCGCAAAAACAGCCAATAAAAAAGAGAGATTAATATGCTCGGCAAAGTCTTTAAACCGACCACGCACCAATAATCGCAAAGCGACCATGTCGAAAGACTTAATGGCGTGGATGAGGGGTTCAAAGATACCGGTTATCAATGCTATGGTCCCACCCGACACACCGGGAATAACATTGGCGGCACCCATGGCCCCACCTTTCAAAAACAAGGAAAAAAACTTCATTTACAGGGAGTTAGAATAAAGAAAAAATTACTCACCGAGTGTTCGAATGTTTCGGATGTGTTGCTGAAAAATTTCAACCGTACTTGCCTCGGGGTAAAATTCGAGCAGGTCGTTATAAGCTTCGGGATCGAAATCCCAGGCTTTTTGAAACAAAGCGGCTGCTTCTTTTTCATTTCCAATGCGGTACCAGATGTAGGCCAAATGAAAACTTAAATCGGGATCGTCCGGGTTATGTTCCATTCCGATTTTTAAATCCATTTCGGCCATGGCTATGGAGCCAATCTTTTTGTGAACATTGGAGAGCAAGCACCAGGAATCCACATCGCTTGGATCGTCGGCCACAAGGGTGGTAAAAATAGCCGAGGCTTCTGATAACTCATCGAGATGAACCAAGACTCGTGCTTTTTGAAAAAGGTATTCGTAATTATCCGAATGATGGGTCAAAGCCGTTTCAATGGCCATTAGGGCCAACGTCCAATACTGGAGATGGTAATACGACACACTTTCGTAGTAATGAGCTTCGTGAAAATTTGGATCAAGCACAGTGGCCCGATGAAAATAGATTACTGCATTCCGATGATCGTCGAGTTGATAATAAGCCATCCCGATATAGAAATTAGCCTGCACCGGAGAGTTATCTTGTTCGAGTAATTCGGTAAATATGGCAACGGCTTCTTCGGTCCTGTTTAATTGCAGGTAGATTAGCCCTTTATTAACTAGCGCACTGGTAAAGCGAGGATTTATTGCAACACAATAATCGTAGGCACCGAGAGCATCGTCGAGGCGATTGGCAAAGGTGTAGGACAAAGCCAGGTTATACCACAAGTGTTCTGAAAAAGGAGTATCGTTCAAGGCATTATTATACAACTCAATCGATTTTTCAGCTTTCCCGCTCAACAAATAAAGGTCAGCCAATTTTTGAAGAATATCTTCATTACTAGGTTCAATTTCCCTGGCCCGCATCAAGTACTGCTCCGCCTTATCGTAATACAAAGCCCGCGAAAACTGTTCAGCAATATCGATGAGCATATCAAAGGGATCATAAGCATCGGAATCGAGCAGAGCATTTGCATACCCATCGGCCTCCTCCAAATTGCCCCAATGCAAGGCCATGCGCAACTTACCCAGGTAGAGTAATAAGCTTTCCTCGTCGATAAGCTCTAGCTGTTCCAATAAGATTCCAGCCTCTTCAATCGATTCTAAATCGATGAGCACAAAGATCTTTCGTATTTTAAGCGATAGACTTCCGGGGTGCAAATTTTCTGCGTGCCGACAGGCCGACAAAGCCATGTCCAGCTCCTCCGAATCCAAATAATGATCAATGATCCGTTCGAGCTCCTCCACGTCGTAGTATAATTCCTCGTTATTCTCCAACATTTCCTCAAAACGATGGATGAGGATCGGGTCGTTATCGGGTTCGGAATAATCGTCGTTCATTCTCATAGAGAAAGGTATTTTGGTAAACTATTCAATGCTACCATTCAATAGCCGTAAATTCGTATAAAAGGCCGTGAACTAACTCTTTCCAAGGCCACTTTTCAACTGGCAAACTTAGAAAAACAATCCGCTCCTACAAGCACTGCGAACCTGCTTTCTATCAGTCTAAATTACGACTTTACAGAAAGCTCCACATGGTCGATAAGAACAACTTTTCAATTCTTAATAACAAGGTAAGCACAAGACACTTAAAATATGCTACCTTCGGGAAACTTAATCAACAAATCCTGTCGCATGAAAGCTAATTTTACCCTTCTAATTATCGCTGTATTTTTCTTTTCATCGTGTGAAAAAGAACCGGAACAAGCAGCTTATCCTTATTACCAAGTACTGAAAGAATCAGTCCAAACCAATGTGAGCACCTTCAATACAGGGCTTTACAGCCTCGGCGACACCTGGCTGGTCGATTCCATCGAAAAAGTAAAGTTTTGTAAGGCCTTTGCTCATGCGGCTTTCTTTCTGGATGAACCTCAATCCTATTTGTTTGTGGAAAGCCTGAATGGATACAACATTGCCCACCCAGCTCAGCCCGAACTGGAAGGTCAATCCTCGCTCGAACAAACCGACGCTCATGGGAATCTCATCGTACTTAAAATGATCGATTTGGTTACTTACCAGAACGGTGGCTTTTTGAGCTACGATTACAGCGATTTGAATGGGAACATCGACGAAAAAACCACTTACGTAAAAGCGATTCCGGGAACCGACTGGTACGCAGGCTCAGGTTTTTACGGTCGAATGAATGAACCTTACCTCTGCGATTTTAAGAAAAACGAAAAGGTGGTGCAGGAAGCTGTCAACTTTATGGCAAGAGGCTTGGCTGCAGTGCTGCCAACCACTGCTTCCGACTCGCTCGAACGGGTAGAACTGATGAGAACCTTCCTACGGCACATTCGCTTTTTCGATAACCTGAGTGGCTATTTTTTCGTACTCGATTACCGCGGTTACAATGTAGTACAACCTCCTGAACCCGAACGAGAAGGGAATTATCAGTGGGATATGCAAGACTCTCGCGGAAACTACCTCATGCAAGGATTAATTGAGACCGCTCAAAATGGAGGGGGATTTTACTCCTATTATTGGATGGATTATCAAACAAACACCGAGCAATTTAAAAATGCCTACGTAACCCCAATTCCGGGCTACGATTACCTTATCGGTAGCGGTGTTTACTATCCGGAATTTTAATTATTCCATTCCATTGGGCAACATGATAACTCCTATGCGCCGCTGACCATCAATCTTAATGTTCATTTCGCTTTTCAATCGAACATGCCGAACGTATTTATCTTCATAAACAGCCTTTTGTGTCGATAGAAAATCGATATTCAAAAAACCATCATTCGAGTAAGGATTAATCGTAAAGTAGCCAACCCGAAACGAGGTTAAGTTTTGAAAGAAATGGGTTCCCTGACTCGGATCGACTCGATAATTTTCCAGTCCCGATTCAACAATAACCCGAGCTTGACATATTTGCGACCACTTAACCGGAACTCCCAACCACGGGTCGGAACTTCCCCACCGACCAGGTCCAACCAATACATAATAAGATTCCTGCTGCACAAATTCCTCGTTGATCCGGGCAATCGTGTTGCCTATCTCGACGGTTTTCGACGGATCCCAACTGGAAGGCTTTACATATACTACATCCTGCACCTCGCTTATCATTCCATTTCCTAAAGCAGCATAGGACTTAATCAGGGTTTTTTCCTCCTTAACCGAATCCAAATCCTCATCGATGTACTCCCGATTATCAACGATGGGGCGAATCTGCAAAACATGAAACTGACGAGGGGTGTCAGGGTTCACATCGAGCACCGCAGCAAACTCAATCTCAACCGGATTATTCATCTCCTTATGCCCTATATCCAACAAATCGGAAATAATATCGGCTAAAGGGAAGGTATCGTACTTCAGCACATTAGCAAAAGTGATGATCTTCTTCCCATCGTAATTAACCCCATCGCGAATAATATGATTCTCAAAATCGTACACAGAACCAACGTATTTAAGCGATGAATCGTTTTCGGCGGCTTTAATTCTCAATTTCACCAAATTGGCTGAGTCGTCGGGGGTAAACCCGGGATCCTTTTTCGATAAATCGAGTGCATAAAATGTTTTCTGACTCTCCTTCAAAGTCATATCGGTATTCGAAAGCTGCAATATCTTTTTAGGATACTTGGGCGAAAAACGCATATTCGGCTCTCCTTCTACCACATATTTTCCCAAACCAAAGGCAAGATTCACGATTCCATCCTCGGGCTTTTCGGGTCCAATAGGGTAGAAATTGAAGGATCGAGCTACCCCGGACATCGTCGGATAAAAGCGATTATCATAGGCACGTCCGCTCACTTCCTGAAGGACTATCGCCATTTTCTCCTCGTCGATTACATTCGAGGTCGCAATCATGTATGCTTTGGAGTTTTTGTAATAGGCCGAGGCATAAACAGCTTTGATCGCATTAGCCAAATTTACCAGCATTTGCCCTTCGTCTTCGTCGTTCATCGGGATCATGTAGGTATTGTAAACTCCGGCAAAAGGCTGATAATGACTATCCTCGAGCAAGCTACTGCTTCGGATTGCAATCGGATTTTTCGAAACTCGAATAAAAGCTTCTAAATCGCGTAAAATGCGGGAAGGAAATTGAGCCCGAATAAAATGATTCAAGATGTCGTCGTCGGGCAAATTCGATAAAGCCACCGAATACAATTGATTCATCTCCATGAACTCATCGAATACCTCGGTGCTTAGCACCACTGTTCGCGGTATCGTAATCTGAACATTCGGATATTTATCGAGCAAGCCATTACGTTTAATCAAGGAATCGACAAAGGCTAACCCCCTTGCTTTTCCTCCAATAGAGCCTTCTCCTATCCGGCTAAAAATCTGGGAAGTATCGTAGCGATCGCGGTAAAACTTAGAAATGATTCCTCGACCTTTGTTGTGCCGATAGTTAGAAATAGTGGTGTACAGGAAGTTCCGAATTTGATTCAAATCCTGAAAATCCTCTGGACGCAAGCACTTAAAAATTTCCGCTACCGGGAACAAGGCCCTGGCCGTAAGCCACTTTGAAAAATGATTCCGCTCGATGTGATACTGAAGCGACTGATCGGGAATTTGATGAATAACATCCTGAAGCTCCTTCAAATTAGCCACTTCCAACACAACATGGCCAGTGTCGGGATCTTTAATTTTAAAATTCCCAAAAGCAAAATACTCTGTCACAAAATCCCGCAACTCTTTATTGAGCGTTTTCGAATGTTTGTGAATAAACCCGACTTCCATCGTGCGGGCCACTTCGATATTTTTTGCATCGGACGACTGCAATAGAATCGGCAGATAAGGGTCGTGTTTTTTAAGCAAACGAGCCAGCCTAAAACCAGCCTGTTTGTCCTTAATTCCTTTTCGAGGATAGGAAATATCGCTCACTACTCCCAGCAAATTATGCTTGTATTTTTGATAGTAGTCGAGCGCCTCTTCGTAATTAGTAGCCAGTAAAATCTTAGGTCTGCCGCGCATCCGAAGCATTTGCTGATGCTCATTCAGTCCTTCGACCATGAATTTTTTCGACTGCTTAAAAATGATTTTATAAATGTGTGGCAGATAACTCGAGTAAAAGCGTACGGAATCTTCTACGAGTAAAATGGTTTGAACTCCCACCTCATTTACATCTTGTTCTACATTCATTCGATCCTCGATCAGCTTAATGATGGCGAGCAGCAGATCGGCATTTCCCAACCAGGAAAAAACAAAATCGATCTTACTTAAATTCACTTCGCTCAGTCGAATGGAAACTTCGCGCGAAAAAGCATTCAATAAGACGATGGGAGTATGCGGATGATATTCCTTAATCCGATTGCTCAACTCGAACACATCCATATCCTCGATGCTGATCATGGTAATGACCAAATCGATGGGTTCCGACTCGAGTATCTCGAGGGCTTTTTGGGCTGAATTGGCATGAATAAAATGAGGCGGATACCGAAGGTTTAGGGCAACATACTCCAGAAAAATCTGCTCATCGATCCGACCATCTTCCTCCAGAATGAAATAATCGTATGAGCTTGAAAGTAATAAAACCCGATTTATCCGGTGGGTCATTAATTTGTGAAAGGGTGTTTCGGGGAAATAATACTTATGCTCCAGCAGGTTACTCAGGTTGGTGTTGCTCATATACGCGGTTTACGAGGTTTAAGGACTAAAAGTATCGTTTTGCAATCGATTTTTTACTTCGGTTCGATTAATTTTTCCTGATTCGGTTCTGGGAATAACATCCCAGCATTGCAGTTTTTTTATGCTAACACCAAAGGTCGAATAGCGGTTCACCGTATCGAGCCAGGCTTCGGCTAAGTGGCAATCGGTTTCACCAACGACTAAAACAAGCTCTTCGCCCTTTTCGGCATGCGGACAAGCAGAAATAAGCCAGTCGAATGAAACCTGCTCTTTTACGCTTCGCTCCCATTCCTCCGGATTAACCTTGATGCCTCCACTGTTGATAATGAAATCGGTCCGACCTAAAAATCGGAAACGATTTGAATCTATAAACTCAACCCTATCCGTAGTTTGAATACGCCCTTCTATCCAACTGGCCTCCAGAAATAAGGAACCCTCCGAATTCAGCCCTGCTCTAACTCCAGGCAGCAAACGAAAATAAGCCTCGTAGTTCGGATGAAGCTCTTGCAAGGCAACATGGGTAATGGTTTCCGTCATTCCATAACTGGCTACGAAACGAACCGGATAGGATTGAATCACCTGAAGGAGTGCCGCTGAAACAGCCTCGCCACCCAATAAAATAGTTTGAATCCGATGGATGGGACTTCCAGCATGATGGGCGTTCCAAAGCTGATGAGGAGTAAGAGCGGCAAAATCAAATTCTTCGGTAATTTCATCGAGTGGATTGACTCGTGGTTCCTTCAAAATCAGATCAGCACCCGCTTCGAGGGCTCTAACCAACATCATTTTACCGGCTATGAATCGCACCGGCAAGCAAGATAACAAACGGCTATCGGCTCCTAGTTGGAAATACCGATTGGTTGATTGAGCACTCAATCGCATGTTCGATTTAAGCAACAACATCGCTTGAGCCTTCCCGGTCGAACCAGAGGTCTGAACCTCAATATGGTGCGAGGGACTTAGCCATTCCCGAAGGAAAATGCTCCATTCCTTCAACCAATCAGGGAAAGTCGAAAAGTGCCCATCCATCGAGGAATTCCATTCCTCCGGGGAAAAAGCTTTCCCTTCCCACCAAATCCGACTAGTGCTCATGTTCAAAAATGGAACGGATATCCCAGGTCCGGTTTTTATCGAAATACAATCGTTCGCCATGCAGGAGTAGCGGACCAGGAAAATTGTTCCCATAGAGCTGCCCGGTGCCTAATCCTTGAGGCATATCATCGGCATGCAAAGCAGTGAATTGTGCTAGCGCATTCAATCCAACATTACTTTCTAGCGAACTGGTAATCCAAAATGGAATATTTCGCTCACGGCCCAGTTGAATCCATTCTTCCGACGAGGCAAATCCACCATTTAAGCCAGGCTTTAAAATCAGATACTGCGGATGAACCTCATCCAACAAGCTTCGTTTTTCTTCGAGAGTATGGACTTGTAACAACTCCTCGTCGAGGGCTATTGGAATAATTTCTTTCCGACACAATTCTTCCATCATATAGCGTTGGCCTGCATAAATAGGTTGTTCGATGGAATGAATGTGAAAAGGTTCCAAATCGCGCAATTTCCCTTCTGCCTCATAAGGATCGAAAGCACCATTCGCATCTACCCGCAGTTCAAGTTGAGAAGGCGAAAAATCCTTTCGGATCTGACGCAATAAATGCAATTCATCATCCCAGTTGATCGACCCGATTTTCAACTTTAAGCACCGAAAGCCTTCCTCCAATTTGGCCGCAATTTGACTTTTCATCTTGGCATAGGTACCCATCCAAATAAGTCCGTTTATCCGATACGAGGAGCGTCCATCGGTAAAATCGCTTGGGAACAGGACCGGTCCATTATTCGCTTTGAGCGAGGCTAAAGCAGTCTCCAACCCAAATCGGAAGGACGGATAATCTTTAAAATCTTCCGGTTGCCAGCCCGGATTTGCATTCATATCGGCAACCAGGCGAGCAAGAACCTCCGGATAATCAGGCAGAAGTTCCTTGCTTAATCCCGGAAGCGGAGGACATTCGCCCACACCGATCTTCCCTTCCTCATCTTGCAAACGAATGAACCAAACATCGCGATAGAAGAGTTCGGAGCGCGAGGTTTTGGCAGGAATTAAAAATTGTAACCGATAGGGGAATAATGCAACGTACATACTAAAGGGTAAGATTTAGGCTCAATCCAAAAACCACCACCAACAGGAGCGATAAAAGAGCTAGTTCTTTGAGGCGTGGATCGAGTTTTCGGGCTTCTTTTTCCATTACCACCCGACGAATGTGAATAAAGAACAAGGGATAAACAGCTACATAACTGAGTTGAGACCAGGATTGAAAATGCGACCAAGAATAAAGCAGAAAGGAAAGCAATGCCAAGGTAATGAGCCCAACATGATAAATGAGGGCGCGCGACGAACCCATTTTTACCACCAAACTATTCTTTCCACTCGCCCTGTCGTTTTCGATATCGCGCATGTTATTCAGATTCAGCACACCGGTACTGAGCAAGCCCATGGCAGCAGCCAGGTAAAATACATCAAATTCAAGCTTTAACCCATTTAGGAAGAAGGTTCCAGCCACCGCAACCAGACCAAAGAAAAGAAACACGAATAAGTCGCCAAAGCCGGCATAACCATAAGGATTTTCTCCAATCGTGTAGCGGATGGCCGCTAAAATCGCTCCTACTCCCAGCAAAAAGAAACTTAGCAGTAAATAAAGCTTCCCGCTTGTTCCGAATGCAGCCAACAGAAGCAGTATTCCCGAAAGCAAGGAAAGGCCAGAGAAAAAGATTACAGCGCGCTTCATCGAAGCAGGGCTAATAGCTCCACTCTGAACCGCCCTACTCGGACCAACCCTATTATCATTATCGGTTCCTTTTTTCGAATCGCCATAATCGTTGGCCAGATTCGACAAAATTTGCAGGAGCAAAGTGGTGAGGGCTGCCAACAAGCTTACCGTAAGCTGAAAACTTCCGCGATGCCAAGCTGCAAAACCACCAAGCGCTATGCTCGACAAGGCTAAGGGTAAGGTTCGTAAGCGAAAGGCTTGAATCCAAGCCGTTGCATTTGCCATGCTTAAGGAAATTTGGGATATTGATGAAAATCGGGGTCGCGTTTCTCAAGGAAAGCGTGTTTACCCTCTTGAGCTTCTTCGGTTAAGTAATACAACAGGGTGGCATTTCCGGCCAATTCCTGTATGCCTGCCTGTCCATCCAGCTCGGCATTCAAGCCCATCTTGATCATTCGCAATGCCATTGGGCTGCGCATCATCATCTTTTTCGACCATTCAACAACCGTATCTTCGAGCTGCTCGAGGGGTACAACCTTGTTTACCAAGCCCATATCCAGCGCTTCTTGTGCCGAATACTGATCGCACAAAAACCAAATCTCGCGCGCCTTTTTCTGACCCACAATCCGCGCTAAGTAGGATGAACCAAATCCAGCATCGAAACTGCCAACTTTCGGCCCGGTTTGTCCAAAAATAGCGTTCTCCGATGCAATGGTTAAATCGCAAATAACATGGAGCACATGACCTCCGCCTATGGCATAACCATTAACCATGGCAATTACTGGCTTTGGCATGGAACGAATCTGACGCTGCACATCCAACACATTCAGTCGGGGAACACCATCTTTCCCAATGTATCCTCCCGCTCCCTTCACGTTTTGATCGCCTCCACTGCAAAATGCTTTGTCGCCCGCTCCAGTCAAAACCACAACGTTAATGTTTTGGTCCTCGCGACAAATGCGCAGCGCATCGCTAATTTCGCTGGTGGTAGTGGGGGTAAATGCATTGCGGTATCGAGGGCGATTGATCGTGATCTTTGCAATTCCTTCGAAAAAATCAAATAGAATATCTTCGTATTCCTTGATGGTAGTCCAATTTCTTTGTGTCATAATCGATTATCTTTTAAATACTTAAAATAAGCTTTGAGGATGGAGCCACTCGCCTCCGGAGGAGTAAAAACCTCTAAAATTTCCGGTCGGTCTTTCGGCACATAGAACTGCTCCAAGGCAAGCTTTAGGTCGTTCTCTGGCTGTACAGCAGCATAGCGGAATCGAAAAGCTTTGGCCAAATGCTCTACCGAATAATCATGACGTACCTCAAAGAATTCTTCTAACTCTGGCAATTGAGCCGGACCTTCGATGAACCGAAAAATATTTCCTCCTCCGTTGTTGATAACAATAATTTTGAAGTTTGGTTTGTGATGGGCGTGCCACAATCCATTACTGTCATACAAAAAACTCAATTCGCCAGTAATCAATACATGCAAGTGCTCCGAAACAAAGGCAGCTCCTGCAGCCGTGGAAACACTCCCATCGATTCCACTGGTTCCCCTGTTCCCGTAATATCGAATGCTTGGATTAAAGGGAAAAAGCTGCATGTAACGAACCGGAGTTGAGTTGGCCATGTCCAACACCGAATGGTCGGGCAAGGATTGAGTAATGGCCTCAAAAACTTTTAAATCGCTGTAAGCAATTTGCTGCAAATAGGCTTGATGATGCTGTTGAATCGACCTAAGCAAAGGCTCCCAGGCTAATCGATACGTGCTGGAGGAGCGGGGCAAGTCGGTCAAATAGTGAAGAAAAACGCTGGGGTTAATTGGATAAACCCGTGTGAGATGCTGATACGTATCCAACGCTTTCCCAGAAGCATCAATATGCCAATGTTGCAGACCGGGAATCTTGCGAAGCCAAGCCTTCACCATCTTAGAAATCACCTGATTACCAATGGTTATCAGGAGCTGAGGATGGAAAGCTTCCATTCGCTCCGGTGGCATCGAAACCATTAACTTATCGATGCAAGGAAAAAAGCGTTCCGAATGCATATTCGAAGTGCTCTCGGTCAGCACCACCAGCGATGGATCGGCTGCCAAGTCGTTAATTTGTTGTTCTAACGCTGCATCGGGAGCCTGACGCCCAATGAGCAATAATTTTCGATCAAATCTGCTCCACGACGATTTCAGCTCTTGCACCTCACTTTCGGGGAGAAGGGGCTCTGCTTTTACATGATTCATCAATTTAGGCTGAATCGCATCCGACTCGTGAACCCCATACAAGGGCTCGGACAAAGGAATATTGATATGAACCGGACCATGTGGTTTCCCTATGGCCAAATTAATCGCATCGTTGATGATACGATTATTCAACCAGAGTTGATCTTCATTCTGAATTACTTCGGGAAGTTGAAAACTCCCTAGAATAAAATTTCTAAAAACTTCGAACTGACGAATGGTTTGGCTCTCTCCCTGATCAATCCAGGCTGCCGGCCGGTCGGCGGTGAGGCAAATGAGTGGAATCTCCTGATAATAAGCCTCTGCCAATGCCGGAGCATAATTCAACACAGCGCTTCCCGAAGTAGATACTAAAGCTACCGGCTTACCCAATTCACGGGCCATGCCCATGGCAAAAAAAGCGGCTGACCGCTCATCGACAATTGGATAAAGATGAATAGACGGATTCCGGGCAAAACTAATGGCTAAGGGTGCATTCCGGCTTCCGGGCGAAATCACAACCGAATCAATCCCTTTTTGAAGCAGAATCTCTACTAAATGATTGATTCCAATCTTATCGCTGGTCATGTGCTTGTTTTCGTGCGAATTTCCTAATTTTTTCAATAATCGACAATAAGGTTTCAGCCTTTCGCTCGGTCTCCTCCCACTCCTTCTCTAACTGAGAATCTACCGTGAGACCTCCTCCGGTGTATAAGACCAGAGCATCGGAAAAAATCTCCATCGAGCGCAAACTTACAAATAAACTACCCTGATCAGGCAAGCGCAATAACCCGGCAAATCCGGCGTAGAATCGACGAGATTGATGCTCTACCTCTTCTATCAACTTAACTGCCTCCGGCATGGGAATCCCGGCAATAGCAGGAGTTGGATGCAATCGTAAAGCTAACTCAAGAAATCGATCCGAAGGCAATGGAAAACGATAGCGAGTGCATAAATGCTTAATCCGGCCGGCAATCTTATCCTCGGTCGGGAAAACCTTTACCGACAAGTTTTCTTCTTGCAATATGGTTTGAATGTAACGGCTCACAATAGCCTGCTCCTCTCGCTCCTTCTCACCCCACAACATGGGCGAATCCACTGGCATTGTCCCGGCTAGCGACATGGTATGTCCCTCACCATTGGTCCATTCTAGCAACACCTCCGGACTGGCCCCCATAAAGGACATAACACCCGGTATATGAATCCAATACACAAAAGCAAAAGGATAATTTTGCATCAACGATTCAAACAGTAGCGGATAAGCATCCGGTTCCTGCAAAGGCTCCAGCAGTGTTCGTCGCGACGACACCACTTTGGTTAGTTCGCCGCTGGTTAAAGATTGATGAAAAAGCTTAAACTGAGCAGCATACTCGGGAAAAAGCGTCGAATCAAATGGGTTCTTCTGAAAAGGTACAAGGCTTCGATCCTTTTTCAGTTGTTGAAGGAGGGTATCGGGAATGAAATTCCCTTCGTGCAAATGATCAATCGGAATCAACCATTTTTGATCCCCAGGTTTAAAGGGAGCAACCAGAAAACCTTGCTCAACCTGCCGCAGCGTTGCATCGCTCACAGAACGAACCTGACTGAGCTCCGCCGGAATGGTATAAACCTTTTTACCGGGTTCTTTTACACTGGCAAAAGCAATTCCGCCGTTGAGACAAGAGTTTAAAAAGTCCGAAAGATTCATTCGCTTACTTTATCCACAATTCGATTTTGAATTCGAACAACCGAAATTATTCGGTCCAATTCATCTTGAATGGTAATGTCCCACAAATGCCAATTCGCTTTTAGAACGATGGCTTTGGCATAAGCAAAAACCCATCCTCGATCGACCCACTGAACATGATTAGCATTTACCTGAACTCCCATTGCAACCTGATTGGAATCGAGCAACCACATACTCGCGGCTCCAGCCAAGGTCTCGGCCATAGCGAGAGAGGCCCCACCATGCAACTGGCCAAAAGGTTGTTTTTGAGCCGACCCAACCGGCATTTTCAAAGCTGGCATTCCCGAATTATCGAGAAAAAACTCCATTTGCAAATGACTCACCAGGCTCTGAGCACAGAGGTCGTTTAATTGCTGAATACTTTTTTCGGAATCGCTCAACACCAATTATTTTATGCTTTCATAGTTTTCGATAAACTCGGCTATGCGCTCTACATCAATTCGTTTCGCAATAATTTCTTTATTCTTATTCAACAAATACACCGTTGGAGTAGAATAAATGTCGAATTGGTCGCGGAAGCCACTCCATCCATAAGGGTCGTAGGCATTCACCCAATCGGTCATACCTTTCTCCTCGACAAATTCTTTCCACTCATCGTATTCCTTCACCTGAGTAAAAACAGCCATAACTTCGATGCTTTTATCCTGATTCCATTTCAAATCAGTATAAATATCGTGAAGCTTAGGGATGGTTTTTTTGCAGTGGCCGCAGCCGGGCTCCCAAAATGCCAAAACCGTATAATCGGTAGTGAGGGTGTATAAATTGACTATCGAATTATCAAGCGTCACAAACTTCATGTCTTTTACCTTCGTTCCAAGCAAATTAGGACGTACTTTCATAACACGGTCCTTAATTTTCTCCAGCCTTTCTTCCTCTACCCAATGAGCACGACCGGATAAATAGTACTCTTCTCCAATGTGCACCAGGACTTTATCCATGCCCATTCGTTTTGTTTCGTAATTCAAATTCAGCATGTATTCGACGATATACCGAAACATTTCCGGACTTGGCTCAGACCGCTTAATAATTTTTTCCCCTTCGGCAATGACCGTATCCGGATCGAAAACCATTTGGTTAAAGAAGGTTTGTAGGCGACTGTAAACGTAGGATGTACGGAGCAGTCGTGAATCGGTAAAATCGATGTTATCGAACCAATGATTTTTATTGTAATAATAGCGTTTAACCTGCAGCACAGAGTCTTTATTGACAATGTGATCGGGGACGGTAAATTCAGGTACCTCCGGATATTTTTGAGCCTTAATTAAATTGGCGAAAAAAGTTCCAGGATTTTGGGCGATGTAACTATCCCATTGCTTTTGCACTCGCTTTTGTAAATCTTCGATTTTGCCTTTCACCGCTTCTTTATCAGCACCAGTAGCGGTCTTATACGATTCCTGGAACTGACCCATCTCTTTGTTCCGGTCGCGCATGAACCGACTGTATTCAAAAAACTTCTGATTCTCGGCATGTCCAATCGACTGCAATATTCCAATGTAATCTTCCGAATCGGTGTGCATCGCAAACTGCTGATCGTCGGTGACTAAAAACTCCCACGCTATGGTTTTGGTTGGCAATACCACAAAGTAAATTCCTCCCTCCAAGGGCTTGTCTCCTTTAAAATGAGCCACCCCTTCGGCATTCGTTTGAACGGTATCTTTTACATAGGTTTTATCGGCAAAATAATGACCCATATAAATTTCCTGACTCCCGAAATTCTTGATTTTTACTTCGATATCATACCCCTGACCTCTGACTAGGCTAAAAACCATGATTGCCAAGAAGGAAAGAGCGATCGTTAAGATGTTTTTTCTCATGAGTTATTGGATTTAAACTGCTTTTAATGAATTGAATTCAATTGCTTTACTACAAGGAATTTTGAATCGTTCAAAATTATAAGCCCCAGACAAACAAACGCCCATTTGGCTGCCAAAAAGCACCCAATTTAAGCATTTTTAACCGCCTGAACAGGCACTATTCACTACGCCGGGATTTTTTTAAAACAATCGCCGAAATGCCCTCGCAACGAAACAACTATTCTTCACAAATTCCTTTATTTTCGCCCTAAAATTTTCAACTCATGTATAGAACTCACACGTGCGGCGAATTACGCATTACGAATCAAGGGAATCAGGTTACTCTCAGCGGATGGATCCAACGAATCAGAAATTTTGGTGGAATGACCTTCATCGATTTACGCGATCGATATGGTATCACTCAGTTGGTTTTCGACCAAGAAAAGCAACCCGAACTCTTCGAGAAAGCTAAAAAATTAGGGAGAGAATTTGTCCTCCAAATAAAAGGGATTGTTCAAGAAAGAAGTAATAAAAACCCGAACCTCCCCACAGGCGACATCGAACTCATTGTAAGCGAATTAAACATCCTCAACAAATCGGAAGTTCCACCTTTTACCATCGAAGATGAATCGGATGGGGGCGATGAGCTGCGCATGAAATATCGTTACCTCGACTTGCGGCGGAATCCGGTAAAAAATAACCTTATCCTTCGGCATAAAATGGCTCAGGAAATTCGAAAATACCTCGATGGTCAAGAATTTCTCGAAGTGGAAACGCCGGTGCTCATTAAATCAACGCCCGAAGGAGCACGCGATTTTGTGGTCCCCTCACGGATGAATCCCGGTGAATTCTATGCCTTACCTCAAAGCCCGCAAGTATTCAAACAACTCCTGATGGTTTCGGGCTACGACCGCTATTTTCAAATTGTGAAGTGCTTCCGCGACGAAGATCTGCGCGCCGACAGACAACCGGAATTCACCCAAATCGATTGTGAAATGGCTTTCGTAGAACAAGAAGATATTTTGCAAACCTTCGAAGGACTCACCAAGCACTTGTTCCGAACCATTAAAGGGGTCGAACTAAATGGCGAGTTCCCACGAATGGACTACCAAACGGCCATGAATCGCTATGGGAGCGATAAACCCGACTTGCGTTTTGGAATGGAGTTCGTCGAACTAACCCATCTCACGAAAGGTTACGATTTTCCTGTATTTGAAAATGCCGAATACGTTGGTGGAATCGTTGCGCCTAACTGCTCCGAATTCAGCCGAAAAGAACTCGACCAACTCACCAAATTCGTTCAACGTCCACAAATCGGAGCCAAAGGCTTGGTCTATGTAAAATACGGAGCCGATGGAAGCTTTAAATCATCCGTCGATAAGTTCTATCAACCCGAAGCTTTAGCTAAATGGGCAGAACAAATGGAGGCAAAACCCGGCGACTTGCTCCTCGTAATGGCTGGTGAGAAGAAAAAAACACTACCTCAACTGTCAGAACTGCGCTTGCATATGGCCGATCAACTTGGCTTACGCGATAAAAACCAGTTTGCTCCACTCTGGGTGGTCGATTTTCCCTTACTCGAATTCGACGATGAAACGCAACGCTATTATGCCATGCATCATCCATTCACCTCTCCCAAACCGGAAGACATTGAGCTCCTTGCGAGCAATCCCGCCGCAGTTCGCGCTAATGCCTACGACCTGGTAATCAACGGAGTGGAAATTGGTGGGGGTTCGGTGCGAATCTTCGACGACCGGCTTCAGCAAGATATGTTCACTATTCTCGGTTTTACTCACGAAGAAGCTCAAGCTCAGTTCGGCTTCCTGATGAATGCTTTCAAGTACGGTGCGCCACCACATGCTGGGGTTGCCTTTGGCTTCGACCGATTGGTTTCGCTCTTTGCCGGTAACGATTCGATTCGCGACGTAATTGCATTCCCAAAAAACAACGCCGGTCGCGATGTAATGATCGATGCACCATCGCCTATCGCAACCGATCAACTCGACGAGCTGGAGCTTCGATTGAAGTAAAACGCACCCTCATCCCATAAAAAGCGAAAGTCCTCTTTTTCGAAGAGGACTTTCGCTTTTTATGGAGAGGGCAATGCAGCTAGGCTGGACTTTTTAACCCGAAAATTTAAGAATGAAAAGGAGATATCTTTAGGTCCCGTTTTTCTAGAATGATCCGATCTATTGGATTACTCTAAAATCAGTTTCTGCAATTCCTCTTCGAGCTCTTCAATAATCTTGGGGGCTGCTTCGTCGAACTCACGAATAATTTTCTCCATTGCCTCTACATCTTCTCCCTTATGCGTGAGTTTTTCCAATTCATTCATTTTAGCCGAGAAATCAACTAATCCGACTAAAGGCAACTTTTGCTTGGCCCAAAAGGCGGTTTCGGCAAGTTTATACCAACTTGCATTTACAAAATACTCAATCATTTCCTTGCGGTACATCTGCACATTGAGCTTCGACAAGTGCAGCATGTGAGCCACAACATCCATCTTTCCATTGGAATGTTTATACAAATACTCCAGGTTGATATACTGATAAGCCATCTTTCAATACGATAAGGTTATGCTAAAATTTGTTTTCCTCTTAACAAAAAGAAGTCAAGGAAGTTTCGAATAAAAAAGGCTGATACAGGGTTGCATCAGCCTTTTTTAATCCATATACTTTTAAAATTATTTTGCGATACGCTCTAACCACTTCACCATAAACAACATGGTTCCCATGGAAATAATACAAGCTACCACGAAAATACTCCAAGTAGCCCAAATTGGCACCGATTCGTAGAGGATTGCACCGATGAACAACAGCTGATTACCCAGTGCAGTGGCTCCAAGCCAACCTCCCTGCATAACTCCTTGATATTGTGGAGGAGCAACCTTCGATACAAAAGAAATTCCAAGTGGAGATATAAAGAGTTCAGCTACCGTTAAAATGAAATAAGTTCCCATGAGTAAGTAAGGAGTTACTCGCTGAGCTTCAGCCAAAGGACTACCACCCAATTCAGGATTAATCTCAGAATAATTAGGAACTCCGACAGATCCAAGAGCCATCACCACAAAACCTAAGGCAGCAATGAACATACCGATAGCAATCTTCCGGGGCGTAGATGGTTCTTTACCTCGAGCATTCAGATACCCGAAAATAGCCACAATCACCGGTGTTAAGAAAACTACAAAGAACGGATTCATCGACTGGAAAATCTCAGCTGAAATATCCCAACTTCCAATTTTCAATAAGGTATAGTCACGCGCAAAATAGGTTAAGGTCAATCCATTCTGATGGAAAGAGAACCAAAAGAAAATAACGATTCCGAATACAGCAAATAAGGCATACATCCGTTGACGAACTTCGGCTGGATCCATAGCAATGACTTTACTTCCATCGGCATTTGTTTCAGCATGATGATTTTTAGGATCCGGGAAGAATTTCTTGTTTACCATGTAAACCACAAATGAAATCGCCATAGCAAAAATTGCAACTGCAAAAGCGTAGTGGAAACCGGTAGCGAAAACATTCAAGTATTCATTGGCAAAGGCATTCAGGTTACTCACTGGACTACCGCTTACTTTATCGGCAAGGGCTTGAAGAGAGGCACTGGCATTGGCCTCAATGGTTCCGTTGAGATACGAATGACACAATGCAGGAAGGTCGGAATTATATTCAAATCCATTGTGCTCTAACCACCAGTTACGAACACCAACAGCGGTAAAAGGAGCGAAAATGGCACCTACATTAATGAACATATAGAAAATAGAGAAGCCGGAATCCCGCTTCTTATCGTCTTTCAAGTTATCGTACATCTGACCCACTAAAGCTTGCAGGTTCCCTTTGAACAATCCGTTACCAAAGGCAATCACAAACAAGGCAAAAAGGGTAAGTACCAACATGAGGGTCTTTTTATCTTCCGGTACGGGTGTCTGCGAAGGAATCGACATTAAAAGATATCCCAGAGCCATGGTAATAAGCCCTACCATAATGGTTCCCTTGTAGTTACGGGTGCGGTCGGCAATCACACCTCCCACCAAGGCTAAAATGTAAATCAAAGCGTAGAAGGTCGCATAAATGTAACCGGTATTGGTTCCACTCAAACCAAATTTTGCTTGAATAAATAAGGCCAATATCGCCATCATGGTATAAAAACCAAATCGCTCGCCCATATTTGCTAAAGCCGCAGCAATTAGCCCTTTTGGATGTCCTTTAAACATAAATTTTAGTTTTAAAAGTTAAATTTTTTGAATTGCCTGACAAATATAGAAAGGTTTTTGAATAAGGGTCAGGTGCAGAAGATTTTGAATAACAATTTTTTGAGGTCCATTCACCCTTGTTTTTGCTGTTTTTTTTGCTACCAAAACCCTCACCATTCAACCGATTTCATCCTAATCTTGCCTCGATTCGCATTAAAAACTCCCTCACTCTAAACAATTTGGACTACCAGTCCGTTTGATAGCTGTTCTGGAGGAAAAGAGGCCTGTCTTTTTCCTCTTGCTAATTGGAAACCGGCTCGAACTTCCTAACCTTATCGTAGGAAATGTCATATGATGTTCCCAAAGGTTTCCATACTTTTGATGATTGTTCGAAAGATAAATCGTCCCTTTCAGGAAGCTTTTTATTGTAACTTAAAACCCTTGCAAAAGCATGAAAATTCTTAGTTCCGCGCAAATTCGAAAAGCCGACGCTTATACGATTACCCACGAACCTATCGCTTCGCATTTGCTCATGAAAAGGGCTGCTGAAGCCTTGTTTAGTTGGATCACGAAACGATATGATGCACAGCAAAAATTTGAAATCTTTTGCGGAAATGGGAACAATGGAGGCGATGGCTTCGCGCTAGCCTGCTTACTCAAAGATGCCAAATATCCTGTAAGAATCTACCACTTCGACCAGCAAGAATTCTCCCCCGATGCTGCACGATACCGAGAAGAAACGCTTTCCAAAAACATCGAAACAATCCTACTCGATTCAAATCAACCTGCTTTCAATCCAAAACCTAACTCCATACTAATCGACGCCCTGTTTGGAACCGGATTGAATCGACCAGTGGAAGGTTACTACAGCACCTTGATCGAACTCATGAATGAATCGGAGCATCCAATCATAGCCATCGATATACCTTCCGGATTGGCTAGCGAACAACCCGTAAGCTCGAGTAAACAACACATCGTCCATGCCGATTTTACACTCAGTTTTCAATTACCGAAATTATCCTTCCTATTCCCGGAAAACGAAAACCTAGTCGGACAATGGGAAATACTCCCCATAGGGCTGCACCCGGAGGGTATGAAACAATTGGAAACGCCCTACGAACTAACCGAACCGGAAGCACTGCGATCCTTCCTAAAAGAGCGAAAAAGATTCGACCATAAAGGTAAATTCGGACACTCCTTTCTCATAGCCGGTGGTTATGGAAAAATAGGAGCGGCCATCCTTTCCGGGAAAGCATGCCTGCGCACCGGAACCGGATTGCTCACCATTCACGTCCCTCGCTTAGGCTACGAAGTAGTTCAAACCTCCCTCCCCGAAGCAATGGTAAGCATCGATAGTTACGATAAGCTGATTAGCAAAATTCCTTCTACTGAGCATTATTCAGCCGTTGGGATAGGACCGGGAATCGGAAAAACACGGCATACCATGCAAGCTCTTGCCGACATGATGAGCAAATGCGTTAATCCGCTTGTAATCGATGCCGATGCCATCAACCTTATTGCCGAAAACCGAGAACTCATTGATCTAATTCCCAAAGGAACCATTCTTACTCCCCATCTGAAAGAGTTCGAACGGCTAGTAGGACCGGCAGCAAACCATTATGAACGAATTCAAAAACAAATGGAATTTGCCAGTCAGAAAGAAGTAATTGTGGTACTAAAAGGTGCTTACACATCGATTGCAGAGCCGGGCGGGAAATGCTACTTCAATCCATCGGGCAATCCGGGAATGGCTAAAGGGGGCTCAGGCGATGTCCTTACCGGAATGATTATTTCTTTCCTATCACAGGGATATTCAGGCATCGAAGCAAGTCGACTGGCCGTTTACCTGCATGGCCGTGCCGGCGATATAGCTTGTCATAGCATTGAACCGGAATGCATGCTGGCCGGCGATATTATCGATTGCATCGGGAAAGCTTTTAAAGAATTGAAGGAATTCCCGCGTTGCTAGTAACCCGCAATTTTCTGGTATCTTAGCCCCATTATTACCAATCAGCTAAGGAATTAATCTTATGGGAAAACAAAATCTCTTGCTTGCCATCGTGGCGCTTATTCTACTGTCATCCTGCAGCGGAATCAAAGTAATTCCGCTCCAAGAAGTAAACCAGCATTTCGTTGAGAACGATGTACTTGTTTATGCACTTCCCAAAAATATCATTCGTGTGGAAGCCGATGCCAACAAACACCACCATCATACCGGCCCTTTTGCTCCTTATGCAAATGAACTGCTGGGCATGCCCGATGTTCCACTCCGCGATAGCACCTGGTACAGCCTCGAGAACATAACCATTCACATTTTTGCAGAACCCGACTCGGAACAGTTCTATTTAATCGATGCCGGTAAGAAAAATAAACTTCCATCCATTCGTCTGAACGATCAAGGAATCCTACAATCTTACAATGCAAAGGCGACCGACCTAACCCAAGATGTTCCGAAAAGCAAATCGATTCTGTTAAATCAGCCCAACCACCAAACCGACTTTATCCCACTAACACAAGGGCAATACCTTAAAAATGATACCGTTTATCGCCTTATCGAGACCGATTCGACAACGCTGCGTGTGCCGGTGGTGAACAAAGAATATGTTACTAAAACCAACCGCGACAAAGCCCAAGACTTGGCTAAAATCATGCTCGAAATGCGGGAAGAAAAATTTGCTATGCTGATTGGCGACCTGGAAGAATTTCCCGAAGGAGAAACTTTCCGTACCATTATGAAGGAATTCGATAAGCTGGAAAACAGCTATTTACCCCTTTTTACCGGAGAAACAAGCCGAACAAAATTGTCTGTTCAAAAAGATATTACTCCGCTGACAATTGATCAACAGAATATTCAGCTCTATCCAATTTTTGCCTTTTCACAGGAAGATGGTTTCTTACCCATAGACGAAGCCGAATTTGAAGAAATTGTTTACCTCCAAATCACGCCAACCACCGAGGTAAAAAAACTCGAAAGTTTCTATCATCAGCTTGATTCTACCCTGGCAACCGACAAGGGCTTAGTTTACCGAATCCCGGAAATGGTCAATGTGGAAATTATACAGAACAAAAAAGTGATTCTTCACGGACGCACTCCGCTTGCACAACACGGAACCCTGGCTAGAGTGCCGGTAGAAGCCTTAAACGACAAACGTGTTTTTATCGAATTCGACACTTACTGGGGGAATATCATCCAAATAAACCGGCGCAACTGGCATCGCCGCCCTTAGTTACTCCGTTAATTGCGATTTAAAATTAGGACGGAATTCTTCCCATTTCTGAGTTTGGTAAGCATCTTTTGCAAAGAAATGCAAGAGTGGTTCTACATCGGCTTTCTTCAAAAAACCACTGATCTTATTTACAACCTGCCCTTGCTCGTTAATGAACACCAAGCTTGGATACTGAACCTGACCATTCAATAAGGCAATGGCCAATTGATGAGGATAGTTTTTAACTTTTTGCTCGTTAATAAAAACCTGCTGATTAACTACAATGGTATCGGTTCGCTCCGCCTCTACCCGCACCGGATAATAGTTTTCATTGATATACGCCGCTAAAACAGGATCGGTAAAAATATCCTGCATCATCATGCGGGAAGAATACCCCAAAGAAGAATACACATTCACTAAAACTTTTTTAGGAGCCAAACTATTTTGTCGGATAGCCTCCGGGAATTCCATCCACTTCACTAAATCCTTCATCGGAGGATTACCCCGAATAACTTTCTCAAAACTTGCATTGAAATCATCGTAAGGAACGGATTTATTGGCCTTCTCAACAAAATAAGCCAAAATAGGCTCAATCTGCTCCGGCTTCAAATAGCCTGCTACCGGATAAACATTCCAAGCATCGTCGATGTAAACAATCGATGGATACGAAAGTCGGCCCTTTAAAAGCTCCTTAGCTAAATCGTGCGTTGGCCGTCGACCACTCCCCTGGTTGGTATAAACTTTCGACCGATAAGTAACCGTATCGAAACCTTCGGCATTGAACTTAACAGGGTAAAAATTGGAATTGATATAATTAGCAATACCAGGATTTGCAAAAGTGGTTGTATCCAATACCTTGCACCACCCACACCAATCGGTGTACATATCGATCAGAAGAACTTTGGGTTGCTGTTCATGCTTCGCTAAGGCTTCTTCGAAATCCATCCACTGGACTAAACTCTTGGGCTGGGAAAAAGCGGTTTGACTTAAAAGAAAACTGAAAAGAATAAAAAATAAAATACGCATAAACTATCTGGATAGTAAAACAGGATGACGTTTGTACCATCATCCTGTTTTGATTATTATTGATGAAAAGCTTTTAAACCATCGTCGAGGAAAGTAACAAATTCACTTACATTCAAATCGTACCCTCGAGGTTGAACTAAGAGTTCTTCGTCGGATCCGAGCAACACATAATAGGGCTGTGCGTTCACATTGAAGCGACTTATCTGAAAGTCGGCATATTTCCGACCCAAAGTATTTTTAACCTTTCCGTCGTAGGTGGAAACGACCCATTCATCTTCTGGCAACTTAATCTTCTTGTCATCAACATACAAGGCCACCACGACGTAATCGTTACGTAATCGCTTCAGCACTTCCGGATCCGACCAAACATTTGCCTCCATTTCCCTGCAGTTAACACAACCATGTCCGGTAAAATCGATGAAGAGGGGTTTGTTCTGAGCACGTGCACAAGCTAAGGCCTGATCGTAATCAAAGAACCCTTTCAATCCATGTGGTAAATGCAATTGGTCGGCATATTTCGGCTCAGGACAATCCGCTTTGTTACCAGAGCCGGTAGCAGCGATGCCACCTTCGTTTATCAATTCCTGCAACATAAATGCATTCTCAATCATCTTGTCATCCACATCAAAATCGTGGGTCGACGACGGAGGTAAATACCCCGACAAAGCTTTTAAGGGCGCTCCGAACATTCCCGGAATCAGGTAAACCACGAAGGTGAAGGTTACAATGGCCAATGCAAGGCGAGGTACCTTCAAATAAGGCATGTCGCTATCGTGCGAAAACTTGAGTTTTCCAAGCAAATAGAGTCCCATCAAGGTAAAAATGACAATCCAGAAGGCGAGGTAGATCTCGCGATCTAAAATACCCCAATGGTAAGTCTGATCGGCTACACTCAGGAACTTTAATCCGAGAGCTAACTCAATGAATCCAAGAACAACTTTAACGGAATTGAGCCATCCGCCCGATTTGGGCAAATTTTTCAACCAACCGGGGAAGAAAGCAAATAAGGTAAAGGGTAATGCAAATGCTAAGGAGAAGCCGAACATTCCAATAATGGGTCGTAAAACAGCGCCACCAGCCGATTCAACCAAAATGGCTCCAACAATAGGACCAGTGCAACTGAACGACACCAGCACAAGCGTAACGGCCATGAAAATAGCACCAATGTATCCGCCTTTATCCGCTTTAGCATCCGACTTGTTCACCAAGCTGCTGGGAAGGACAATTTCGAACATCCCAAGGAAAGAGGCTGCAAAAACCATAAAAATCAAGAAGAACAGCACATTTGGAATCCAGTGGGTGCTAAGCCAATTGGCTATCGCGGGTCCGGCCACAACGGCGAGAATGGAACCAATGAAGGTATAAATAGCGATGATGGAAAATCCATAAACCAAAGCTTCTCTTTTCCCTTTAGCAGCATGTTCTTTATCTTTCATAAAGAAGGTAACCGTCATTGGAATCATCGGAAAAACACAAGGAGTAAGAATCGCAGCTAAACCTGCCAAAAAGCTAATGAAGAAGAATAACCACAATCCTTTATTTTCACCTGCAGGTTCAGAACTAATCGGGGCTTTTTCTTCCTTTAGTAAATCAGCTTTTGCAGGAGCCTCTCCTTCTTTTTGCGTTACAGAAGCCGGTGCAGGAACCACTTCCCCAACCGCATCCATATTGCCAAACGACATGGTTTTAACCGCTTTACTCTCTTTTTTTGCCGGGCTAGCCGCATCAGCTTTGGCTCCGTTTACCGGAATCGCAAAATCGTCGTTGCCCGGAACGCACTTCCCATCGATACAAGCCTGATAATCAGAGGTGCCTCGAATGAAAAAAGGCTCTTGGCTCAAGATTTTGATTTCTTGCGTAAAGACCACTTTATCTTTGAAATAGAGCACATCCACTTTAAAAATCTCGTCGAACTCAGTCAATGGCTTGGGCTCTTTTACCTCACCAATTCGCTCCCAATGTTCACTCTCTTCGAACTCAAAATAGAGCGAAAGCGGACCATTTTCAGGGGTATGCTGACTGTAGAGATGCCACTTATCTTCGATGGTGGCTTCCATTTCTAGAATAGCAGACGCTTTGTTGGAATTGATCAGACGGTATTCCCAAGTAACAGGAATGTCGATTTGTGCTTGTAAAGTGCTGAAACTGGTAAGAAGGACACTTACCAGGATGAAAAGCATGCGAAACTTCATACTAAATGGATTTAGAATACAGCTCGCAAAAATATGATTTTTTAGCAGCCATACTCCCTCTTGAAACAGGGGCATGGAAGAGGCTAGGGTATTTAATAAAAATTAACAGGGAAAAACCCGTGAAAATCAGACCAGTATATCAATCTCATTTTGATCGACAAAGCGATATTCGAGCACTGGGAAAGAATTGATTTCCTTGATTTTGAGCTTAATCTTGTATTTTTTTGCCCATTGATAGCGAATACTAAAAACACCTTGCTTGAAATAGGAACCTAAAAAGGGATGTACCTTCAGTTTCAAGAACTTAATGCTTGGATTTTGCTTTAGCAGGTATTTAAGATTATTTTCAATTTCATCCATGAGCAACATGCTCGATTGAATCTCGCCGGTTCCATTGCACGAAGGACATTTTTCAATGGTATCGATATCGGTTTCAGGGCGCACCCGCTGACGGGTTATTTCCATTAGCCCAAACTTACTCAAGGGTAAAATGGTGTGCTTTGCCGGATCGTCGGCCATCAGACTTCGCATTTTATCGTATAAAGCCTGTCGGTTCGGAGCCAGGGTCATATCGATAAAATCGATTACGATCAAGCCTCCCATATCGCGCAGTTTTAACTGCCTTGCAATTTCCTCGGCCGCCGCTAAATTGACTTCGAGCGCATTCGACTCCTGATTCAAGTCCTTTTTGGTCCTATTTCCAGAGTTTACATCAATTACGTGCATCGCTTCGGTGTGCTCGATAATTAAATAAGCTCCCGACTTGAAACTGACCGTTTTTCCAAAACTCGCTTTAATTTGCTTATCGACCCCAAATTGCTCGAAAATGGGCGTTTTGGCCGAAACCATTTTTACAATCTTGGATTTCTCCGGATCGATAGTCTCAACGTATTGTTTTATTTGCTGATAGACATGATGGTCATTAACAAAAATATGGTTGAAGCTGGCATTGTAAAGGTCGCGCACCACGGCCGAAGAGCGATTCAATTCACCAATAAAGAGTTGCGGTCCTTTAATTTGTTTAATCGACTTGAAAGCATTTTCCCATTTCTCGACGAGTTCACGCAGTTCATTGTCGAGCGTTGCCACTCGTTTACTTTTCGCTGCAGTTCGAACAATTACACCGTAGTTGTTGGGCTTAATACTTTGGATTAATTTTTTCAATCGAAGCTTCTCCTCGTCGGAGCCAATTTTCTGGCTTATGGAGATTTTGTTCGAAAAGGGAATAAGCACCATGTTCCGACCAGGAATCGACAATTCGCTTGATAATCGAGGCCCTTTAGAAGAGATTGGTTCTTTAGCTATTTGCACTAGAATCAATTGCCCCGGCGAAAGCACTTCGGTTATTTTCCCATGTTTATTGATATCTGGTTCCAATGGGAAAGAAGAGAAAGCAGGAACGGGCTTTCCTTCTAAGGTAAGGCTTAGGTATTTTTTCAGCGAACTAAACTGTGGACCTAAATCGAGATAATGCAAAAAAGCATCCTTTTCGTAACCAACATTGACGAAGGCTGCGTTCAAGCCGGGCATGATTTTTTTAACCTGCCCTAAATAAATGTCGCCTACCGAGAACTGAATACTGTTCTTCTCTTTGTATAAACCGGTTATCAGTTTATCCTCCAATAGAGCAATGGAGGTTTCACCGGCATTAACATCTATAATGAGTTCTTTACTTGTTTGTGAAGTCATATAATTCCCCGACCGATATAAGAATCATTGCGGTGTGAATGGTATAAATACAATAAACCTAAAGATGTTGCTCTTTAGGTTTATTGAAAACTGTTAGGAAGAGTGTGAATTAGGCTACTTCTTCTTTTTATGCCTATTTTTTCTTAGGCGTTTCTTCCTTTTATGAGTAGCCATTTTGTGTCTTTTTCTTTTCTTTCCGCTTGGCATAGCTATCGTTTATAAATGGTTATTATTTTACGTGATTTTTAACCTTGTTGACAAAAGTCTTAGCAGGTTTAAAGGCGGGGATATTATGAGCAGGGATGATGATAGTAGTATTCTTGGAGATATTTCGGGCTGTTTTCTCAGCGCGCTCCTTAACTATAAAACTACCGAATCCACGCAGATATACATTCTTGCCATGGGTTAATGAATTTTTTACAGAATCCATGAAAGCTTCCACAGTCTTTAGAACGGTGACCTTTTCAATACCTGTGTTCTTCGAAATTTCGTTTACGATATCAGCTTTTGTCATTTTTAAAAAACTTTAATTATCAATTACTTATAATTCATTTTGAATTTGGTCTGCAAATATAAGGGAATTTATTACACAAATAAAACCACTAGCCAGTATTTTTGCTTAAAAACTCACCGTAAAAATTTTGGATAAAATTAGCTATATCAAAAACTTAGTTCTAGCCTGGTATGAACAGAACAAACGAACCCTTCCCTGGAGAGAAGATCCGCACCCCTATAAAATATGGTTATCGGAAATCATTTTACAACAAACACGAGTAGCTCAGGGGCTTCCTTATTTTCAGCGTTTTATAGCTGCCTTCCCTACTATTGAACACTTGGCGAAGGCCGACGAAGAAAGCGTCCTCAAATTGTGGCAAGGATTGGGTTACTATTCAAGAGCTCGGAACCTCCATCATACAGCCATCGAAATCCACCAAAACCGCAACAACCAATTTCCTGTAACATTCACAGAACTTATTAAGCTTAAGGGAGTTGGCGAATACACAGCGGCTGCAATCGCCTCAATTGCTTTCCATGAACCGGTCCCTGTAATCGATGGAAATGTGTATCGCGTTTTATCTCGACTCTTTAATATAGACCTACCCATCGATTCCTCGGAAGGGAAAAAGATGTTTAAATCACTTGCCCAGGAATTACTTCACACCGAAAAACCGGGCGAGTATAATCAAGCCATCATGGAGTTCGGTGCGCTGCAATGCGTACCGGTCAACCCCGATTGCCAAGCGTGCCCGCTTCTGGAACTTTGCGAAGCATACCATAATAACACTATCGACACTCGACCTATTAAAAGAGGTAAAACCATCGTTGAAAAACGTTGGCACTATTATTTTGTCCTTACCGACCAGCAACATGTTTACATTGATAAACGACCAAACAAAGGAATTTGGGGAGGAATGTATCAATTCCCACTCGAAGAGACGAAAACACCCTTAGCTCCTGATCAATTATCGGAACTTTCGCTCTGGAATCGCCTTTATCAACCGCATTTCGACCTTCAAATTATCCAAAACAAGAAAAAACACCTCCTTAGCCATAGACAGATCCATGCTACCTATATCCTCCTTATTAGTAAGGATAAATTAAGTGATACCATTCATCCCTTTCAATTGAAACCAACAAAAGAACTTAGTAAATTGCCCGTATCTAAACTGATGGATTCATTCTTAACCAACTATTATGAATCAATCTTTGAAAATAGAAGCAGGTAATTTTGCTTAACTTTGGCGCTTGCGCTTTAAGAATAAGCAATACCATAGTTCATTCTTAAACCTTTAAAAATTAGTACTATGCTAAACAAAGTAATGCTGATTGGTAACATCGGGGGCGACCCCAAAGTGCGTTACCTCGACTCTGGTGTGGCGGTGGCATCCTTCTCACTAGCAACCAATGAAACCCACAAAAGAAAATATCATACGCTATTTAAAAGAGTTACAAAAAG